>JAJTHM010000051.1 GCA_021297855.1 Sphingobacteriales bacterium | reverse complement strand
AGAAAAAAGCAGTGCCAGACTTATTCAATTCCAGCTGACCCCCCTGCTATTTCATTTTAAAAAGTCTTATCAATGTTTTCAACTACTTTGAATCCCTAAAAGGGCCATTTCTTATATTTGTCGGACAACAATGGTTTAAAGCTAAATGTGATTAAACATTAGTTTAACTTTCAACTTTTTCCCAACTCACTGCATAAGTTGTACTTCGTCCACCACCTTTAGAAATGAATATTTTCTTTGAAACCAAATCTGCAAGGTCTCTAGTAGCAGTTGCTTTAGATGCCTTAGTTATAGAAATATATTTCGATGCATTCATTCCCCCAATGAAGTTTTCATCTTGAAGCATTTTATTCATTGCCTTTTGTTGTTTGGCATCCATGAGAGGTTTTGCATAATCCAAGAATTTCGTTTTCTTGATAGTAAATTCAATGGTTTGGAGCATATTTTTCTGTGCATCCATTATCATCTCTCCAAAAAAAATAATCCATTTATCAATAGTCAACTTCCGTTGATTTTCTTTGAGTTCAGAATAGTATTGGTTTCTATGCTTTTCAATGGAGTTTGACAAACTGAGCAATATGGGCTGATCTAGAGCCTGCGACAAAACTTTCTCAGATAAAATTCGACCTATTCGACCATTGCCATCTTCGAAGGGATGAATACTCTCAAAATATAAATGTGCAATAGCAGACCGAATGATTGGATTTTTAATTTCCGTTCTCGACTGATTGAACCACTTGATATAGTTCTTCATTTCTTTTGATAGCCTTAAAGAAGGAGGGGCCTCGAAATGCACCACCTCTTTGCCATAGATTCCAGAGATAATTTGCATAGGTTCATTATGTGTTCGCCAAGCACCTTTAATTATATTTTTATCGTGAGCGAGCAAGGAACTATGCCAGCTCCATAACATTTTTTCAGTCAAATCGAAATCATACTCACTTCGAGACTTGACTATGGCCTCCGCTATACCGATGGTTCGCTTATCCTTTATCAATTTTGTATTCGCAGAAAATCCTAAATTCTTTCGAATCGAGGAAACTACATCTACCCTGCTTATCATTTCCCCTTCTATTGCCGAGGTTTTCATCGCTTCTTGAATTAACAGTTGAATAATGGATTCATTTTTTTCTTTCGAGCTTAAATGAGCCGTGACACCTGCACTCTGACCTGCATTTTTGAAAAACTGTATAGATAGGTCATCAAATTTCTTTGAATTATATTCGAAATGAGGCCAATTTTCTAACTGCCAATTATACATCATGAGCCGATTAGTTGATTTATTCGGCTCAAATATACGCAAAATATGAGCTGAATAGCCAATTTATTCGGCTCATAAAAACAAAAAAAGCGAATGACTTTGATAGCCATTCGCTTTTTACTAGGAAATTGAAATCTTAACTACTAAGCTTCCGTATTGATTCGCTTATTGACGAATATATTATTAAACTTACGGAAACCTGTACCAGCAGGAATAGGCTGACCTACGATTACATTCTCTTTCAATCCGATAAGATCATCTCTTCTCGCTGATATTGAAGCCATAGAAAGCACTTTCGTCGTCTCCTGGAAAGAAGCGGCAGATATCCAGCTCTCTCTACCAAATGAAGTTTTAGTGATGCCTTCTAGCAAAGGCGAAGCGGTGGCTGCAACAGCATCTCTCACTTCTATTATCTTCTTATCATTTCTCTTCAACTGAGAATTTTCTTCTCTCAATTGTCTTATAGTAAGAATCTGACCTTTCTTAAAGTTTTCACTTTCCCCATTTTCTACAACTACTTTCTTATCAAAAATAACATCGTTTTCAGCTAAGAAGTCGAATTTATTAACAGACTCCCCTTCAAGGAAAGAAGTATCTCCTGGATCATCTACCAGTACTTTCGACATCATTTGACGAACTATAGTTTCGATATGTTTGTCATTAATTTTTACTGATTGTCTTTGATAAACCTCTTGAACTTCATTTACTAGATAGGACTGAACTGCAAACACACCCTTGATTCTTAAGATATCATCTAAGGCAATATTTCCATCAGAAAGTGGTGTGCCAGAACGAACATAATCTTGTTCTTGTACTAATATTTGGCTCGAAAGTGGCACTAGATATTTTCTTGGCTCACCTGATACAGGGGTTACAATAATCTCTCTATTCCCTCTCTTGATACCTCCGAATGTTACTACACCATCTACCTCAGCTACTTTCGCTGGGTTCAGTGGATTTCTCGCTTCGAACAACTCAGTAACTCTCGGAAGACCACCCGTGATATCTCCAGATTTCCCAACGTTTCTTGGTATTTTAGCAAGAATAGTTCCGGCTTTAATTTTTTGTTTATTGTCTATGTTCAAGCTAGCCCCCACTGGTAGGTTATAGGTCTTATTCTCTTTACCTTTGATAATGATAGCAGGAGAAATAGCCTTATTTCTAGATTCGATAATGAACTTCTCTACATTACCTGTTTGCTCCACGATTTCCTCTCTAAAGGTTACGTTATTGACGATACTCTCATATTCTACAGTACCATCTTGCTCAGAGATAATTAGATTGTTAAATGGATCCCAAGCGCAGACAACAGTTTCTTTACTGATCTTTTGTCCATCGACGACTTCTAATGTAGCCCCATAAGGAATGTAAGCACTTTGAAGCACCTTATCCTCTGCGCTATTCATCAATCGCATCTCACCTGTCCGACCTATTACAACGTTCTTTTTCTCGCCACTGATTTCAGATTCAATAAAACGTACACTGTCCAATCGAAGAATACCTTCGTGTCTTGTCTTGATTTCATTGATAGTATTAGAGAGAGAGGCAATACCCCCTGTGTGGAAGGTACGAAGTGTCAGCTGTGTGCCCGGCTCACCGATAGACTGTGCAGCAATAACTCCAACCGCATCCCCAATTTCACTCATTCTGTTTGTAGCAAGGTTTCTACCATAGCATCTAACGCAAACCCCATGTGAAGACTCACAAGTCAAGACTGAACGAATTTCAATACTTTCAATTTCTGCCGCCTCTATTTTATTGGCGATAACTTTAGAAATCTCTTGACCTGCACTGACGATAAGCTCATCTGTCTCAGGGTGAAATACATTATGCAGGGAAGTTCTTCCTACTATTCTCTCCCCAAGTGGCTCTACAATTATTCCCTCTTTCATTAGGGCAACAGTTTCGATACCTCTCAATGTACCACAATCCTCATCATAGATAACAACCGATTGGGCCACATCTACCAGCCTTCTGGTCAAATATCCTGCATCAGCCGTTTTCAAGGCGGTATCTGCAAGTCCCTTTCTAGCACCGTGAGTAGAGATAAAGTATTCCCAAGCCGAAAGTCCTTCTTTCAATGAAGATAAAATCGGGTTTTCTACAACATCTTGCTCGCCTGTAACCCCAGATTTCTTTGGTTTATTCATTAGACCCCTTACACCACCCAGCTGCTTTATCTGCGCACGAGAACCCCTCGCACCAGAATCTAGCATCATGTAGATAGAGTTAAAGCCTCCTTTATCTTTTTTCAATCTATTCATAAGGTCCATGGTGATATTTCTATCCATTTTTTCCCATGTGTCTACAACTTGATTGTATCTTTCTCTTTCTGTGATATGTCCTTCATTATGAAGACTATTGATCTCCATCACTTGTTCCTTGGCTATTTCTACCTGCTTTTTCTTGATTTCAGGGGTCAATACATCCTCTAAGTTGAATGATAGTCCGCCTTTGAACGCCATGGTAAATCCAAGATTTTTGATATCGTCCAAGAAGAGCGCTGTTCGTTTCACACTCGTCTTTTCTATAATATTAGAGATAATATCTTTCAAGGCTTTCTTAGAAAGTAGTTGATTAATAAATCCTACTTCTTCAGGCACAAATTGATTGGCTAAAACGCGACCAACAGATGTTTCAATAAGTTTAGTCTTTATTTCACCATTATCTTCCACATTCACTCTGCACTTTATCGCAGCATGAAGATCGGCTTTGCCCTCATTGTAGGCTATAATTACTTCCTCTATAGAATAAAACACTTTACCGGTACCTTTTACGGGACTCTCAGGTGTAGACTCTTTTATATTGGTCATATAGTATAATCCCAACACCATATCCTGAGAAGGAAGGGTCACTGGGGTGCCATTTTGCGGATTCAGGATGTTATGCGATGAAAGCATTAACAACTGTCCTTCCAATATAGCCTCATTGCTCAAAGGCACATGCACCGCCATCTGGTCACCGTCAAAATCCGCGTTGAATGCTGTAGTAACGAGTGGGTGCAGTCTGATGGCTTTACCTTCGACCAACTTAGGCATAAACGCCTGAATAGAAAGTCTGTGAAGTGTCGGTGCTCTATTCAATAAAACAGGATGACCTTTCAATATATTTTCTAGGATGTCCCATATAACAGCATCTTTTCTATCTACCAATTTCTTGGCGGACTTGACTGTTCGTACAATCCCTCTTTCTATTAATTTTCTGATGATAAATGGCTTGAATAACTCTGCCGCCATATCTTTTGGCAATCCACACTCATGCATTTGAAGTGTAGGTCCAACGACGATAACAGAACGACCCGAATAGTCAACCCTTTTTCCCAATAGGTTCTGACGGAATCGACCTTGTTTGCCCTTCAATGAATCAGAGATAGACTTCAATGCTCTTCCGCCTTCCGCTTTGACTGCGTTAGACTTTCTCGAGTTATCGAACAAGGAGTCAACCGCTTCTTGTAGCATTCTCTTCTCATTTCTCAAAATCACTTCAGGAGCTTTGATCTCCATAAGTCTTTTCAATCGATTGTTTCTGATAATAACTCTTCTATAAAGGTCATTTAAATCAGATGAGGCAAAACGACCCCCATCGAGTGGCACTAGAGGTCTCAATTCTGGCGGTACTACAGGTAGCAAACTGATAACAGTCCACTCTGGTCGGTTTTCAATTCGCGTATTAGCCTCTCTAAATGCTTCTACCACACTCAACCTCTTGAGTGCTTCTTGCTTTCTTTGTCTTGAAGATTCGGTTTGCGCTTGATTTCTCAAATCATAGGATAAATCATCCAAGTTGATTGATGTAAGTAAATCCCGAATAGCTTCACCACCCATTCTAGCGATAAATTTATTTGGATCCTTATCGTCTAACATATAGTTATTGGACAATTCTGGACTAGACATAGCGGCCAAATATTCCTCCTCAGTCAATAAATCCATTCTATGGTAGCTTCTAACTTCTTGCTCCCCTTTTTCATTAATGACATTGAGTTCCCCTTTAGCTGCTCCAGATTGTATCACTACATACTTCTCGTAATAGACAATGCTCTCTATATTTTTAGAACTTACGCCTAGTAGATATCCAATCTTATTTGGTAGTGATCTAAAATACCAAATATGCACAACAGGAACCACTAATTGAATATGACCCATGCGCTCTCTACGAACCTTTTTCTCTGTCACTTCCACGCCGCATCTGTCACAGATAGTGCCTTTGTAGCGTATTCTCTTGTATTTGCCACAATAGCACTCATAATCTTTTACCGGGCCGAATACTTTCTCGCAAAACAACCCGTCTCTCTCTGGTTTATAGGTACGATAGTTTATCGTTTCAGGCTTAGTCACTTCGCCTCTTGATCTTTCCTTGATAGCATCAGGTGACGCTAGAGTAATGGTCAAAGAGCTAAAGTCATTCTTTACTGGTGCTGTGCCTCTATTTATATATGCCATTTTTTTAATTTTGAATTTTGAGTTTTAAATTATCTACTATTCAAATAACTTATTTCTTTTACTTTATCTTAATGTTGCCTACCTTAAATTTAATCAAATCTTAAATCTAGTGCCAACCCTCTCAATTCATGAGCCAATACATTGAATGATTCTGGTAGTCCAAACTGAGGGATATTATCTCCTTTCACAATGGCTTCATATGCTTTAGCTCTACCTGGGATATCATCAGACTTAATTGTAAGTAGCTCTCTCAAGATATTGGCCGCACCATATGCTTCAATGGCCCAAACCTCCATCTCTCCAAATCGCTGACCACCAAACTGAGCTTTACCTCCTAATGGTTGTTGTGTGATCAAAGAGTATGGCCCTGTAGAACGCGCGTGCATTTTATCATCGACCATGTGGCTAAGCTTTAGCATATAGATGACACCGACAGTCGTCTTTTGGTCAAATCTATCTCCTGTCTCACCATCGAATAAATAGGTAGAACCTAAATAAGGAAGGTCCGCTTTTTTCATCCAATCATCAATCTCTACTACAGTAGCCCCATCCAATACAGGTGTAGCGAATTTGACACCAAGCTTTAGACCCGCCCAACCCAATACAGATTCATATACCTGTCCAAGGTTCATACGAGATGGCACCCCTAGTGGATTTAACACAATATCCAAAGGCTCACCACTATCGAGAAATGGCATATCCTCTTCTCTTACGATTTTAGCTACGATACCTTTATTACCATGTCTACCAGCCAGCTTATCACCTACCTTTAGTTTTCTTTTCACGGCTAAATGAACTTTGGCTAACTGTAATACACCATTTGGCAATTCATCCCCGATGGTAATATTATATTTCTCTCTTTTGTAATAACCCGTAATTTCATTCATTTTCAAATTGAAATTGTGAATGACTTGTTTCACGAGTTCATTTGTTTTGGCGTCAGATGTCCAGTTATTGCCATCCACATCCTTATACTCTATATCCGATAGAACTTTCGCAGTAAACTTAGAGCCTTTAGCTACTAGTTCTTCTTTAAAGTAATTTTTAATAGAATTTGAAGTCTTTCCTGCCAACAACTTGTTAAGCTTTTCAAAAAGGATAGTTTTTAATTTCTTTGAGTTTGTCTCGAAGTCACTTTCTAAAGTCTCTAAAGCAACTTTCTCCTTGCCCTTTTTCTTAGTTTCTTTATTCGCTCTGGTAAATATTTTCGTATCAATAACTATACCTTCTGCACTTGGAGGTGCTTTCAAAGAAGCATCCTTCACATCACCAGCCTTGTCGCCAAAAATGGCTCTTAAAAGTTTCTCTTCAGGAGTCGGATCAGTTTCACCTTTTGGTGTTACCTTGCCTACTAAGATATCGCCTTCTTTTACTCTGGCTCCTAATCTTATGATTCCATCTTTTCCTAGATCCTTAGTGGCTTCTTCAGAAACGTTCGGTATATCAGCGGTTAACTCTTCCTCGCCTAGTTTAGTATCTCTAACCTCCAGGTCATACTCCTCAATATGTATGGATGTAAATATATCATCCTTCAATATTCTCTCCGAAATAACAATCGCATCCTCGAAGTTGTAACCTTTCCACGGCATAAATGCTACCTTAAGATTTTGACCTAGAGCCAGCTCACCTTGATTAGTAGCAAAACCTTCACATAGGACTTGACCCTTGGTTACCTTTTCTCCTTTATTAACGATAGGCTTCAAGTTGATGCATGTTCCCTGATTGGTTCGCTTGAATTTAGGCAGATGATATGTAGTTATTTCATCGTCAAAATTAACCATCTTTTCTTCTTCTGTTCTTTCATAGAGAACTTGAATTTTTTCTGAGTCTACAAAAACTACTTCTCCATTTCCTTCTGCATTGATAAGGTTGTTAGAATCTTGAGCCACTATAGCTTCAAAACCTGTCCCAACAATAGGTGCTTGTGGTTTCAATAAAGGCACAGCTTGACGCTGCATGTTTGATCCCATCAAGGCTCGGTTGGCGTCATCATGTTCTAAAAATGGAATCAAAGAAGCCGAAACCCCTACGATTTGGTTTGGCGCTACATCCACATAATCGAGTTCTTCAGGAGTTACCAATGGAAAATCACCCTGCTCCCTCGCAACAATGGCATCATCTTCGATTTGACCATTGTCCGCTATATTTATTTTGGCTTGTGCTATGATTTTATCATCTTCATCATCCGCTGATAAATACTCTGCCTTTGAACCTAAACTTACTTTGCCATTCTTTACCTTCAAATAGGGCGTTTCCAAAAATCCTCTATCATTCACTTTAGCATAAACGCAAAGCGTTGATATCAAACCGATGTTTGGACCCTCTGGAGTCTCAATCGTACACAATCTACCGTAATGAGAATAGTGAACGTCTCGAACCTCGAAACCTGCTCGCTCTCGACTCAAACCACCAGGACCTAGAGCAGATACCCTTCTTTTATTGGTTATTTCTGCCAATGGATTCGTTTGATCAAGGAATTGTGACAATTGTGATGTTCCAAAGAATGAGTTGATAACTGAACTCAATGAACGAGAATTTATCAAATCAATTGGCGAGAATACCTCGTTATCTCGCACGTTCATTCGCTCACGAATCGTTCTAGCCATTCTGGATAAACCTAGAGAAAACTGAGCAAATAATTGTTCGCCTACAGTTCTAACTCTTCTATTACTCAAATGATCAATATCATCAATCTCTGCTCTACCATTGACTAGCTCCACCATATAACTCACGATAGCCACTATATCTTTCTTAGTTAGAATCTTGGTTTCCATAGGTACGTCCAAATTTAACTTTTGGTTAATTTTGAAACGACCCACTTCTCCTAGATCATATCTTCTATCAGAGAAAAATAACTTATCAATTACGTCACGCGCAGTCTCATCGTCTGGCGCTTCTACGCCTCTAAGCTGTCTGTATATTGTATTTAATGCTTCTTTTTCACTATTGGAAGTGTCTTTCTGAAGGGTGTTATAGATAATGGAATAGTCTAATACGCTCTCTTCTTTTTGAAGAGTCACCGTATCAATTTGAGCTTCCAAAATTCTATCCGTCATTTCGTCAGAGACAATCATATCCCTTTCGAAAATCACTTCATTTCTCTCAATAGAAACGACCTCTCCAGTATCCTCATCCACGAAATCCTCCACCCATGTTTTCAATAATCTAGCGGCAAGTTTTCTACCTACTAATTTTTTGACATTAGCTTTGGTTACTTTAAACTCATCCGCAATATCAAAAAGATTTAAAATATCTCTGTCTGTATCATAACCGATAGCTCTTAAAAGCATGGTTACAGGGAATTTCTTTTTTCTATCGATGTAGGCATACATGACATTATTGATGTCCGTAGCAAATTCCATCCAAGCCCCTTTGAAAGGTATAACCCTTGCGGAATAAATTGACGTGCCATTCGGGTGAACAGACTGTCCAAAAAATACGGATGGAGACCTGTGTAATTGAGTTACGACAACTCGCTCCGCACCATTTATAATAAATGTACCTTTGTCTGTCATATAAGGGATATTTCCCAAAAAGACATCCTGTACTATGGTTTTAAAATCAACGTGTTCTTCGTCATTACAAGAAAGTCTCAACTTGGCTCTCAATGGGACAGAGTAGGTAAGACCTCTTTGAATAGACTCTTCAATGGAGTATCTAGGTGGATCGACATGATACTCTAAAAACTCTAGCAAGAAAATACTTCTTGCATCAGAAATTGGGAAATTTTCTTCGAAAACTCTATACAGCTCTTCTTTATTTCTAAGATCTTGCGTGGTATCAACCTGAAAAAATTCTTTAAAAGATTCTCTTTGAATATCCAAAAGATTTGGATATTCTGATTTTACTTTTGCTTTGCCAAAATTGACTCTTACTGCTTTGCTAGCTTGTGGCATATTATTGGGTTGTTTTTTTTTGTCAAAAGTTTGGTTTACATCGAATGTGTTTGACTACATTCTGATGCCGTTTTTATAAACGTATATAGGCCTGTACCAATTGATACAAGCCTTATACGATTTATTTGACTAATTTGTCCCTGATAATCAAGGATCAAATTACTTAAGTTCTACAGTAGCTCCTGCTTCCTCTAGTTGTTTCTTGATGTTTTCTGCATCTGCTTTAGAAGCCTTTTCTTTAACTACACCGTTAGCATCAACGATATCTTTAGCTTCTTTCAACCCTAATCCTGTAATATCTTTTACAACCTTTACAACATTAAGTTTTGTTCCACCAGCACTAATAAGTACTACATCGAACTCTGTTTTTTCCGCAGCAGCTGGAGCAGCTCCTCCGCCACCAGCCATCATTACTGGTGCAGCAGCAGCTGGCTCTATACCATATTCATTCTTTAGAATGTCTGCTAATTCTTTTACTTCTTTTACAGTTAGGCTTACTAAATTTTCTGCCATTGCTTTTAAATCTGCCATGATTATTAAATTTAAATGTTTAATTTTTAATTATTAAATGATTGTTTATTTATTGAGCTTTTTCTTCTAGTGCTTTAACTAGGCTGCCAATTTTGTTACCTGCGCTTCCTTGAAGTGCACTGATAAGATTGGTAGCTGGTGATTGTAGAAGTCCGATAATATCTCCTAACAACTCAGACTTAGACTTCAGTGCAACAAGATTTTTTAACTCCCCATCACCGATGAAAATATCTGAATCGATATAGGCTGCTTTTAATTCTGGCTTCGCGTCTTCTCCTCTAAATTCTTTGATAAGCTTAGCGATGTCATTTGAATTGGATGAGAAAAATACGGCTGTAGGTCCACTTAAAACATTAAATACCTCATCGGCATTTTTGTTGGACTGCTCTAAAGCTTTTTTTATCAATGTGTTTTTTACTACAGAATAGCTTATTCCTTTGTCAAACGCAGCTCTTCTCAACTTGGAGGTCTTGGCTGCCGAAAGGGTAGATTCATCTATAAAATAGAAAAAAGTAGCATCGTCAAACTTCTGCTTTAGTGATTCTATTACTTCGCTTTTTTGTGATTTCTTCATAATTAAATACTACTTACAGATTTTGTGTCAATGTTTATACCAGGACTCATCGTTGAAGCCATAGATATGGATTTCATATATGTTCCTTTTGCTGTACTAGGCTTCATCTTTACTAATGTAGAAATGAATTCTTCTGCGTTTTGTTTGATTTGTTCTGGAGAGAAAGAAATTCTACCAATGGAAGAGTGCACAATACCAAACTTGTCTACTCTAAAGGCAATTTTACCTTTCTTGACCTCCTCAACTGCTTTAGCTACGTCTGGAGTAACAGTTCCAGATTTAGGGTTTGGCATCAAATTACGAGGACCTAATACACGACCAAGTTTAGCAATCGTAGCCATTACATCGGGTGTAGCGATAATAACGTCTATGTCTGTCCATCCTTGCTCGATTTTAGTTATGTATTCGTCCAAGCCAACATAGTCAGCACCTGCTGCTTTAGCATCTGCTTCTTTCTCTGGCTTACAGAATACAAGGACTGATTTAGACTTACCCGAACCATTTGGAAGCGATACGGTACCTCTCAAAGCCTGATCAGCTTTTCTAGGATCTATTCCCAGTCTTATATGTAGATCTACTGATGCGTCAAATTTAGTAACACTTACTTTTTTGACTAGAGTGGAAGCCTCATCAATAGAATACAGTTTCGAACTATCTACTAGTTTATTTACTTCTTGTCTTTTTTTCGTTATACGTGACATACTTTTTAGTTTTTTCGGTTGATTCAGTTAATTATTCAGTTGTCAGTAATTAATTATTATCCCAAGGAGCTTTCCCAGATACAGTGATACCTAAACTTCTTGCTGTTCCCGCCACCATTTTCATAGCAGACTCTACTGTGAAACAATTTAAATCGGGCATTTTAGTTTCAGCTATTGTTTGAACTTGTTCCCAAGTCACACTTCCTATTTTTAGACGATTGCTCTCTTTAGAACCTGTCTTTGCCTTTAAAGCTTCCAATAATAATATTGGAGTCGGAGGAGTCTTAATTACAAAGTCAAACGACTTGTCTTTATAAACTGTCAATACTACTGGCAATACCTTGCCAGGCTGATCTTGAGTTCTCGCATTGAACTGCTTACAGAACTCCATGATGTTTACACCCTTAGAACCCAATGCAGGTCCAATCGGTGGTGCTGGATTTGCTTGTCCTCCCTTTACCTGGAGTTTGACATACGTTTCTATTTCTTTTGCCATTTTAATTTGTTTTTTAGTGGTCAATTGCCAGTGTTAGTGACTCCCACTTAGATGATGAATTATATTTAATTTAATTTTTTACTTTTAGCTAATCTTATCTACTTGGCCAAAACTCACTTCTACCGGTTGCCTTCTACCAAATATCTTTACTACTACTTTCAATTTTTTCTTCTCTTCATTGATCTCTTCAATACTACCCACAAAGTCATTGAATGGACCATCTATAATCTTAACAGATTCATTTATAATAAATGGCTCCATCATAGATTCTCCTGCGCCTAAGACTTCATCTAATTTTCCTAATAGCTTCTGTACTTCAGCTGGTCTAAGCGCCTGTGGCTGGTTTCCACCAAGGAAATTCATCGCTCCGGATATATTTCTGATTGTGGCCAGCATTTCAGGTGTGACTAATTTTTCTTCCACTTCGATGTACATATAACCTGGATAGAGCGTCTTATCTTTTATGACTTTCTTACCAGCTTTTATTTTATATACTTTTTCTGTAGGTACCAATACCGTAGTTATAGCATTCTCCCACTTTGACCGCACAATTTCAGAATCAATATATCCTTTGATCTTATTCTCTTGGCCAGAGATTACCTTTAATACAAACCACTTTTTATTGTCCATACCTTTCTTTTTTCTAGTCTATGATTAAATACTCTTATAAATAGTATCCAACATTAAAAACTCACTCGCCTTATCCATAACCCAAATTATCACTGTCAAAATGAGAAGCGAAATAAGTACTATCGTTGTGAATTTTTGCAATTCAGGCATACTTGTCCATGTCACATTGGATTTTACCTCAATGATGGAGTCCTTTACGTATTCTATTACTTTGTTCATACTCTAGTTTTAATAATAACTTTTGGCACGGGCTGCAGGACTCGAACCTACGACCTATGGTTTTGGAGACCACAACTCTACCAACTGAGCTAAGCCCGTAAAAATTATAGGGATGATTAGGCGAATAATCATTCGCCCAATCACCATCCTAATTTTATTACTTAATGATTTCAGTTACTTGTCCAGCACCTACAGTTCTACCACCTTCACGGATAGCAAATCTTAGGCCTTTCTCTAAAGCTACTGGGTAAATCAATTTTACAGTCAATGTCAAGTTATCACCTGGCACTACCATTTCTTTACCTTCTGGTAGAGTAATCTCTCCTGTACAATCTGTCGTTCTCAAATAGAACTGCGGTCTGTACTTGTTGAAGAATGGAGTGTGACGTCCACCTTCCTCTTTAGAAAGAATATAACACTCACACTTGAATTCAGTGTGTGGTGTAATAGATCCTGGCTTACAAATTACCTGACCTCTTTTGATCATTTCTTTATCGATACCTCTCAATAAAAGACCTACGTTCTCACCAGCCTCTCCGATATCAAGAATTTTTCTAAACATCTCTACACCTGTTACAGTTGAAGTCAATGCTTTTTCACCTTCTTTTTGAAGACCTACGATTTCTACAGACTCACCAGTTTTCACGATACCTCTTTCTATTCTACCTGTAGCTACAGTACCTCTACCTGTGATAGAAAATACATCTTCTACTGGAAGTAGGAAAGGAAGTTCAGTTGGTCTTGGTGGAACTGGTATATAACTATCCACTATTGCCATCAATTCTTCAATAGCCTTCACACCTTCTGGATCACCGTTCAATGCTTTCAAAGCAGACCCTTTGATTACAGGGGTGTTATCACCATCATACTTATAAGAAGAAAGCAATTCTCTTACTTCCATTTCTACAAGCTCTAACATTTCTGGATCATCCACTAGGTCACATTTGTTCAAAAATACAACTATTTTAGGAACACCTACTTGTCTTGAAAGAAGGATATGCTCTCTTGTTTGCTGCATTGGACCATCTGTAGCTGCTATACAAAGAATAGCTCCATCCATCTGTGCAGCACCCGTGATCATATTTTTGATATAATCCGCGTGACCTGGACAGTCTACGTGTGCATAGTGTCTTGATTCAGTTTCATACTCTACGTGAGCAGTATTGATTGTGATACCTCTTTCTTTTTCTTCAGGTGCAGCATCGATAGAATCATAATCTTTCTTCTCAGCTAGACCTTTACCTGCTAATACGGAAGTAATAGCAGCAGTCAACGTAGTTTTACCGTGGTCTACGTGTCCGATTGTACCGACGTTTACGTGCGGTTTGGTTTTAATAAATTGTTCTTTTGCCATTTTTATTGGTTTTAAATTGATTTTTAATAATTGATATATTAATACTGAATTAATACTTTTTTTATTTGTCACTTTGGTTTTGAGCCAACGATGGGAATTGAACCCACGACCTCTTCCTTACCAAGGAAACGCTCTACCCCTGAGCTACGTCGGCTTAACTTTCCATTCCTTCATTCCAAACCATTCAAAATAGAATAGTCCCCATGGATTTCATGGAGGCTCTACTGTTTAAAAAGCGCAGGGAAAATGAGAGCGGAAGACGAGACTCGAACCCGCGACCCTCAGCTTGGAAGGCTGATGCTCTACCAACTGAGCTACTTCCGCATCTTTGTTGTTCTTAATGATATTGAATAGTGTGGGTAGTGATGGATTCGAACCACCGTAGCTCGCGCAGCAGATTTACAGTCTGCCCCATTTGTCCACTCTGGTAACTACCCAGTTTTGCCTTTCAGCAAAGAAAGAGAGCCGAAGAAGGGACTTGAACCCCCGACCTGCTGATTACAAATCAGCTGCTCTACCAACTGAGCTACTTCGGCATAACCTTAGCGAAATCCAGTTTCACTTATATTTTTAAATAAATTCAATATCAAAGAACGAATTAAATACTACCGTTTTCAACTCACTGAAAACTCCCTTTTTTAAAAAGGTGTGCAAAGATATATATTTTTAGATTATCCACAAGATGTTTTTCAAAATATTTACGACAAAATAGCTAAAAAACAGAAATTCAAGCATCTAAAAAGAAAAAGCGACCTTGTGTTGGTCGCCTTTTCAATAAATTTTTGTTGTTAATAAGTTAATTTAACCCCTTTTGTTAGCTACCAATATTATATCTAGACTCACATTATTCTCTATAGCCTTATCAGCCGCTGCTCCAAACAATGTAGAACCGTATTTAACATCAAATTTAGTTCTGTCAAAAATCAATTTGCCCTTTGCGGTCATTTGACTTCCGCTATTTCCTATCAAAGCATTGAAGCTTACTGAGTTAGTAATACCCTTTATAGTTAGATTTCCAGAAATCACAGCCATTTTTCCTTTATATACTACCTTGGTTATTTCCAACTTTGCCTCTGGAAAAGTAGCAGTATTAAAGAAATCTTCATTTTTCAAATGACCGATCAACTTACCGTTATATTCGGCATCTGCTATATCATCGCATGTCATAGAATTCATATCTATAGTGATACTGCCACCCGTTAGGGCAGTGCCAGAAGTAGTCAAACTACCATTCGTCGTTTTGATCTTGCCAAAATGTTTTCCACCGACTTTTTTACCTGTCCATAATACTGTCGTAGCACTATTATCCACTTCGTAAGTAGAAAGAACGGCAGATGACTGGGTGGTAGCTTTTTTAGCTTTAGATTGTGCCTTGATAGCAAAACCTGTTAGGATAATGAGAGAAATAATTATTAGATTTTTCATTGATATAAATTTTTAAAGTTAATACAAATATGAAACTTATAACTCTGTTATCTTCATTTAAGTTCGAAAGATTTCCAGCCTTTAATAAATTTAACAGTGATATCCATCCAATAATATAAAAAGGCTGCCCAAAACGGACAGCCTCTCGTGATTTTCAATAATTGTTGTTTTTGTTTACTTGATTATTTGGAGTCTTTTAGTTTCTATCACCTGCTCCCCTGCGACTAAAGTGTATAGATAAGTTCCACTAGCCAATTCCCCTAGGCTTAACTTGATAGAACCAGCACCTTTTTTAGCTTCAAGTTTTATAGTCATCAGTTGCTTGCCATCTTGGCTGGATACAGTGATAAAAGCATCTCTATATTCTCTAGATAAATTATAGTTTATCAATGCTTCACTATCAGTAGGATTAGGGATAGATTGATAAAGGACATCAACCTCAGAGCTTGATCCTTCGCCAGATTTTTTTAATCCCTCACAACCACTCTCGCAAAGATGAGTGATGGTTTTTTCTAGTAAGGCAAATTTTTCATCTTGAGATGCAAGTTTCTCTTCTAACCCAACTATTTTGACTTTTAAAGCGTCATTCTCTAAGACTGCAATATTTTGCTTTTCTACTTTGGCATTGAGTTCTTTGAATGCCTCAATTAATATTGGAATAAATCCGTCGTAATCCATAGACTTGAACCCTTCTTCACTAGTGGGATTATGAACTAGGTCTGGTAAAATTTTCTCAACTTCTTGAGCTTTAAATCCATATCTTTTTGTTAATCCAATTGTTTCAGTCATTTTTTGTTTATTTTCTACTTTATCAGATTTTACAGATTGGTTATCAAATTGTTCTGTATTGTAATCATATTGATAAGCTTTGATTGCCATTAATGTTTCCGTAGGCTTTTCAATTTTCCTAAAATTCTTTTTTAGTCTTTCATCTGAGAAAGTAGCCCAGCCATCTGAAAGACCCCAACCACGAACTTGAAATTTTTCCCAGTTCCATCCAAGTGCTTTGCCCCATATTGGTGTATTGCCAATTTGAATTCCCACCTTACCATCATTTGATAAAAACATATTATAATTTCCACTATTAGTTGTTGGCCAGGGCTTCCAGAAATTTAACCCACCATCAAACTCCTCTATTCCCCATCGGTTATCTGTAGTATTATTTGTAATTTTTCCGAACATTAAAGACTTACCTTCTTTAATCGTTAAATGACCTGATGCGCCAAGTTTCATATTCAAAATGCCATTCGTACCAAAATTCAAGTCTGCATTATTTCTGGTGCCTAGGAAGTTACTTGCGGAAATGTTGTTGTTTCCAGTTTTAGACCAGCTGCATGGGTCTTCGCAACATTCTTGAAAGTCTAGACTTGCAGTTGCAGTCGCTGTACAATTCTGACTATTTGTAACAGTTACAGTATAGTTGCCTGTAGCGATAGCATTAATTGTTTGACTTGTACTAATTGGATTTGTATTCCATTTGTATGACAAACCTACAGGCATAGCTGTCAGGCTAACATTATCTCCAATGCAATTAAAGTCTTTACCATTAAGGTCTATTGATGCACTTATATTTGATAATGTAACATTTACAGTTAAAGGCAAAACACATGCAATCTGAGATATGTTACCAGCATTATTATTGTTTCTAGTATAACTCACATTCACTTGATATGCTCCAGCAGCACTTGCGGTTGCGACTTGATTCGTTCCTAGTCCATTGCTCCACTGAAAAGTTCTTACCCAATTCGCAGAAGTGTGACTATTCGCTGTAAGATTTACCGTACCTCCTGTACATACTATAGGAGCAGGAGGAGTTATACTAGGAGCTGCAACTGCATTAAATGCAATACTATAGTTATCCTGTCTAATTATATAACCTGCGATTGGAGCCCCATTTAATCTAAACTGAACATAAGTAATTCCGCCAATTACACTATAACTAGCAGCATTGGTTGTTATTTCATCAGAAGCATTGAAACTTTGAGTTACTATAGCACCAGCGGCGTTGGTACCTGAAATTGTCCCTCCATTTTCAGCCACGATTCTCAAGGTATTCTTATTGACTCCCCAGCCATTAACTGGATAATGTAATCCTGAACCATTCAGTTGGAACCTTATGAAAGGATTAGCTCCAATAAAATAGTATTGCACAGGAGATATTGTACCTGCCACGCATAAATTAAAACTTGAAGTACCACCGCCCCCATCTGTTCCAAAAAGTGATCCAGTTTGTGAATAACCTGTACTCCATATACTTAAGAAAAGTATAGATTGTAATATTAATTTTTTCATAACGATAAATTTTAAAAGTTAAATAATACTGCAAAAGTATATTTCAATTAAACCTATTTAAAGTCCCAATGAACTCATAACTCAAGTTAATGAATAAGTGTAACGTAAAAATGAATAAGTGTAATACCGACGATACAATAAAAAGTACGTACAACGGAAGTGAAACCTTTTATATGTCGGCACTATACCGAAGTCATTAGGGTTAACTCAGCAACAAATGGTATAGCCCTATGAAGCCAGGCGACTCTTCAGTTCTGCTAAGCGACGAGCTGAAACTGTAAATTCCAGGCCTTCTGCAAGCAATACCTCTGCGGAATGGCTATTTTTAGATTGACGTAACTCGCGTATGTGGTCAAGATTAACTATTGTAGAATGATGAATGCGGATGAAATTATTATTGGTTAATAATAGTTCTTCATAAAAACCTAGATTTTTCGAGGTAGTATATTTTTTCTTGTTCAAGCAATGTATATCGGTATAATTTTTTTCTGCAGTTAGGGCTTGAATATCAGATAAATTCTCAAAACAAATACCATTATTAGACCGAATGGCGAGCTTATGATTCTGTTCTTTGGGTTCTTGATAAAATAATGCGGCGTTTTGAAATTGCTCCGGCGTATTGATAATATTCATTTGCATGTATCGCTGAACAGCTTGAAAAAATTCTTCATCGTTTATAGGCTTGAGGAGATAATCTATGGCAGAAAATTTAAATGCCTTGACAGCATAGTGGTCAAAGGCAGTAGTAAAAATCACTCGAAACCATGGATCGTCAAAATGTTGTAAAATGCTAAAACTAGATCCGTCAATAAGTTCTATATCAAGGAAAATTAAATCAGGTTTCAATGATTCAATAAGTGCTATGCCACTATCTACCCCATCCGATTTGCCAACAACTTCTATTTTATCAGAAAAGAACTTGTTTATTAGTCGTTCTATGACCTTGACACCTCTCTCTTCATCCTCTATTATGACCGCTCTTATCATTCCTAATTCATTCTAATTTTTTTCCTTGTCTATCCACAGTTTCACTTCTGTTTTATACCCATCAAGCTCAGTTGGACCTATTTCTAGTTTAATATGAATACCATGCGTTTTTTTAAACAAGGCTATTCGCTCATTAATAATCTCTAGCGCCATTGATTTGTGTTCTGGCTGATTCGCTTCTTTATTTTGGATAGCTTTTTCTAGACCTAGACCATTGTCTCGAATAATTATAATCATTGTTGTCCGACAAATATAAGAAATGGCCCTTTTAGGGATTCAAAGTAGTTGAAAACATTGATAAGACTTTTTAAAATGAAATAGCAGGGGGGTCAGCTGGAATTGAATAAGTCTGGCACTGCTTTTTTCTTGTT
>JAJTHM010000020.1 GCA_021297855.1 Sphingobacteriales bacterium | reverse complement strand
TTTGCTATTTGAGAAAATAGGTGCTGTCCGAAATAATTTGTACTTTTGTTCATGGTTTTAAAAGTGTAGGAACTTGCAAAACTAAAAAAGCTGACCTTTTTCGGAAGGTCAGCTTAATTTATCTCGGACAACAATGATTCCTAACTGATGTAAAACTGGTATGCACCGAATTTTCCATTTTGAATTGGACAAATATACATATCATAAAATAACCGTGCTAGTGAGGGCGAAGTCCTCTCCACCCCTCAACATTCGGCGGAAAAAATCGCTTGCGATTTTTTCCGCCGAGCTTGTATTGAAATACCATTGCGTTTCAGACTATTTCTTGCAAACATAAATCTATATAAAATGACCATGAGTGAGTGACATTGAATTTAGTAATTATCTGAGGTTAGAAAAACTAACTAGAATTCTAAAAATATCCTTACTTTTGACTTATGAAAGGAAAGTATAAAAAAATTTATTTATTCGCCTTTTCAGTATTTATACTGATCAATATCGCAGCAGTTTTTATTGTATTTAAAAAATACAGAAAAGACTCAAATAACAGTATGTTGGTATCAAGTGCGAAATTTGAATTATCAAAATTGAAGGAAAAAATAGGAGAATTGGAAGCGAAACTTCCTATAGAAGATAGTGTTTTGCTCAAAGAAGTAGAGTCTATAAAGTTAAGTCAAGTTATGGTAGATTCTCTTCTCAATTTTAATACACTCAATAATCAATCACTTTCTGAAATTGCTTCTAAAATAACTCAATTGAATACAAAAAGTGGTGAGGTAGAAAAATCTATTGATGCCTTAGCTACTACAAATTCTCAAGCTCAAAAGCCTTAGAAGTTTAAGAAAGTTTATGACTAATCAAGTCCATAAACTCTTTTCTGGTAGATGAATTTTCTAAAAACGGACCGGTGAAAGCTGAAGTAACAGTAGATGAATTCTGTTTTTGCACGCCACGCATCATCATACATAGGTGCTTAGCTTCTATAACTACAGCTACTCCATGGGGATCTAGGGCTTCTTGAATGGCATCGCGTATTTGAACAGTCATTCTCTCCTGCACCTGCAGCCTCCTGGCATATACGTCCACGACTCTTGCCAGTTTACTCAGTCCCGTTATTTTTCCATTGGGTAAATAACCAATATGCGCTTTCCCATAAAAAGGCACCATATGATGCTCGCACATAGAGTAGAGTTCAATATCCTTTACTATGACCATTTCCTGTGAATTTTCATTAAAAATGGCTGATTTTAAAATTGCCAAGCCGTCTTGTTGATATCCATTAGTCATATAACTCCATGCCTTAGCTACCCTCAGTGGCGTACTAATTAGACCTTCACGAGAAGAGTCCTCACCCAAAAGATCTAAGGATGATTTTATATTGGCTGAAATACCTTCTAATGCTTCTGAGTTATATTCTTCTGTCTTTTTATATAACATTGGGGGTTCTAGTTTGGGTATGATAACAATTTTTTTTCAATTTCAGTTCAGTAGCTTGATTATTTTCTGCCGAAATCAGCAGGAATTTCTCCCCAATTTTCTGTATCCCATTTCAGTATCTCTATATTAATTTCGTGTCTTCTAAGATAATTTTCTGCTCTTTCGATGAGGTCGAACAATTCTTCATTATTCCTTGTCATCTCTAATTTTGTCTTGGCCTTTTTATTTTTTACCCATGCTATAGCTATAGCACTATCAGAATAAATAGATTTAACTAAATTGTTTCTTTGTAAATATGCTATACCGTGCACTAATGCGAGGAACTCCCCTAGATTGTTGGTACCTTCTTTATAAGGACCTCTTTTGAAGAGTTCTTTGCCTGAGGAGGTATCTACACATCGATACTCCATATCCCCAGGATTTCCGCTACAGGCTGCATCTACACAGATACTATTGTGTTCTATAGGTTGATTTGCTGGCGTAATTGCTTTAGTCTTAGTTTTTTCTTCTGTATTGACAAATTTCCAATAATTGTCTTTGAATGCTAATTCAGCTTGCGCTTTATTGGGAAAAGACTTGTATTGTGCACCTTGAAATCCATCTATCTGTGCCTTGCACTGCAACCAATTGTCATAAATACCAGGTTGATGTCCGCGCCATACAACGTAGAATTTAGCTGACTTTGCCATGACCTCTTTTGAGAAGATATGCCCAAGCTATGACACCAAAAGCAACTAGAGTAGCCGTAGTGAGAATCCAAGCTGCCCAGGAATACGTTTGTGCTATGGTATTGGAAACACCATAAAGACTTAGTGTCCATGTAACAAGAACTTGATAAGCTCCAATTCCACCTTGAGTTAAACCTACACCTAAAGTGCCAGCGATTAATACGACAAGACCACAACCCAGACTTAGATCCATCGTTTCGCTAAATGCATAAAAAAGAATATATGTACTCAGGTAATAGATAGAATAAATTGTTAGACTATAAGCCACAAACAAGAACGGATTTTTTAACATCAAGATGGATTTTAATCCTTCAAGGACACCATAAATCTTTTCTAGAATGAACTGTCGAAGTGCGCTCATTCTCCATACTATCAGACCACCAATAACAAGTATACAAAATAAAACGCCAGGAATCACTAGGCTAGTTTCTCCTTTCATAGAAGAATACTGCTTATAAATATCGAAAAACTTATCATATTCGAAGATGATTGCCAATATTACATAGAGTCCTAAGCCTAATATATCAATTAATCGCTCAGTAATCATGGTTCCAATGCCTTTGTCCATTGGAATTTTCTCTTCCCTCATTAATACTGAGCAGCGAAGTACTTCACCCAGTCGAGGAAAAATCAAGTTACCTAGATACATGATAAATATGGAGGAAATTAAGGTAGAGTTCCGAGGCTGGTATCCGAGAGGCTCTAGAAGCATCTTCCATCTATATGCTCTTATAATGCATGCTAAGCCAGCGAGCAGTATCGACAGTATTACTAGCCATGGTTCTATATTTTTTAAACCATGAATGATTTGAAGTCTCTGTTCGGAAGAAATATTAGATTGGAGGTAATATACCAACCCCAACCCAATCCCTAAAGAGAGGATAAATTTGACAATGGCACCAAAATTGAGTTTCATCTAAACTAGTTTAGTTGATTATCTGGTTGAGATGGATATACCATTACAGGCTGATGGCTCTTCATTTCATCTTCCGACATATAGACATAGGATATGATAATGACTATGTCTCCAGGTTCTACTTTTCTGGCCGCAGGTCCATTTAGACATATGACACCACTGCCTCGCTCTCCTTTGATTACATAGGTTTCTAGTCGCTCACCATTATTGACATTGACGATTTGGACTCGTTCATTCTCATAAATTTTGGCGGCATCCATCAAATTTTCGTCAATGGTGATACTCCCTATATAGTTTAGGTCAGCTTGTGTTACTACTGCCCTGTGAATCTTTGATTTAAAAACATGAAAAAACATCTCCTAGCTTTCTTAATTTGAAAAATTGAGGAGCAAAGATAAGACCAAATTCTAGATTGGACCGTTTTAATGAACTAATATGTAAATTCATATCGAACGATATAAGGAGTACCTGGATAGAAGCCATCCAATACTACCTTTGAGCCATTCTTTGAATTTAAAATACTAGATAACTCACTCTCTGACTTTATAGAAATATCATTTATACTAGTAATGACGAAACCGGGTTTTATTTTGGTATTCCTAGCTATGATTCCATCTTCAATTTTTAGAACTTTTACACCTCCTGGTACTCTATATTGATTGATTTCTTGTGCGGAAAGAGGAACTAGTTTTAAACCGAGCTTATGAATACTATTGGCTTCATTTTTCAATATTTCAGTTGTGTTTTTCATATTCTTGAGTATAGCTGAAGTCTCAGAACTGTTGCCATTTCGCATATAAGTGATATTAACTTTATCTCCTGGACTATGGGTAGCAAGGTGCTCTTTCAGTTCAGGGAAACTAGCTATAGTACTTGAATTTATCTTTACTATGACATCATTAGATTGCAATCCTGCCTCTTTGGCGGCACTGCCATCAAACACATTTTCTACGAGTACACCACTAGGAGAGGGCAGAGATAGCTTTTTAGCCAAATCCGAGGTCAATTGAGCAGGTTTGATACCTAAGTATGCGCGCTGCACAGTTCCATATTGTTTTAGATCTTTGACCACTTTACCTACGATATTGGATGGCACCGCGAATGAGTAACCCGCGTATGCACCTGTAGGAGAGGCTATAGCTGTATTGATACCTATCAGTTGGCCATTGAGATTTACTAAGGCTCCTCCAGAGTTACCCGGATTCACTGCAGCATCTGTTTGTATAAAAGATTCAATTGGATTTCCATGCTGATTAGGCTCCCCTAACGATAAGGAGCGTCCTTTAGCACTTACTATTCCTTGTGTTACCGTGCTTTCGAGATTGAAGGGGTTACCAACGGCTAGTACCCATTCCCCTACCATGACTTCATCCGAATTTGCTAATTCCATGACAGGTAGATCGTTCTCTTCTATCTTTATTAAAGCTAAGTCAGTATCCTTATCAGTACCAATGACCTTGGCAGAATAGGTGTTTTTATTCCTCAAAGTAACTTCAATCTCAGTCGCATTTTGTATCACATGATAGTTTGTGATGATATAACCATCCTTAGCTACAATAACTCCTGATCCGCTAGATTCTTGCTTATGTGTTCGCGGTTGGTAAAAATCAAATCCAAAGAAACTATGAAATGGATCATGATAATTCACCGTTACCTGAATTTTAGTTTTAATATGTACTACACATGGTGCAGAGACAGCCGCTGCCGCGACAAAACTAATGCCATTGTTTGTTTTATTGGCATTTTTCAATAATTCTGTTAGCTCTTGAAAATTTCCGTTTTCAAAATTATTTGATTCCTTTGGCTTAGCTTGGCATTGAATCAATACAAATAGTAAAGTTATAAATCCTAGACTTTTAATTTTATAGTTTATCATACTTAATGTTTTAGATTTAAACACAAAATTAGGGTCAAAAATTTTATCAGAAAAGGGGCATTATAGTTAATTTAACTATGTTTCGAGTTTTTTAAAATATCTTAGAAATGAGAATGAAAGAATGAGATAGATTATTAGAAATTTATTCTTTCTTTTTCTATGACTATAGGTCTTTTTTGCACTAGGGTATGTATCGAACCAATATATTCTCCAAGTATACCAATAAATAAAAGTTGAACTGAGGCAAAGAAAAATAACCCAATGACTGTCGGCGCATTGCCAGCAGGAAAATTATTCCATAAAGTTAATTTCATGCATAAATAAATAATAGCCACAATTAAACTCAACCCAGACATAATAAAGCCTAGCATAGTTGCTAATCTAAGTGGTATTTTAGAATAACTTGTTATACCAAGCATTCCAATATCATACAATGTGTAAAAATTATTTTTAGTAAAACCTCTTTTTCTCGTTGGTTGGTTGAAAAAAACAATCGCTTTTTCAAATCCTATTTCGGAAACAATTCCTCTAAAATAAGGATAAGGATCATCTACCTTTTTCAATATTTCAATTATTTTTCTATCATATAATCCAGAACCAGTAAAGTTTTCTATCAGTTTTGTATCTGATAATCTACTTAAGGTTTTATAAAACAATTTTCGAATATTATAAAATAACCAATTTTCTTCTGCATTATTCTTAATAGCAAGTGACATTAAAAATCCATTTTCCCAATTTTGAATATGCTGATGAATTAAATGAATTGGATCTTGAAAATCTGAAGCCATCAAGATTACTGAATCACCATTTGCTTGTAACAATCCATAAAATGGAGACTTTATATGACCAAAATTACGTGAATTTACTATAAGTTTTACTTGTTTGTCAGTAGTACAAATTTCTTTGACCAATTGAACTGTATTATCAGTCGAGCAATTATCAATTACGATAATTTCAAAATCATATTTATCTTTATAAATCAATATCTCTGAAGATATTTCTATAATTAATTGTTGAATATTTTCAGATTCATTATAGGCAGGAGTCAGTATTGAAATAAGTGGTTTTGACATTTAATAAATATTATCTATTTTTTATTCCATTGAATAGTTCTCATTAAAGCAAAATCTATATCTATATTTACTTCTATTTTTAATTGATTAAATACTTTACTTAAATCTGGCACTATTATTGACGTATTATCATAAGATTCTTTTGAAGATTTTGAATTAATTTTAATGTTTCTATTTAGTAAATTTACTATCTTATTAGCCAATTCTATTAAATTAATTCTTTCAGAACTACCTAGATTATAACACTCTCCACTTATCCCGTTTGATAACATTGACAAAATCCAGTAGGCCATATCACTGCCATACAAATAGCTTCTTACTGTATTTCCATCTCCTAAGATGCGAATACTATCCCCAAATAACCCATCTCTGATAAAACTATTTACAGCCCAATGTTTATTTAAACTCTGATAAGGACCGATAAAAGCAAAAGGCCTAGCAATTATGATCGGCATTCTATATTGATTTCTATATATAGCACAATAGGTCTCAGTTAATCGTTTTGATTCTGCATATATAGAATTTAAATTATAAGCATCTAATGAACCAAATTGTTTTTCATCAATTGGTTTTTCAGAATTTATCTTTCCATACACTTGATGTGAGCTTAAATGAACAATTTTTTTTAAATCTGGAAGTCTAAAACATGATTCAAATAAAGATGTTGTTCCTTTAGTAAATGTTTCTATTGTCTTTATTGGTTGTGAGGAATGTTCTTTTGAATCAGGAGAACCTGCTGCATTTACAACCCATTGGATATCATTAGGTATTTCATAAATATTTCTAACATCCTGCTCGATTAGATTAACATAAGATTTTTTTGCCAAATGTGGAACTTCGGTTTTAAATAATTCTACATTACGAGAAAGCAAATATAACTTAATATTAAAATTTTCTTTTTCATTTAGATAGCATATCATCTCTGCTATCCATTTCCCTACAAATCCAGTACCTCCTGTTATTAAAATCGATTGGTTTCTAAGACTATTTAATGATGAAATATCTGCGCAAGATTTTTCACAATCTTTTTGAATTAGTATTAATTGCTCTTTCATCGTTTAATCCAAGTTTACTTTTTATTCTTTAAAATTTCCATTGCTACTTCGATAATAATATCTTCTTGTCCTGCGACAACTCTCCGTTTTCCTAGTTCAAAATAAATATCACGTTGATCTATTTTAAACTCTTCTGAAATTCTTTTTACATGTTTTGAAAATCCTGAAAAAACACCTGCAAGTCCACTGACTATACTTTCAGATTTGATTACAGGTATTGAAGGCATTATTTCTTTTTCGGCGATATCGCTAGCATCTAATATATTATATAAATCTATACCTGTTTTGTATCCCATTTTTATTAATACTGCTACGAGTACCTCAAGTTGTGCATTTCCTGCACCAGCCCCAAATCCTCTAGCCGTTCCATCTAAAATCTTTGCACCTGATTCTAGTGCGGTTATAGAGTTTGCTATTGCTAAACCCAGATTATTATGAGCATGAAATCCAACTGGTATATCTAATCCTTCAACCAAGGTTGATATTTTTTCAGTTACGTCACTAGGTAAATATGCGCCTGCAGAGTCCATTATTATGATTCCTTCTGCTCCATAATTTTCCATTTTTTGAGCCTCTTCTAAAAGCAGATTAGCTGGAGCCATATGACTCATCATCAATACTCCATATGCCTCTTTACCACGCTCTCTTATGTAGCCAAGATGTCGCTGTGTAATATCTGCTTCTGTACAGTGTGATGCCACACGTATAACATCTACTCCTATATCAATCGCATTAGCTAAGTCTCTTTTTATAGTAGCAAATCCAGGAATACAATGTATTCCTAACTTGGATTTAGTTAAGTGTTTTTTGGCCGTTTCTAGCATTTGTCTATCTGTAACATCGCTAAGACCAACTTGTAGCGATGATGCTCCAAGTCCATTACCATGACCTACTTCTACTATAGGCACATTTGCATAATTCGCAGCTTCGCAATAGATAGCAATTTGTTTTAAATTCAATTTATGAGAAACGGCATGATTGCCATCTCTCAATGTTGGATCACTGATTAATATATTTTTCATTTTGCTTACCTTAATAGTCTATAAATTAAATTGTTTAAGATTGATTATTTATAGCAAACTGCTCAGCAACAGCTACTGCCGCACAATTAATTATATCTAAGTTACCCGCATATTTAGGCAAATAATCTCCCAATCCCTGAACCTTAATCATGACTACTATTTTTCCATTTTCATAGATAGGTTCGACCAAAAGTTGATATCCTGGTACGTATTTTTTTATTGAAGTAATCATTTTGTCTACTTCAATTTTTAACTCATCAATTTTTGGATTATCTAGTTTTGCAAAAATTGTCGTCTGCATGTCAATACATGGTTCTGCAGGATTTAAGTTTAAAATTGCTTTAGCATTTTTTGCATTTGAAAATAGTTTAACACCTAATTCAGTCGTCTCGATATATTCATCAAGATTTAATCTTGTTGCTGGCCCAGCACTTTTAGAAGCTATGCTAGATACAACCTCTATATATTCTATATCTTTGTGTAATTTCCCTATCAAATATGCGATTGGGATAGATGCTTGACCACCGCAGGTGATCATATTTATATTTTTAAGTATAATTGATTCAGCCATATTGACCGCAGGTATACATAGGCCTCCTAGCTTTGCAGGAGTCATGTCTATAACTATTTTCCCTAATTTTTCTAATATTTCCCAATGATGAATTGCATCTTTAGCTGATGTCGCATCAAATACGATATCACAACAATCAGGATCTTTAATAATGGCTTGAATGCTCTCATCAGAAACTTTTATACCCAATGATATCGCTTTGGCCATACCTGGAGATGACAAATTTCGTCCAATAAATAAAACGCACTCTAAATAACTAGAGCGTTGTATTTTTATTAATAAATCAGTTCCAATATTGCCACTCCCAATGATGGCGACTCTTTTTTTGATCATTTCTTATCTATTTTACTTCAATCAATTCTGATTTGACATGTAATCCCCCGATCATATTATTTTTTAATTCTTCTCTGGAAATAAACGGAGACAAATCTTCTAATGGAGGTGAAATTAATGTGCCATCACTTTGAATGGCTAAACTTAATTTAGGTACGAACAATTGATTTGGATGCATAAATACTTCACAAATTAATGGTCCGTTATATTCTTGGACTTGCGGGATAACTTGATCAAAATCGTCCCAAGTTCTAATTTGAAATGCCTTTAATCCAAATGCCTTAGCTAAAGCACTATAATCAGGACAAGAAACCCCGGACTCCGCATCTACCCCAGCTCTTCTACCGTTAAATAATGCAGTCTGAGTATGCTTTATCATCAAATAACCATCATTATTGAATATAAATATTTTAATTGGTAATTTATAATGAACTACCGTCTGTAATTCTTGAAGATTCATCATCATACCCCCATCGCAGTTTAAACACATCACTTCTCCATTATCTATTCCAAAGGATGCTCCAATAGCAGCTGGTAATCCATAACCCATTTCGCCTAAACCCGTTGATGTCATTAATCTCTGCCCTTGTTTTATTCTTAAAACCTGATGTCCTGACAGTAGGGCTGTACCCATATCTGTAACTATTATTTGGTCTTTTTTTAAGTAATGATTCAACTTATCAATAAAAGTATATGAATTAATAAACCCATCCAAATCAGGATGTTCCCATTCGCTTACCCAAGGATATTTAGTTCTATAATGATTACATAGTTTTATCCATTCTTCGAAACTTTCTCCGTAATTATTTGATTTGAAAGTTAAACCAGTTAGAAAATCTTTAGCATCAGCATTTATACTTAAACTATATCTATCTTTATATTTTTCTAATTCAGATTTATCAATATCTACTACAAAGATTTTAGCATCTCTTGCTAATTCGGTAATATCATATCCTATTTGAGAAATGGATAATCTTGTCCCTACACATATGAGTAAATCACAATTTTGTAAAACTAAATTTGCACAACGCTGACCATATGTACCCGCTCTACCGAACACCAATGGGTGATTAGAGTCAATCATATCTATCCCAGCCCATGATAATATAGTTGGAATATTAATTTGATTTAATAGTGGCTCTAGTAAGGAATTAGCATTGGATAATCGGACTCCATTTCCAAACCAAAATAGTGGTCTTTTTGAAGATGATAAATCTGACAATAGTTTATCTATATTTTCAATTAAATCAGAATCTAAATCAAGATTTAATTTTGGTAATTTCTCTTTAGAAAATTTAATTATTTCTTCTTCATTAACCTTTTCTGACTGAATATTCATGGGGATATCTATCCAGCAAGGACCTTTACGACCCTGCAATGCAATTTCATATGCTGCACTTAATTCTTCTGTAATTTTTTTTACATCCAATACTCTTGTAGAATATTTAGTTACTTTTTCTACCATTAGCGAACTATCATACCCTTGAACTCCCCACATTCTTATGTTTTTATGTAACTCAATATATTTAGAATGTTCATTGCCTGAAATTATTAATCCAGGAATAGAATCGGCCCAAGCACTCACGACACCCGTTATTCCATTGGTAGAGCCCGCACCAGTAGTTAAGATAGCTGCAGATAAATTTCCACTAGCTCTATAATAGGTCTGCATAGCCATACAAGCAGCTTGCTCATGATGCACACAAACAATTTTAGTGTACCCTTTAGTTTGAATAGAGTCAAAAATATGAGCATTGCCTGCACCAATTATTCCAAAAACAACTTTGATTTTTTTTTCTTCTAAAAAATTTGCGACTAAGTCACTTCCTTTAATCATAAATTAACTTATCAAAATTCTACTTCTTGTTTCATTCTATCTACATTGGGAATATAATTATGACCAGCACTATATCCTTCTGTATTATTATTCAAAATTTCTACGACCACTTCACCGCTTTTATCCGCGATCCAGTGCGCCCATTCTTTAAGTGTTTTTGCCTCATCAGAACCTATATTATAGATATAATAAAAATTAGATTTTACGGTAAGTAAAGATAATAAAATTTTTGCTAATTCATCTCCTTTCATATAGGAGCGTTTCGCATTCCCATCCGATTGAATGATAATTTTACCCGTCTCTTTGGCTTGTCTTTCAAAATTTTTAATAGCAAAATGTGCACTTTCTGATAAATACGCTCCAATAAATGCAAATCCTCGTGCGATAATGAGGGGCATTTTTTTACGTTCATAATAAATGCTGCACATCATCTCTGCCGTTCTTTTCGCTTGAGCATATGCATTGATGGGATTATTAAAATCTAGATCAAATCGCTCTTCCTCCCTGACGCCATGATTTTCTAAAGGAATCTGTCCATAAACTGCGCCTGAGCTAGCAAAAATAAGTTTTTTCAACTCTTTTTGTTTATCAGCAAACTCAAGTATATTTTTAGTACCATTGAGAATGACATCTATCATTTCCAATGGATGATGATCATTCAAATCTTTACTAGCATCGGTAGCTAAATGTAAAATATATTCAAAATCAGTTCTATTACTTTTAAAAAATCGAACATCTTCTTCTATAAAGAAAATTTTATCAGATTTGAATTCTGGAAATTCTTTTAAAAACTTATTAGAATTTCTTGTCAATACAACTATCTCAGAAAAAAAATTTATCCAAATTTCGTCTTCAAGAATAGATTTAAGTATATTCTTTCCAAAAAAACCTGTGCCACCTGTTATAAATAATTTATTCAATTTACTTCTTTATAAATCTTCCTAAAATGTCAATCATATAATCATAATGACTCGCATTTAATCCAGGCCATACACCCAGCCAGAAGCTACTATTCATAATAATATCGGTATTGGTTAAATCGCCGACTATCCGTTTATTTATATTAGAATAGGCTGGTTGTTTTAATAAATTTCCTGCAAAAAATAATCTAGTTCCAATTTTATTTTGTTCTAAATACTGAACTAACTCATTTCTTTTTAGCGGACTATCTTCTCTTAAAGTTATCATATTGCCAAACCAACTTGGATTGGAATTTTCTGTCGCTTTATGCAAGATAAAATGCTCTTCAAATTCCTTCAATCTATCATTTAACAAGGCATGATTTTCTCTTCGCTTTTCTACGAATAAATCAGCCTTATTTAGTTGGCTCAATCCAATAGCCGCTTGCATGTCTGTGACTTTGAGATTAAATCCTATATGAGAGTATGTATATTTATGATCATAACCATAGGGCAAATCTCCTAGCTGCCATTCAAATCTTTTTTTACACGTATTATCACATCCTGGCTCGCAGTAGCAGTCACGCCCCCAGTCTCTAAAGCTCTTGGCTATCATAACGAGGTCTTTATTGTTAACTAACACTGCTCCACCCTCACCCATAGTGATATGATGTGCTGGATAGAATGATACAGTGGCTAAATCACCAAATGTGCCGGTTTTCTGTCCATTATAGGTTGCCCCTAATGAATCACAATCGTCTTCTATTACCCATAGATTATACTTTCTTGCGATTTCCATTACCTTTTCCAGATTAAATGGATTCCCTAAGGCATGGGCGATCATTATGGCTTTTGTTTTTGAAGATATTGCTTCTTCGATTCTATCGACTATAATATTATAAGTGCCCAATTCTACATCAATAAAAACGGGAACACATCCATACTGAATCATTGGATTGACCGTCGTGGGAAATCCTGCAGCCACGGTGATGACTTCATCGCCTGGTTTAATTTGACCATCCCCTAGTTTGGGTGAAGTTAAGGTGTAAAAAGCGGTAAGATTGGCAGAAGAGCCTGAATTGACAAGCAATGAAGTAAGAGACCCAAAATACTTAGCAAAAGCACGCTCAAATTTAGGCCCAAATCGACCTGTCGTCAACCAACCATCTAACGTAGCATCCACTCCAATTAGTAAATCATCCGCATCTAATACTTTACCAGTGACTGGGATATAATCTTCCCCAGCTACAATTTCCTGTTTGACTCGCTTAGAGGCAATCTCTCTTAATGATTCTGCTAAATCACCACTAAAATTTTTAAACTCCATCATAAATTTTGATAATCGCTAATTTGTTTTTTCATTGTTAAAATTGGATCGTTCGACTTGTAATAATCTAAAGTCCATTTTATGGCTTCAATGGAATTCAATTTTGGCTTCCATTTTAATTCTTGAATACTTTTTTGTATATCCAATTTTAAAAGACCCGCCTCATGAAGTTCATCTTTTAACTCTGGTTTCTTATAGCTGCCCTTTCCCCATATATCAATAGATATCTTTACTAAATCTTCTACTACATAGGTATCATCTGCATTTGGTCCGAAATTCCAACTTTCATTGTACTTCTCTCTATTTTGAGCCATTCGCATAGCGAGTTGTAAATAACCACCAATCGGTTCAAGCACATGTTGCCATGGTCTGACTGCATTCGGGTTTCTTACTTCTATATCATTTCCATTGGATAAAGCTCTCACTATATCGGGTACAATTCTGTCTTTAGCCCAGTCGCCTCCTCCAATTACATTGCCAGCCCGAGCCGAAGCAATGGATTTCTTGTGCTCAGCGAAGTTAGAGGCATTGAAAAAACTATTTCTATAAGAACTAATCACTAATTCAGCAGATGCTTTACTTGCACTATATGGGTCATAACCGCCTAGTCTATCTACTTCTCGATATGGATAATGCCATTCCTTATTTTCATAAACTTTATCCGTAGTGATCATAACTCCAATGACAGGCTTCTGGAGATAGCGCATAGCTTCAAGCACATTAGCTGTTCCCATGACATTTACTTCAAAAGTTTCTACAGGAAATTGATATGAGTAACGAACTAATGGCTGAGCAGCCAAATGAAAAATAAAATCAGGTTCAAAGGATATTATTTCCGATTTTAATTTATTTAAATCACGAATGTCAGCGATGACAGATTCGCATAGGGTATCCCCATTTATGGTAGGATATAAATCTTGTATATTTTCAGGGACCAAAGCATAGCCTTTAACTATAGCTCCCAACGAGTGAAGCCATTGGAGCATCCAAGAGCCTTTAAAGCCAGTATGCCCAGTGAGAAACACTTTTTTTCCTTTAAACGCTTTTACCAAACCTTCCATTCTGCCTTTCCTGAATTCCAAAGTTCTTCTAATTCTATCTTATCCCTCAAGGCATCCATACACTTCCAAAAACCATGATGCTTGAATGATACTAACTGACCATCATTTGCTATGGCTATTAGTGGTTTTTTCTCCCATTGAATATCATCCATATTGCCATCCAAATAATTGAAAACCTCGGGTTCTAGAACAAAAAAACCCCCATTGATCCATACTCCATCTCCCTGCGGTTTTTCAACAAATTGAGTAACTAATCCATTATTGTCTGATTCTATATTACCAAATTTTCCAGGAACTTGAATAGAAGTTAATGTAACCAACCTCCCTTTTTCTTCATGAAATTGAATGAGTTGTGGGATATTAATATCAGATACCCCATCTCCATAGGTTAGCATGAATCTAGAATTACCAATATATTTTTGGACTCTTTTTAGTCGTCCAGCAGTATTGGTGTTGACTCCAGTATCGACTAAGGTCACTTTGAATTTCTCTTGACTTGAAAGATGTACCTCTGTTTGATTTCTCTCTAGGTCAATAGTAATATCTGAATTATTGTAATAGTAATTTATGAAAAATTCTTTTATGAAGGCTTGTTTATAGCCTAAACAAATTACAAAATCATTGAAGCCATAATGTGAATAAATTTTCATAATATGCCATAGGATAGGTTTCCCGCCAATCTCGACCATAGGCTTTGGTCGCGCCTCGGTCTCTTCCATAAGTCGTGTGCCTAGTCCTCCTGCAAATATTACTACCTTCATATAAAACCAAAACTAATAACCTTCTAATTTTTAAAAGGCAATATAAATCATAATTATTTTAGATTTGCCAAAACTACTAAAATTTATGTTATCTCTTAGAAAATTAGAAAGAAAGGAAATTATTTTTCTTATATTTTCTTTAATCATTTTAGTATCAATGGTATATATGAGCTATGATTGGGCTCCATCGAATGATGAGAGGTATAATGTACCTTATGCCGATTTAGCTCTAGATTATTATTCTAGTTTTGGCAAGAATGATACAGTATTGACTACTACTACTAAGATTGAACCTGTGATGAAACATTATGGTATTGCCATTGAACTGCCTGCTCATTTTCTTCATAGATTATTTGGTTGGGAACTTTATGGTATAAGACATGCCATTATGACTTTGATGAGCTTTTTTTATATTTTTTTTGGCGCACTTTTGGCTAAAAGAATTACAAAATCATGGACTGCTGCATACATAGCTATGGCCTTTCTTATATTAACTCCTCGAATTTTTGGAGAGGCTTTTAATAATCCGAAAGATCCTACTTACTGCGCCACCTCACTAATTAGTTTGTATACTTTTTTTGTTTTTCTTGATGCATTACCTAAACCGAGTTGGCGAAAAACAATATTGCTGGGCATAGGTGTAGCAGGGTCACTATTAGTAAGAATATCAGGATTAATAAGCGAATTCCTTTTTGTTATCTTTTTAGTTTGGGAACTTTACTATTTACATAAAAATAAAATAGCAATAGATTTAAAAGATATAGCCAAGAAAGTATTTATTGCCTTCGGAGTAGGATATTTTGCAGGTATAATACTATGGCCAGCCATGATCAATGCACCTTTTACTCAACCATTCGAAGCGCTAGCCTTTTTAAAAAATCTACCTGTAACCGTTAAAAATTTATTTGAAGGGAAATATTTGCAGTCCACAGAAATCCCTTGGTATTATTTGCCAAAATACTTTTTAATATCAAACCCAGAGGTGATACTGATTGGTATTTTAATTGGATTAATCTTACTTTTTAAACTTAAAAAGGTATATAATTTTAGAAGAATATCTTTTCTTCTAATTAGTTCCTTCTTTCCTTTGTTCCTAATTATTTATAGTAAGACAGGATTACTAACTGGTTGGAGACATGGTTATTTTATTTATATACCTTTGGTTGTATTTTCGGCTATTGCCTATACATTTATTATTGAGCATAATGTTTTATCAGAAATAAAAAAGAGAATAGTAATTGGAGTTATCTGTTTCGCACTTCTGCCTACTATATATTTCATGGTCAAAAATTATCCGCTTTTTTATGTTTATTTTAATCCAACTTTTGGTGGTGTGAAAAAAGCGATGGGCAATTACGAATTAGATTATTATTCTCACTCTATCATGCCTGCGATTAAATGGCTAGAACAAAATGAGCCTGGATTTGAAAAAAAGAAATTGGCTTCAAATAATACTTTCCAGGTATCGGAAATTTTAAAGCCAAAATACGGTTCACTGCCTATAGCTTATACACGATACCGCGAAAGATATGATCAAGATTGGGATTACAATATCTTAACCCAAAGCTTTGTCGATGCTGAATACCTACGAAATGGATATTTTGGTACAAGCAAAGATGTTATTAAAACAATAGATGTGGATGGTGTTCCAGTATGTGCCATCCTAAAACGCCAAGACAAAAATGACTATTATGGTAAAAAAGCACTCGACAGTCAGCAATATCCTAAAGCAATCGAATTTCTAAATAAAGCTCTCCAGTATGATGCGAATAACGAAATCGCATGGACTAATTTAGGTTTAGCTCAGCTAAATTCAAATCAACCAAATGAAGCTGTTCAATCTTTGTCGAATGCTTTGAAAATTTCTCCTGAGAATATGATGGCTAAAAATTATTTAGCTTATGCTTATTTACAAAGTGGTAATTTGCCTTATGCACAATCTGTATTGATGAATTTGATTGAAGAAAATCCTAATATGCCAGACCCATATAGATTGTTAGCTCAGATATATCAGCAGCAGGGTAATGGTGCTATGGCTCAGCAATATATGAGTATTTATCAGCAGATCACTGGTCAAATGGGCGGTCAATAACTACCTCACCTTCTGCAAAGTAAACACCGACTGATAACCTTCATTTTGGTATCTACAATAGTAGAATCCTGAAGGTAACTGTTCATCTTTCCAAGTCAACTGATAAACGCCAGGGGCTGATTTTTCATCCATTAATGTTTTAATCAATCTACCTTCCGTATTGTAAATTTCCACTAGTGAATGTCCACCCTTAGAATTGATATCTATTTTTATTGTATCTGAACTCGAATAAGGATTGGGATAACATTGTAAACGCTTTTCTTCTAACTCTTTTTGATAATCAGAAATGCTACTTGTGGCACAAGCTGCATTTTTAATAAGAGGAATTGTCTGATGATTTTTGAAAAGTATGGTGGAAATCGCACTCTCCTCGATACAGAACCATTGACGCAAGATAGAGGCATATACTGACCTAAAATCATATTGCATTGCTAAATTATCCTCCACTGTAAAACTAGGATTTATAGTAGGATTCACACCAATAATTCCATTCTGAACCTGAGTCCCAAATACAAGCATTGGTAGGGCTGATCCATGGTCTGTACCATTGCTGCCATTGGATTTAATTCTTCGACCAAATTCAGAAAATGTCATTCCCAGTACTTTGTCCTCAATAGATAAATATTTCAAATCATTTTGGAAGGCAGAAATAGCATCGGATAAGGTAGCTAGTAAGTTCGCATGTGATCCTTTGGTATAATCTGCATTATCTACTTGGTCTGAATGGGTGTCAAATCCTCCTAAACTCACCATATAGATTTTAGTTTTCAGACCGCCTTTTATAAGTTTAGCTACTATTTTCAACTGATCAGCAAGTTTATTATTTGATGGGTAAGTACCTTGCGTGGTAACTTTGAGGGCTGCGTTTTTTATGGCTGTATTATAGATTTTAGCTTGGCCTGCCACCTCCCTGACATAAGCTAGTTCTTTGCCTATAGCATTGCTTCCCGCTGAGGAGTGAGAACCATTGACTAAATCATAAAAATCTTTATCACTTGTAACAGAAATAGCCATCGGTATGCCTGGTCCAGGCGTTGGTCCTTGGAAGCCTGGAGAAACCAAGGCTCCTATTTGTATAGCAAGGGGATCGGGCATGTCCGCTGTAGGATAAGCATCAGGATAATTAGGGAATTGATGATTTAAATAGCGCCCCATCCAACCTGAATTTTCTACCACTTTAGCATCAGATCCAGTGAGCCAAATATCAGTGCTTCTAAAATGCGAATAATTCTGATCTGGATAACCTACGCTCTGAATAAAATTTACCTTTCCTTCATTGTACATAGTTTGTATACCTGACATCGAAGGGTGCAAACCAGTTTTATCTACCTTATTCAGTTTTAAAACTTTATTCTCTGGTATTAGTACATTAGCTCTGTGTAAAGCTAAGTTAGTATATTGGTCTAAAGGTATTAAGGTATTTAAGCCATCATTTCCACCATTGAGTTGTATGATCACTAATACGTGGTCATTGATTTCAGCAGAGCCTGCTAAAAGCGAACCCAAAGCCGATTTTTCTTGAATAGCTGAAAAACTAAATCCAGGTATTACGCTTCCTAGTGCTATAGTCTTACCTGTTCTACTTAAAAATTCTCTACGTTGCATATCTTTTATTTTTTACATTAATTGATATTCTGCTAATTCTAATATGTATTTGTAAAATGCAAACAACAAATCACTTACCAACTTTTTCTTGGCAGCATCATTCGGACTATTGATATGGTCATTCCATGCATTGGTCCAATAGTAGTCTTGACTCTGTCCAAATAGTAAAATAGATTTCAAATAAGTCTTTAATTCAGCAGTAGCTGGGATGGTATGCAAGAATCCTAAAGCATCATCTATCAATTTATTCGGATCTGATGGATTTAAAAATCCTTTTGTGTAATTTATGGTGTCCACTTGTATTTTAAAGGATCGCTTAGTATATCCAATTAGAAGACCTACAGCGTATTTATTTCTATTTGCTATAGTGTCTGTAGTAATCCAGTTTTCATGCATTAGAGGCTTTTGATAATAGGCTTCCCATCCTGAAACACTTGGTGGATCATATGGAAGTTGTCGTAATAAAAAGGAACCTGCAAACATATCACTGTAAATCTCATATTGTTTTAATATATCTGAATTATCTGGAAGGGCTATTTCCATTTCTTGATATTGACCAAAAATGATATCTACAGGCGATTTAATATGACTACCGTAAACATCTGTATCATAGAAATGCTCAGATGCGAAAAGGGCTTGAATGACAGGTAAAATCTCATAATTATTCGAGCGCATAATATTCGCCAATGGCACAATTACATTGGCTTCTATCGTGCTATCAATGTCATAGTAAACAAAAAAACCATATAATTTTCTGCAAAAATGCAAGGCGACGTCGTCCTTTTGAAAGATCATATTGACTAGATCATCTAATTCGTCCTGACCCGCAGTCCCAGTTTTTCCAGCAATGACATTGTTATTATAATAGGAAGAAAATGTTTTGTTTGTAGTATCATGTCGATTCGGATTAAATACAACGAACCCTGTTGTTCGGTCTATGGTATAGCCCGTCAATACTTTTGCAGCTTCTTTTACATCCGATTCATTGTAGATGGGTGTAAATCCTTTACCCAAGGTGAATAACTCTTGTAGCTCTCGTGCCAAATTCTCATCCGGGGCATTCTTCTGATTGACATCACCGTTGAGATATTTTAATACACCGCTATCGAGCAGACTAGATTTTATGACAGTTTTAAAGTTTCCAAGAGCATTCGTCCGAAGCATTTTATAGTTTCTATACAAAAAGCGTGGGTCATTTACATCATGGGAGATTGGAATAAAGCTATGCAAGAAAAGAGCCATTTTTTCAGTAATGGTGGTATCTTTATGATAATTTATAGCTAGCCAACCTCGAAAAGAATTTATTTTGTGAAAATTTATTTCAGGAAATTGGGGGGTAGTATTAACCCAAGTAGTACCGAAGGGAATAGCGGACTCTTTATACTGAGGCTGAATGATGTTCTCATAATGATTGAGCGGTGGTGAGGGTTCTGGTGATTGAATTAAAATAGAGCTAAGCACTTGATTTAGCGTTTGCCCATTATAAGCGGTCAAATCAGATTTGCGAATACCAAACCTGGTTCTTCTTAGTAAATGTTTTAGCTCTTTCTCACCGAAGATACCTGTATAGACTCCGATTCCTTTGCTCGATACAATTGGCATAGAATAAACGTTTTACGCAAAATTAGTGAATAAATATTACTTATACAAGATTAAAAATGATTTTTTTGGTTTAAAATTGCTTTAAGAAAGCCCTGTTTTTATATTTTTGTCGTTTGCAGATAAAAATTTTTAAATGAATCAATTTAATCGATTAAACAAAATTTTGGGTTGGGCGGTGTTTTTCATAGCACTTGCCACCTACACATTGACTATGGAAAAAACAGGCAGTCTTTGGGATTGCGGTGAGTTTCTAAGTTGTACCTATAAGCTTCAGGTGGCACACCCACCAGGAGCTCCGTTTTTTATGCTTGTAGGAAAAATATTCTCTCTATTCTCATTTGGAGATATCACTAAGGTAGCTCAATCTATAAATTTCCTTAGTGCATTATCTACTGCATTTTGTTCTTTGTTTTTCTTTTGGTCGTCGGTGATGCTCATGAAAATGGTCTTCATTAAAAAAGGCGAAGAAATAGAAGAGTCCAAAATGTATCTTATACTTTTGGGTTCATTTATTGCAGCACTTGCGGCTACGTTTTTAGATTCCATGTGGTTTAATGCCCTTGAAGGGGAGGTATATGCGTTTTCCGTATTCTTTATGGCATTTAACGTATGGGCAATATTAAAATGGAATGAGGACGATGGTCCAAAAGCTGACATTTGGCTTTTATTGATAGGTGTTTGCACTGGTATGAGCATCGGAGTGCATTTACTCTCTTTACTTGTATTTCCAATCATTGCACTCATATTTTATTACAAGCGATTTAAACCAACCCTCCTTGGAGCTTTAATCTCCTTTATTATTTCAGTGGTTATGATTCAAATTTTGATGAAAGGAATCCTGAGTACAACATCGTCTTTCTTGGGTAATATGGATTTGTTTTTTGTCAATTCTTTAGGTATGCCTTTTTATTCAGGTACGATAGTTGGTATTATTTTGATTGTGTTACTCTATATCTATTTGTTGAGATATACTTCCAACAAAAGATCGTTTAAATTCTGGAATGAAAATCTAACAAAAATACCATTAAATACAGTCATTTTGTTTTTCGCCTTTTTATTAATGGGCTATACTAGCTACTTCATGGTGGTGATTAGAGGGAATGCTAATCTCCCAATTAATATGAATGTGCCAAATAATTTCCTCACTTTGAAATCATACATAGACCGTGAACAATATGGCGATAGACCCTTTTTATTCGGACCACATTATTATGATGTTAATGAGGTAGAGGCTGTCGAGGATAAAGGAGATATTTATTTAAAAAATACGGTAACAAATAAGTATGAGCTCGTAGGAACTAATAAGCAGTACAAGTATCCTTCAAGGGTTAAAAAGTTCTTTCCTCGTGTAGGTCACGAAGGGGAGGATAAGAAAAATTATTATAGAGCATGGATAGATCCTAAGTATGAAATTATAGACAGAGGGACAGGCAACTCAGTTCAATCTTTTGGACGTGGCGAAGCAGATCAGGCAGAACAAACTGCCGCCCAAATGAATGGAACTGGTGGTCAACAATATGCTGTCAAAGACAAAGTGAGCTTTTTTGACAACATTTGGTATATGTGCAAATATCAAATAGGCTTCATGTATTTTAGATATATGATGTGGAATACGGCAGGCAAAGTAGATGATCATCAAGGGAGAGCCACCAATGATTATGGAAGATGGACTTCTGGCTTCACTTTGATAGACAATTTACCGCTTATCGGAGATATATGGGGAAATGTTCAACTCGATGAAAGTGGAAGGCCAAAAGAGGCTAGGACCTCCAAATCGCACAATGTCTTTTTCATGATTCCATTTTTATTGTGCATCCTAGGATTATATTATAATTACATCAAAGACAGAAAATCGTTTTCGATTATTTTATTGTTAGTGTTTGCTTCAGGCATCATGCAGGTTGTCTTTCATAATGAGCCTCCAGTGGAGCCAAGGGAGCGAGATTATGTCTATGCTCCGTCTTACTGGGCATTTGTACTATGGTTACCATTTGGTATTGCATTCCTTTACGACCTTTTAAAAAGCCGATTAGCAGCAAAAATGTCTCTTATCGTATCCCTAGCCATAGGAGCAGCCGCCCCTATTCTTATGGGTTTCCAAGGCTGGGATGACCATAATAGAGGCAATCGATCGACTACGTTAGCATTTGCAAAAAATATGTTGAATGCATGTCCACCCAATGCGATTCTTTTCTGCTATGGAGATAATGATACATACCCGTTATGGTATGCCCAAGAGATAGAAAATATCAGACCAGATATACGAGTCATAAATACGAGTCTTGTGGAAGGAGATGCCTATATCGGTCAGCTGAGACTACCGATGAATGAAAGTAAGGCTGTCAAATTATCTATGGCTCAGGATAAAATAAAAGGGGACAAACGTTCTTACTTTAGATTGAATCAAAGCGGTTCTTCAGGAGATACTATGGCTTTGAAGGATGTCATTGATTTTATGATGAGCGATGATCCTGCTGCAAAAGTTTCTTATAATCCAAATTACCCTGCTGAGAATTATTTACCTACAACAAATGTATATATTGATATAGATCCTGCCAAGGCCGTGAAATCTGGATTTTTGATTCCTAAGGGTAAAGAATCCACAGTGCCTACAAGGGTTTACCTTCAGCTTCCGTCGAGTTTATCTAGAGGAGCCTTACTTCAGCTCGATGTATTATTGAATAATATGTATGAAAGACCTGTTTGTTTTGCTTCGTCTAATCCATCAGTAACTGGTTTAGGTTTGAAAAATTATTTAATGAGTGAGGGTATGCTTATTATGTTTTCCCCCGTGGGTTTCCCTGATGCCAATGGTCTGGAATCTGTAGATGCAGAGCGAGTATACGACTTAGTGTTCAAATATGATTTTGGAAAGATAAAAGAAAATGATATCCTACTAGATGAGCACACGTTAATAAGTTTCAATGGTGGAATGAAACCGGCTATAGCAAATCTAGCAATGTATTACGCCATCAATAACAATCCTGAAAAGGTGGATAAATTACTCAATCATTTATATACGAATATTCCACCGAGTAAGCTTCCATATAGTTATGTGGATCTGCCAGCCCTACAGGCTGCATCTATAGCAAAGAACCAAAAGTATATGAAGCTGATTTCGGAAGGTTTGTTTACTGTTTGTGTTTCTAATCTGGATTGGATGACAAATTCAAACAATGCAAAAAAAGCTAAATTGGCTCAAGAGGAATTGCGTCTATATATGAGTTCTTTAAATGGAATGCAAGAAATATTGGCTAGATCGGGAGATACTACAATGTCTACCAAAATACAACAGAAAATGAATCAGTACAATATGGTGCTGAATTGATAATTAAAATTTAATGAGAGGTCTTTCTCTTATTTTGAAACCTCTATCGTGGTTGTATGGTCTTATCCTTTGGGTAAGACATCAATTGTACGATAGAGGTTTTTTCTTTTCTAAGACTTTTGACCAGCCAATAATCAAAATAGGTAATTTATCCTTTGGAGGAACAGGTAAGAGCCCAATGACTATCTGCTTGGCGAAAGCTTTATCTAATCAAACTATGGTTTACATTTTGAGTAGAGGATATGGGAGATCGACCAAGGGAATTCAAGAAGTTTTGGTCAATAGCAGTCATAATGAAGTGGGTGACGAACCATTGATGATGAAAAAAAGTCTACCAGAATGTAGAGTATTCGTAGCGGAGGATAGAGTTGCGGGTATCCATCATATCAACTCTTTAAGTAATGATAAAAAGCTCATCATTCTAGATGATTGTCTCCAGCACAGACGACTCCGAGGAGGGTATGAAATATTATTGACAGAGTATTCGCTCCCCTTTTATAAAGACATGCTGTTTCCTGCAGGTAAACTGAGAGATTTAAAGTCCAGGTCAGAAAAAGTGGACATGGTAGTTGTTACTAAAACGGAAGACAATGGACTAGCAATACCTGAGTTGAAAGAAGGTATAAAAAATTATACCAAGTCGCCTGTTTATCATAGCAGCCTGAAGTACTTGCCCTATCAAAATTGGTTTACTGGAATTGAATCACAGATTCAGCCAAACGTACTAGCCGTCACCGCTATTGCTAATCCGACCCTTTTTTATAAAGAAGTAGAGAAGAGGAGCGTTATTTTAGCTAGGTTTCAATACCATGACCATCATAATTTTTCTGTAGATAATATCCGACAATGGTTGGATAAGTGCAGAACACATGGCGTGATACAGATAGTCATGACAACAAAAGATGCTGTGAGAATCATGGAATTCAGGAGTTTATTTGAAGAGTCAGGTATTGAAATATTAGTTTTGCCTGTAGAAGTATATATGGATCCTTTAAGTTGGCTTGATTTTTTAGATCGTATAAAAGCCTACATAAATCAATTTGAAACCTAGTGTGAAAAAGAAAATACTTATTTCGGTCACGAATGATATCGCCTATGATCAGCGCATGCAAAAGACAGCGTATACCCTTCAAAAAAGTGGGTTTGAGGTCCATATAGTGGGTCGATTGAAAGATAGAGATTCTAGTGTCGATTTGGATTCTTCTATTTTTACTTCTCACCGGTTCCAAATGTTTTTCCAACGAGGAAAGTTTTTCTATTTTGAATATAATCTTAGACTTTTCTTTTATCTCCTCAAGAGAAATGCAGATATATACTGTGCTGTCGATTTAGATACTATTTTGCCAAACTATTTGGTAAGTAAAATTAAGAAGAAACCTTTGGTATATGACGCCCATGAATATTATACAGAAGTACCGGAATTGGAGGGAAGAATTTTTGAAAAATCCATCTGGAAATGGCTAGAAAAACTGACACTGCCAGCATGTCGTAGTATATACACTGTTTCCAATTCTATTGCTCTTAGATTTGAATCTGAGTATAGAAAGTATATTGAAGTGATTTATAATTATCCTTTGCGAAGCATTAGGAATAGTCAAATAGTAAAAGAAAATGTTATACTATATCAAGGGGATTTGAATGAAGGAAGGGGGTTAGAAATAGCAATTAGTGCTATGGATGATTTGTATGGTTGGAAGTTATGGATAGTTGGGGATGGTTATCATAAAGGAGTGCTGGAAGAAATAGCTAATGGGATTCAAAATACCGATTCTATAGAATTTCTTGGAAGAAAGACTCCGGCTGAACTCAAAATTTTAACTCAGAAGGCCAAATTTGGGATTAACTTGTTGGAGAATAAAGGACTTAACTATTATTATTCCTTGGCAAATAAGTTTTTTGATTACATACAGGCAGGTGTTATTCCTATTTCTATGGACTTTCCTGAGTACAGAAGAATTCAGGATCAATACAATTGCTCTATATTGATTCCATCATTGGATAAAGCACTATATATAAAAGCTTTGGAAGAAGTGATTGCTAATGAAAATAAGTATCACGATTTGCTTAGAAATGGCGATATTGCAGCTTCTTTTCTCACATGGGAAAATCAAGAAGAAAAACTGAGTTCTATATATAACAATGTCTAAGCACATACATATCATTTCGTTTGATATACCTTACCCACCCATATACGGGGGCATTATAGACGTCTTTTATAAAATCAAGTCGCTGCACAGTTTAGGTTATAAAATCACACTACACTGCTATCAATATAAAGATAAGAATGAACAGACCATTCTCAATGAATACTGTGAAAAGGTTTATTACTATCAGCGAAAGAAAATCTATAAAGTTTTCTTTAGTATGGTGCCTTATATTGTTAGTTCTCGATCTTCAAATGAATTGCTTTCCAATTTGTTAGAAGATAATGACCCTATAATCTTCGAAGGACTCCATACTTGTTTTTATCTGGCACATCCTCAGCTGAAAGATCGAAATAAACTAGTTTGGATGCACAATATTGAATGGGATTATTACAAAAATCTCAGCCAAGCAGATAAGAATTTCATCCACAAGATACATTTCAATGTAGAAAGTAAAAAGTTGAAACAATTTGAAAAGTATTTGACCTCAGCTCAGACAATATTTAGTGTGAATCAAGCAGATACTGAATATATGAAGCAATATTGTAAAAACTCCATCTTCATTCCGCCCTTTCACCTAAATGAAAAAGTAACGGTAAAAACAGGAACGGGGGATTATATACTTTATCACGGCAGTTTGGATGTGGTCGAAAATCATCAAGCAGCAGTCTATTTGATCAAATCGGTGTTTTCTCGCATGGATAAAGACGTCATTATCGCTGGGAAAGAGCCAAAATCCAGCCTGATAGAACTAATAAAGACGCATCCCAATGTCAAGTTAAGAGCTAATTTGCCTCAAGATGAACTCGACACACTCATTGAAAATGCTCAATGCAATGTTTTGTTTACATTTCAAGCCACTGGTTTAAAACACAAGCTCATCAATGCTTTATATAGAGGAAGATTTGTTATAGCCAATGATAAAATGGTCTTAAATTCTGGCTTGGATCGATTATGCAGACTAGCCAATACCCCAGATGAAATTTTAGCTAAGATCAATGAATGTTGGGGCGAGGTTAAGACCGCAGAAAGAATTAAAGAAAGAGAAAAAGTCCTCAATGAATTATATTCTAATGAAATTAATGCAAAGCGCATGATTCCATATTTGTAGTGAGGAGAACCTAAGATGTTTTGAATTTGAATTAAAATGAGTCAATTTGAGTATAGTTAATATAAAACGAGAATAAAGAAAATTAGATTTCAACTATAGTATTAAAAATTTAACATAAAGCATTTAAAAAATGGAGTTAACATCAAATCTTTTTTCAGTATTGAATGAGACGGAGCATGAACAAGTAGTTCACTGTTATGATAAAGAAACGGGTCTGCGTGCTATCATCGCTATTCATAATACAGTATTGGGTCCATCCCTAGGTGGAACGCGAGTTTGGAAGTATAGTAATGAAGTAGAAGCGCTACAAGATGTGCTAAGATTGTCTCGAGGTATGACCTTCAAGTCTTCTATTAGTGGGATTAATCTAGGTGGCGGTAAAGCCGTCATACTAGCAGATGATGCAGTAAAAAGAGATGAGAAGTTCTGGCGTAAATATGGCGAATTTGTAAATAGCTTCAATGGGAAATATATCACTGCAGAAGATGTAGGAACATCGCCTAAAGAAATAGAGTATATCGCAAAAGAGACAAAACATGTGGCAGGAAAACCATTTCACCTCGGAGGAAGTGGAGATCCAAGTCCATTTACCGCCTATGGAGTCTATGTGTCTATGAAAGCGTCATGGAAAAAACTAACGGGTCAGGACTCGCTCAGTGGTGTGAAGGTAGCGGTCCAGGGAACAGGTCATGTAGGTCAATATCTCATTGATCATCTTATGAGTGAGCAAGCTATTGTATCCATAGCCGACATTAATCAGGCAAACTTGGACCTAGTCACCAAGAAGTATGCAACTATTCAAGTGGTGTCTCCAGAATCTATTGCCACCTCAGAAGTAGATGTGTATTCTCCATGTGCATTAGGTGCTACGCTTAATTCATCTTCCATACCTCAGTTGAAATGCAAAGTGGTGTGTGGAGCTGCGAATAATCAATTGAAAGATGAGATAGCTGATGGAAATGCCATTATGCAGCGCGGCATTTTGTATGCTCCAGATTTCCTCATCAATGCAGGCGGTGTGATCAACTGTTATACCGAAGCGATAGGAGAATATAGCAAAGAAAAAACGATGCAATTTATAGAACCAATTTATAACAAAGTGATAGAAATTTTCGATAAATCAGAAAGAGATTCTATAAATCCACAACTGGCAGCTATGGCTATAGCGAAAGAGAGGATAGAGAATGCTAAACTTAAAAGCCTAGCGAACTAATATATGATAAGCAGAAGAAGTATTCGCATTAAGGTTTTACAGGCTATTTATGGTCAATTTCTTTTAAATGAAGAAAATGTAGAAAAAGCCTATGAAATCTATGACAAGAGCATACAAGATGTAATCGAAATTAATGTCATTTATTTGAACTATTTATTTCAGACATTTAAATACATAGAAGAATATTCTGTGCAGCAAAGCCAAATGTATTTGCTGACAGATGAAGAGAAAAAGGTTAATACAAGTTTGGTCGATGCTCAATTGTATGTATATCTGAAAGAAAATGTGGCATTTCATAAGCTCATTAAAAAATTTAAATTGGATCAGTATATCCAGTCTGAATATATCAAGAAAATGTTTACGGAGCTCATAGGAACTCACGAATATAAAGAGTTTGTGCTGGCGAGAAATAGTCAGACGGAATACAATTTATGTAATTCTTTTTTCAAGAAAATTTTGTTTAAGAATGAAGATTTAATTGATTATTTAGAATCCTATTACGCCAATATAGAGGAAGATGCTGACTTAGTTCACTTCACCTTGAAGCGCTCTATCAAGGCTATTATAGATAAAACAGCATTGGAAATCTCATTCGGAATTCAAGAGACGAAAGAACTAAAAGAGTTTGCTTATAACCTTATCAAGGTCACCCTCGAGCAGCAGCTGGAGTATATGAAACTCATCAAACCCAAACTCAAAGGCTGGGAAGCGGAGCGGATTCCTATTCTCGATATGACGATTATCAAAATGGCTATCAGTGAAATGCTTCATTTCCCAACCATACCACTCAAAGTCAGTGTCAATGAATATATTGATTTGACTAAATTGTTTTGTTCTGTCAAAAGTAAAGATTTCGTCAACGGCATCATGGATCGAATCATGCGTGAACTGCAGACAGAAGGAAAAATCTTGAAGACAGGCAGGGGGTTGGATTAGGATTGGGTTTATAGAAATGTTTAGTCTTTCAAATGTAGTAGGTGGATTCCTACTTCTGTCTGGAATTATTCTCCATATATGAATGCAGTTATCAGTATTACCCACCATCTAGCGAACTTTAGATTAGTAGTACGCAATATTACTAAAGCAGTTTGCTTTGCAATGAAGGCAGTAGGTATTATTATCAAAGCAGTTGCATTCTATATTTGTGCAGTACTGATTTATATCTAAGTAGTAGTAAGTTTTACCATATCAGTAATGACATCATAAAAGTTAGTTAGGCTTTTTAGCTTGGCAGTGAGAAGAATATAAATGGAAGTAGCAAGAATGTAGGGGGAAGTATTCAATATGAATTAGTGAGGTGCAATACCAGATAGAAATCTTTAACAGACCAAAAAAACGAGGTCTACACCCAGTAGCGTCCGCCTCTGGCGGATGAAGCGCAGCCCTGTCTGACGACTAGGCAGGGGAATTCAGGAATCTCTTTAATAGTGGTAAATATCAGCACTAGCAGAAAAAATTATCATAAGATTTAGTATCTAACTTTTTTGCCTTGACGCAAAAAAGTTACAAAAAAAGTCAAGCCCTTCCGCTGCAATGTCTAAAATTGTGATTTTCAAAGCTAAATTTCAAATTTCGTCGTTCCTCCTCTTGAAATTTTAACGCTTTTCAGTCGCAATTTTTACGACATTTTCGCTAATGGGCGGTCACGGTCAAACTACAGTATTCGTTTAAACTTAGAATACGCATTAAAAAAAGCTTAAGCGTATTAGTTTTTGAAGAATTTTTTAATAAGGACAAATAACTATAAATAAAAAACCCTCTGTGAGATTGCTCTATCACAGAGGGCTTTAGCTTAGCTTCAAAGCGGCTATGGTTTTATATGCTTGAAGGGAAGATTGCTCACATCACCATATTGAGAACTTTTAGATCCGAAGATAGATTTGACATAGAGCTTGACTGCTTGGGCTATATCTACTAAACCTGTTGTCTTTGTATAAAGCATTTTGTCGCGGTCTATGCGAGCATTGCTGATAGCGGCTATAGCTATAGCTACTTTATTATTCTTGTCTAATAGGTCTGCCACATAGGTGTCTAAATTCGATAGTTTTAGTTCATCTTCATTAGGCGCATAATTGGGCTCTGTTTTGAGAATGGCTATCAAGCCTTTGAGATGCTGAATCAACTGGTCATAGGATTGCTGACTCACGCTGACAGTGCTGGGCGGTGGAGAATTAGGGTCAGATGGCAGGGGAGGCTTAGCTGCACGCTGACCTTGAATTTTGCGATTGAAGCCTTTGGCATCATCTAACAATTCTACTGAAGTGCCCGAAGCTTTTAATGCTGCCATGATACGTGTGGCTCGGGGTTTGAGTTCTGCAAAGGCCTGATGCCGCTGATTGACAGCATCGTCATAGAGGGCGAGTTTGTCTATAACCTCGTCTAAAGCATTTTTTGTATCGGTCTCTAGAACTTTAAGATTGGCGACTGTGAGTGCTGTGCGGGAAGGATTGTAGGTAGCGCCGTAGGAGTCTACATATTCTATGAGTTTCCCGAGATTGGCCACGTTCTTGGCATGACCTGTTTCAATTACTTTTTTCATACGAAATGATTTTAAATGTGAATAATATTATGTCAATTAGTGATTACTAATCTTAGTATAATAACGTATGACAAGGGTTAATTGTATGGAGAAACTTTGAAAAAAAGGTTAAGGACCTCACCCAGCCTCTCCAAAGGAGAGGGGTCTGTGCGCTAAAGGGAATTAGCCACGAACCTGTGCTGATAAAACATCAGTATGCACGAATTATTTACACCTGCGGTGTATGTTTTTTAAACGCAAATAAAGCGGAGGGATTTTATACTTCGTAAATTATAAATTTACAATCACAGGAAGTATATTATTCTTATAAAACTATAACTACTGATTGAATATCAATCCTAAATCCTGTTTTTCTGAATAATGATAAGTTTAACTCACTATCAATTACGACAAACTTCTCTCTCTTTTTATTACTTGCTATAGCTTTTCTTTTTTTGTACTGACTAAGATCGTGTGTATCCAATAGAAATTGAATTGTTGATATTAATTGATCAATAGCTTGTTTTTGCCAAGGGGGTTCTTGATTTTTTAATTCCACTAAATACAAATGATTATCTGTGGTGAGCATACCATCACATCTTCCTCTACCTTTATATTCATCGTCTTGAAGCACACACTTATCTATAGCGGTAAATACAATTTCTAAATTGCCTTCATTTTTTATTTCTGCAATCCACGTGTCTGGATTTGCAGTATCTGGATAAGCTTTTGAACCGTTTTGGTTATCGCATAAACCAAAAATCTTTAGTGCAATTGGTGGATATTGGCAATCTGATTTAAAAAAATTTAAACTCATAATTCTTGCTCAATCTCTAGAAGGTTATCAAACATTTCATTACCATGATGTAAGGATTGATTTAAAAAGTTATTATCTGAAGGAATTCCTTCTGAATTAGGTAATTTATTGATAGTTCCATTTGTCTCATCTAATTGATAAATGACGACATCTGCAGCTGCTAAAAGAGATTTGAGTGAAATAATGTTTTCTAACTTTTCAATCAACTCTAGTGAGTTTTTATTACCTTTTATCTTTGTATAAAGATATCCTGCTTGGATGGCTATACTAATATAGTTCAAAATATATGGGCTATGTGTAGTCAGTATTAGCTTATTGTCATCGTTTATATTGTTAAATTCCAATAACTTTTTTAGCATTTCCCATTGGGAAGTTGGGAATAAGTTTTGTTCTGGTTCTTCGACAATATTGACTAAATACTTGCAAATATATTTTGCATTAATTTTCTCTTCATGTTCTTTCTGTTTGATTGTATCATATTCACTAATGTCCCAATTGATTAGTTCTCCATGTCTTCGAACAATTTGGTCAAGACTTAGTGTCTCTAGCTTTTCTTTATCTGGTAGATTTACAAAATCTACCAAGTATTTTGATACCAAAAATAAAGGAACTACAGAGTGAAAGCCACTGGAAGCATCTGCTAATTTTATTTTCTTATCGCCTAATTTAAGATATATCTCATCATCTTTTTGTTCATATTGTATTTGAGTTTTATTGATAGGTAAGTTTAGCTCTTGTCCTGAATTTTTTATTTGGGCACTTCTATATTCTATGGAATACGTACGAAGGCTACCTCCTATTAAATTTGAGATTTTATTCACATTTTCTATTGCACTTAAAAAATTTCTCTCAGCTGGAACATACATTATCTTTGGGAGCAATATAGGTTTGCTAGGATTGGTTAATTTTCTCGCCTCAATATGAGGCAATACTGCACCTATGTTTTTAATCAATTTTAGTGAGTATGATTCTCCTTCATATTCAATTTCAGAATTAGGCTCGATATAATACTCCATTCTATGGTAGCGGATAAATTCTATGAAATCTTCATTTGAAATATGCTGCTCTATATCCCCTCGGATCAAGGCTTTTTCAATCCAAGTAAAGGTTGAAATCAATTTTGCGATAGTGCTTTTACCACTTCCCTGATTTCCAATGAATACGGTTAGTTTTTTAATGTCTATCCATTCTTTACCAAATCCTTCCTTGATTGGTCCAAAATTTTTAATTTTTATTCTATTCATTGCGAATGGTTCTCTAAATGATTTATAACGCACAAAAGTAATAAAAGGACATTGTATTCTATGATTGATTTGAATAAATAAAATATGTATTGTCTTGTCCTGAAAAAACATGTCAGTTTTCAAGGTTTCAAAGTGTGAAAATTTGTAAAACACCCCCTAAGTATTTACAAATATTAACTAAAATTTACCGTTTACAAACATTGTTGTCCGACAAATATAAGAAATGGCCCTTTTAGGGATTCAAAGTAGTTGAAAACATTGATAAGACTTTTTAAAATGAAATAGCAGGGGGGTCAGCTGGAATTGAATAAGTCTGGCACTGCTTTTTTCTTGTTC
>JAJTHM010000002.1 GCA_021297855.1 Sphingobacteriales bacterium | reverse complement strand
TTTGCTATTTGAGAAAATAGGTGCTGTCCGAAATAATTTGTACTTTTGTTCATGGTTTTAAAAGTGTAGGAACTTGCAAAACTAAAAAAGCTGACCTTTTTCGGAAGGTCAGCTTAATTTATCTCGGACAACAATGGTTTTCAATTGCAAAAGTGAAGGAATCAAGCTAGATTTCCAACCCGAAGCTCGGATTCCAATCCGAAATATCGGAATTGAGAAAAATCTCGTATTTTTGTGAAAAATAATATAGACAATATGGAAAGAAGTCACTTAGTATTGCAGCGCATTATGGCGTTGAGGGAAAAAAAGTTTTTTCAGAAAGACTTCGCTGCCCATATTGATATGAAACCAAGCACCTACTCAGATAAGGAGAATGGCAAAACAGAAATCACTATAAGTTAGCTGTATCGCATTGCCGATGGATTGGAGACCACTGTAGCTTATTTATTGGGTATAGAGGAGACTAGCACTCAAAACAATAATGCCTCAATAGTCTTAACGCAGAACAACAGCGGCACAATCTATTTTCAGCCTTCACAGGAAATGCTAGATAAACTAGTGGGGGATAAGAAATGATTTTTTTGATGAGCTGATTTTTCAATGTTGAAATTTGAAAATTTGAAAATGGATTTATCTTTGAATCTTAAAGCTTTTGTGGCAATCCTTCAATTCAAAAAACGAGTATTCACTCTGCTTACTCAGTCTCTGTGGTGAAAAAAACAAATGATTTTGAACATCTTTTAACGTCTTCTTGCAAACTTTCATCCTTCATTAGGTCGCAAACTATTAAATTTGCTTCCTTTTAAGAAATTAAATCTTAGAACTCAACACTATAAACTAAACCATCGTGGAACTGGAAAAAAAAGTAATGGAGCTACTCAAAGAAGCTATGAAAGCCAAAGATGAAGCTTCACTGCGCACATTGAGAGCCATAAAAGGAGCCATTCTAGTCGCTAAGACAGAAAAAAATGCAGGAGAAATGACTCCTGAACGCGAAATGCAACTCATTCAAAAGTTGGCAAAACAGCGCAAAGAGAGTTTTGAAATATATCATGGCCAGGGTATGACAGAGCTCGCTAACAAAGAAAAGGAAGAGCTGGAAGTGTTGGAGAAGTTCCTGCCTGCTCAGTTGACCGAAGATGAGGTAAAGCCAATCATTCAGAGCTTGATCACAGAAATGGGCGTGACGGATATAAAGGAAATGGGTAAGGTGATTGGTGCAGCTAATAAAAAATTGGGAGGACAGGCTGAAGGGGCTTTGATTTCAAGAATTGTCAAAGAACTACTCTCCATATCCTAATTAAAATCTTACAAATATTTAAACGATTGGACGGAAAAACTAGTCTATGATAAAATTTAAAAATTATACTAAAATGAATAAATTAACTCTATTACTCCTGCTAGTTATCGGTAGTCAGTTTGCGTATGCACAATCAGACAAAGATAAAGCACGTGCAGCGGCAAAAGCTAAAATGGAAGCAAGGAAAAAGCAAGAGGCACAAATGTCTAATGGATTAAATCGAACGCAAGAATCCGCCAATGCCGAACCGGTAGCTAAAACAATTACTTGGTTAAACTTAAATGATGCTCTAGCTAAATCAAAGACATCGAAAAAGAAAATTTTGGTAGACTTTTTTACAGACTGGTGTGGATGGTGTAAGCGAATGGACAAAACGACCTACGAAGATCCAAAAGTCATTGAAACATTAAATAGATATTATTTACCAGTTAAATTTAACGCTGAGCGAGAAGATCCAGTCACCTATAAAGGGGTACCTTATTCCATGAAAGCACAAGGTATCAGAAGTACGCATGAGTTTGCTATTCATATTTTGAGCGGAAAAATGGGCTACCCAACGACAACTTTTTTAGGGGTAGATCATGATTTATTGACAAATATCCCTGGCTATATTCAAGCAGATGAGATGGTGATGATTTTGAAATTTTTTGGAGAGAATAAGCATCTTTCTATGTCCTACGACGATTTCAAGAGAATAGAAACAACACCAAAAAACTAATTTATCAGCTATGTTGATTGCAATGAGGTATCTATTATTCGTTGGCTTGCTGCTAGGAGCAGTATCATGTAAGGAAAAGAAGGAAACTTCTGATACGCAAAGTATTTCGACTGGTATTCCTCCTTTCAAGGCTAACCAGGATATGGTGGCCAATATTTATACGAATAAAGGACTGATAAAGGTTGGACTTGAATTCGTGAGAGCCCCTTTGACCGTGGCTAATTTTGTAGGCTTGGCAGAAGGGAAGATGCCCAATAAACATAAACCTTTAGGTCAGCCGTACTATGATGGTCTAAAATTTCACAGAGTGGTAGAAAATTTTATGATTCAAGGGGGTTGCCCGTTTGGCAAAGGAACTGGAAACCCTGGTTATATGTTCCCCGATGAGTTTCACGAAGAATTAGGCCACGACGGTCCAGGGATACTCTCTATGGCTAATTCTGGCAAGAATACAAATGGTTCTCAATTCTTTATAACCCATATGAAAACGGAATGGCTCAATGGGGTTCATTCTATTTTTGGACGCGTGATAGAAGGTCAAGACGTGGTCAATAAAATCGCGGTGAATGATTGGATCGATAGTATTCGCATAATGCGAAACACAAGTGAAGCTCAAAACTTTGATGCGGTCAAAGTGTTTAATGCTCAAAAAGATATTATAAGTCAGAAAGCCTTAGCAGAATTGAAAATGAAGTATGAGCATCATCTCGCTTCACCTTTGTACAAGGCGTTTGAAGATTATGTCAAGCAAGTCTATCCCCAGGCGATCAAAACACCTTCGGGATTGTATTATGTGAAAACAACCACCACTGAAGAGGCTCAGGTAATCCCTGGCAATATTGTTAAGGTGCATTATAAGGGAATGCTGACAAGTGGTAAGGTATTTGATGAATCCTATACAAGAAAAGAGCCAATTCAGTTTCCCCTCGGTGGCGGTCAGGTGATAGCAGGCTGGGACGAAGGTCTAGCCTTATTGCGAAAAGGAGAAAAAGCTACATTGATTATACCTAGTTTCTTAGCCTATGGAGAAAAAGGTATTCAAGGAGCTATAGGTCCAAATGAGCCGCTAATATTCGAAGTACATCTTGTCGATTTTCAATAAAATTCTTATTTATATAACTGCATTTGATCAATTAAAAACTTAATATTAAACAGATGAAAAAACTAAATTTATTTATCCTGCTTTGCCTTGTTAGTCTAGCGGTAGTAGCCCAGAAAAAAGCTAAGCCAATAGTCCAGGGAAAAGCGACTAAAACAACGACTAAATCAAAAATGAGTAATCAAAAACAACCAGGCATTTATGCCACAATCGAAACAGATAAAGGGAATATCGTTATCCTTTTAGAACACAGGAAAACACCCATGACCGTTGCCAACTTCGTAGGCTTGGCAGAGGGTAAGATGGAGAATACCGCTATGCCGCTCGGAACCCCTTATTATGACAGTATCAAATTCCATAGAGTGATCACAAAAGGAAATGGCGATCCTCAAGATTTTATGATTCAAGGAGGCGACCCAACTGGCACTGGCACCAGCGGTCCAGGATATAATTTCCCAGATGAAATCGATCCTAGTTTGTCCCATAGTGTCCCAGGTATATTGTCGATGGCAAATGCTGGACCAGGAACCAATGGCTCACAATTTTTTATTACCGTGGCAGCTACTCCATGGTTGGATGGCAAACATACCGTATTTGGAAGAGTCATTTCAGGTATGGACGTAGTCAATAATATCAGAGTAAATGATGTAATGAAAAAAGTAAGAATAGAACGCGTGGGTGCTGAGGCGCAGGCTTTCAAGGTAGATAAGGCCTCATTTGAAGGCTACAAGGTAAAAGCGCAAGCAAAAATGGAAGAATTGCAAAAAGTAGAACGTGCTAAAATGGAAGAAATGATGAAAGAAATGCAAAGAAAAAATTTAGAGGCTGCAAAAACAGATGAGCCTAAGTTTAGAGAAGAAATGAAAAAATTGTATCCTACAGCTACATTTACGGCTTCGGGATTAGCCTACATCATAGAAAAGCAAGGAACGGGAGACAAAGCGAAGGCAGGAAATACCGTAAGCGTTCACTATAATGGTGCTTTTACAGATGGTAAGAAATTTGATGCTTCTTATGACAGAAATGAGCCTATTACCTTTCCACTAGGTCAGGGTATGGTTATTCCAGGTTGGGAAGAGGGAATTGCGTTATTAAATAAAGGTGCTAAAGCCAAATTAATTATACCATATTGGTTAGCTTATGGTGTCGATGGTCGTCAGCCCGTGATTCCTCCTAAATCTACCTTGATCTTCGATACGGAGATGGTGGATATAAAATAAGATAGTTCAAAATTTGATAATTAAAAAAACCCGTGCCTTGGCACGGGTTTTTTTGTGTAGCTAGGTTCTACTTAGTGATTTTGAAGTTTTTCATCCCATGTTCTGTGGAAATGGACATGTGATAGTTCCCCTTGGATAAGGTTTTCAGTCTGAGTTCAGAAGTTTCATTTCTAGAGTTTATAGTAGTTTGATAAATTAATTTACCTAAAACATCATAGATATAGATATTCTCTATTTTTAGTTGATTAGGGTTTTTTATGGTAAGATGATTTTCAATAGGATTGGGGTATATAGTTATGTTGTCTATGGGTGCTTGGTTTATTCCCCCTGTCCCTTTCAGAATTAAAGGAATATAAAAGGTACTATCTTTCATGCAGTTATTCGCATCGATAATCACCACACGGTATTTGCCGGAGTCTTTGTTCTTAAGAATTTCGGTTGTTTCTAGACTCGACCATTTCGCTAAAAAAGGTTTTGCGGCTATGATATTGGTCAATTGAATTTCCCCATTTCTTTGTTTATCCGTGGACGGATATATCAATGCTGAAAAACTTATGTTACAATTTTTTGTAGGATTATAATGTTTCAAGGAGTCTAAGGGTTTCAGCACTGAATCATAAATGTTTGGACTAGATACATAGTTGTGAAACTGATGAGCATATAGCACAAATTCATAATTTTTAGGTTGATTATACATCAGTTTGGTTAGGTCAGTGTTTAGTCGATATCTCCAATCTCTTGAATTTATACGTGATAATTTCATTGTGCTGGTATCATTAGGGTTGCTAGGATTCCCTTCAAAAAGATATCGCATGCTATCAGCTACTAAATAGGTATTAATTCCGTTGGGATTGGACAGTGGCAATCCAGCGCCATTAATAAATGGTACCCACGATGTCATTTTCGGTCGGATCAAACTTGATACAAATATGGGAGGATTGATTCCATAACTTTCAGTATGTTGGGAATAAGGTTCATCAAATGTGTCTCCATTATATGCGAATGCGGAATTAGATGCTGGGTGACAACCTAATAGATCATCATTGTGATTTCCAATGTCCGAATCAAAAAAGAGTGAGAAAATGAAACTATCTATATCTAATCGTGTCTTTTTATTAACTTTTACATCATAATAAATAATATTTTTGGTGTTTAATGGATAGGTATTATTGTAATTATATACCATAATATGCATTTCAATACCTAATACATTATCAGTTCGAAACTTTTGATTATATAAATCATTCATGACCGTGAATTGTGCCTGATCTCCTTTGAATATAGGGTGATCACCATATTCGGGATCGTATATTCCATTGCCATTGAAATCATAGAATGGAGCTAAATCGTCATTGATTGGTACCTTAGTGTATAACTTATTTCCTTTGGCTGGCCATTGAAGAATTTCATCCGGTATGGATAGTGTAGGAATTGGAAATGTGTAGCTGTTTTTTGCTAGAATAATAAAATTGTCAGCAATGACTCTATCTATAGTCCATATTCTGTCAAATTCTTCACAAGTCTGCCAATCGACTTCACCAGTTTTTAAATCTATGGGACCTGGAGTGAATTGAAAACTGGTATTTGCGCTATAACTAGATTCAGACTTGCTTATCACATTGTTCTCTAGTTTTACCAAGAGAATACCTCCATCAAAAACAAGAAATTTGCCTTTTTTCCCTTGATCAATTTGCTTTTGAGTGCGTTTAGGAAATTCGAGCGAGGTTCCGATGTTTCCCTTACTATTTGTGTTCATTTTTAATTGGCCAGATTCGAAAGTAGAAAAGGCATTCGAAACACAAGTTTGACCAATGGTCTGAGAGAGTAGCAAACTAAAACTTGCTGTTAAGAGTCTTTTCATAAGCTAGATTTTTACGGTTAATTTTCAAGTACAAAACTAGTCCTTAGTTCTCAAGTTAGAAAACGACCTTGTTACATTTTTATTAAAAATTGTGTAATACTTTCAATTAAATTTAATCAAAATTTATATAGTATTATACTGCAATAGAAATAGTCTAGAACTATGGAATTGTTCTATTACTATTTCATACGGTATAAATTATTAACTCACTTTACCCCACTGTTTCACTTCCTTATTGGTTTTATGGATATAGTGTTTGAGGGGTTTTTATTTTTCTGATTGGTGTATGGAGTCTTTGCATAGGATTTTTTTGCCTAACTAGACTCCTAGATTTTAAGAAAGGGAATAACTGTGCATTAGTTCACTAAGTATGCAACTTCAGAAAGTTTGTGCAATACTAAAAAATTACATGCTAGTTCTTTTTCTTAATTCAATTGATTACTCTATTTGGAGTAATTACGACACATTTAGCACTCCCTTATTCCTAATGAAGTGTAGTGATATTCAGGATTCTACATGCTAGTGGTATCTTTACGGACAAGAATGCAATCTGAATTTTGATATATCTAATAATTAAAATCAAATACCCCATCAGTAATAGTCTTGGTTTGACCTAATCCATTACTTATTGTTCCCGAAAAATTTACTTTTGCATACCTTGCAATTGTGTCCATTTTGATTACCTTCATCGTACCATAACCACCAGGCATATTAGTAGTAAATGGTGTTGTGCCATCCCAGTGACCAAAGCTTACTTGGTGCCTATCGTCGATATCGTATGTTTTATTATCTTCCATAAATTTACTTAGTATGATCTCCATTTTTTGAGCGAAAGGCAAACCAGCCCAGAAAGTTAATAATACATTAGAAGATGTAGATTTTAAATAAGGATTACTTGAAGTTGGAACTCCATTTAAGTTGTACGTAAAGCCTAAAAAGTCATTTGCAGAGATTGAAATTCCACATCCCTTACTTTTAAAGTTAATATCGAAATCTGCGTAACCATTGGTGGTTGGAGTTGGTCCAGAAAGTTTGAAAACTAATTTCCCAGTACTCGTAGTTAATGTTCCTGCATCCAAGGTCGCTACTATACCAGAAACAGCACCTGTTGATGTTACAACTAACTGAGGATAACTAGAGCCATCCCCTCCTGAATAAGGTATTTCTATTGTTCCTGAAATAGGTTTGTTTTTCCAAATAGGTGAACTGATTATTTTCGTACATTGAAGTGAAAAGCTAACAAAATATGGTGCGACACTTAGCTCTACTTCACATGTGTCACCACCTATTGCGATATTAAACTTTGCCAGTCCTTGATCATTCGGTGTGCCACTAATTTTAAATACCAAACTGCCATTTCCTAAAAGGAAATTTCCGGAATCTAATTTAGCGGTTAATCCAGTTACATCTATTGAATTTATACTCATAGAGCTGAACTTTCCTCCATTACCTCCAGTATATGGCACAGTGAGAAGAACATTAGTGACACTAACATTTTCCATCAGCGACTTGTTAGCAGTTGCAGACATACAATTAAGTGAAGAAATGGTTCCAATTGTATTTACAGTTGGATTATTATTTGATGTTTGATTTGGATTATCTGGTTTATAGCACGCAGATGTTATTAAAAAAAGAGAAAAAATAATAACTGAAATTTGTTTCATAATTTAATAAAATATAGTAATCGCAACAAAGATATTATGTTTAGAGAAAAAGTCTAGAAAAGTTTTAACTTATGCATCTAGTAAATATTTGCATTTAACTCACTTTACCCCACTGCTTCACTTCCTTATTCGTTTTATGGATATAGTGTTTAAGGGGCTTATATTTTTCAGAGTGGAGTTCGGGGTCTTCATCTATGATTTGCTGTGCTACTTGATTGGCGAGCTGGAGTAGGTCTGCATCTTTGGATATACTAGCTAGTTTGAGTTGAATATCACCGCTCTGTCTAGTGCCACCTAGATCCCCCGGGCCTCGCAGTTTGAGATCTTCTTCGGCTATATAAAATCCATCGGTGCTTTCGACCATCACTTGCATACGCTTGCGCGCTTCAAGAGATAGTTGAAATTCGGTCATTAAAAGACAGTAGGATTGATCGGCCCCTCTCCCTACGCGTCCGCGCAATTGATGAAGCTGAGATAGCCCGAATCGATCCGCATTTTCTATAAGCATGATAGAAGCATTGGGTACATTGACGCCTACTTCGATAACCGTGGTCGAAACTAGGATTTGAATTTTACCTGAAACGAATAATTCCATATTGGTTGATTTCTCATCATTTTTCATTTTACCATGCACCATGGTCATTGAAAATTTCGGTTCGGGAAATATTTTTTTCAAGTCGTCGTATCCGTCAAGCAAATTTTTCAGATCAATCTTTGCACTTTCTTCTATGAGAGGATAGACGATATACACCTGCCGACCTTTTTCTATTTCAGTTCGGATAAATTCAAAGCATTTCTCTCTATGTGTATAGAAAAAATGTTTGGTGCTTATCGGTTTGCGACCAGGTGGTAGCTCGTCAATGACAGAATAATCCAAATCCCCATACAATGTCATGGCTAAGGTCCGCGGAATCGGCGTAGCCGTCATAACTAAAATATGAGGAGGAAGCTCATTTTTTTTCCATAGAGCTGCCCGCTGTGCCACCCCAAATCGATGCTGCTCATCTATGACGACGAGTCCTAAATTTTTATAAACAACTGTCGGTTCTATGAGGGCATGGGTTCCGATGAGTATATCAATTTTTCCATGCTCTAGTTCGTCTAGAATTCGTTTTTTTTCTTTCGCTTTGGTGGTACCAGTGAGTATGTCCACCTTGATATTAATTTTTTCTGCATAGGCATGAATATGCTCGTAATGCTGACGCGCTAAGATTTCCGTAGGAGCCATTATGCTCGCTTGAAATCCATTATCGACCGCCATGAGCATAGTCATAAAAGCTACAATGGTCTTGCCACTGCCTACATCGCCTTGCAGCAATCGATTCATTTGTCTTCCCTGCATGGTATCGCGGCGTATTTCTTTCAATACTTTTTTCTGTGCATTGGTCAGCGGAAAGGGCAGGTGATGATGATAGAATTGATCAAAACAATTATCGACTCTGGGGAATAAATAACCATGCTGTACAGTCACCCTGTGCGCCATCAGTTTTTTCAATTGAATTTGAATTTGAAAAAATTCGTCAAACTTTATTCGCCGGGTCGCATTGAGTATTTGCGAATTGGATTTGGGGAAATGAATTTGATAGATGGCCTCAGGAAAAGAAATCAACTGATTCATTTTTAAAATATCCTGAGGAAGAAATTCATAAATCTCATTTTCTTCCATGTCGGCATAAGCCTGTTTGATAATTTTGAAAATGCCCTGGCTATCGAGGCCTTTCTTTTTCATAGCTTCCGTAGAAGGATACAGAGGTTGAAACCCTGACAATTGGTCAATATCAGCTGGGAGTGCTTTGCGTATTTCAGGATGAGCTATGGTGAATTTATTTCCAAATTTTTGTGGTTTACCGAAGAGCAGATAGTGGTCTGTTGGCAATATACCTTTCTGATAGTATTGAATACCTTGAAACCACACCAGTTCTATTTCTCCACTCGCATCTCTTAGTTTAGCGGTGAGTCTGCGTTTCGGACCATCTCCTATCATTTGAAAATTGTAAATGGTGCCATATAGTTGAATATATTGCAGCGATTCATCGACCTCTGCCACTTGATAAACCTTCGATTTATCTATATAGCGAAAAGGAAAATGATGTAGCAAATCATATACAGTGAAAATCTGAAAATTTTTCTTCAGAAGCTCACATTTAGGTGGGGCTAGTCCTGCTATGGACTCTATTGGAGAGGAAAGTTTTAAACGGGCAGCCATTTTTATACTCTAATAGACAAAGGTATAAATATTTTGGTGGAAATCTTTTGAAAGTAATGTGGAGGAAGAAGCTAGTTTTACCTAGATTTTATAAAATAAAAATCGATTTTGAAGTTATAATATTATCGATATGCGCTTAGTTAGTTTTATAGTAGTTTTCTTTTTAATCGCTCAAGTAAATGCCCAGCGCAGTATGAAATTGACTCCTTCGCAGCGCGGAGAAATTATGCTAATCGAAAAAAAAATGCAGCGTGTGGGTGCACAATTTCTAGCAGATACTAGTCAAGAAGTGCGATTAAAGGGTACAAGAGATTTTATAAAACTATTGGTGGAGGCCTTAAAAGTTGAAAACTCTTTTCAGTACCGCTTTGATAGCCTACCATACTTGGCTACCGTCATGCCACAAGATAGTAGTTTTCGCATATTCACATTTCAGGTAATGTTAAAAAACTATACATTCAGGCATTATGGGGCTATTCAACTCAATCGCAAAATAATTAAACTAATTCCGCTCAGAGATTTTTCCGATACCTTTCCTGTCACGCCGCAGTACGCCATAACGAATAATAACTGGTTAGGTGCGGTTTATTATCGAATCATAACCAAAAAGATAAATGATAAGCCAGTTTATTTTTTATTCGGATTTGATCAAAATGACATCTTGTCGGACAAGAAGTACATTGAAGCTATGCAAATTGAAAAAGACTCCATCGCTAAATTTGGACTACCTTTATTTGAGAAAACTATACGACAGAATAACCCCCCAAAGCCTTTGAAATTTGGAGATGTTCCGACTCGACCTGAACCTCCAATTGTAAAAACCAAAATCTACTATCGCTACGTATTGGAGTATCGCAAAAATTCGAATGTGTCTATAAAATATGATAAGGTAAAAGATTTAATCATTCATGATCATACTCCCCCTCTGGATGGCAAGACTACGGATATTGGGTTTATTAAAGTTCCGGACGGCACCTACGAGGGGCTTCAATGGAAAAAGGATAAGTGGGTGTGGATAGAATATGTGAAACTATCGGATGAAGAAACCAATCAACCCATACGACCAGCTCCATTAAAAGATGTGAAAAAAATACCAGCACCTGAGTAAGATATCGTTCTAAAAGTGTCACCCCAACATAGAGCTAGCTTATAATTGTCAAAACCTGCCTTTAATATATTTTAATTTCCCCTTCATCCTTTTTTGGCTATAATTGTTTGGTAATTTGATTTAAGCCTAAATAGTTAAATTTTAATATGAAGAAGTTGATGTTTTTTCTTATCCTGCTCTCTGTTGATGCCAGTGCACAAGATAAGGCCGAAAAATCTTTTGAAAAATTTAAGCAGTATTATTCCCTGCTTTACAGCTTTTATGTTGACTCTGTGGATTTTCACAAAATTGTGGAGACTTCTATATTAAAATCACTTGAGACACTGGATCCCCATTCTGCTTATCTGCCTCCTAAAGAAGCATCCAGCGAGAATGATCGACTACAAGGAAGTTTTGAGGGAATCGGTATTTCTTATAATATCATACGAGATACCCTGAATATTGGTGAGGTTATTGCGGGCGGTCCAAGTGAAAAAATCGGACTGATGCCTGGAGATAAAATGTTGATGATCAATGACACGCTCTGGGCTGGTAAATCTAGCATGAAGGCGGAGGATTATGTGAGCAGATTGCGAGGTAAGAAAGGAACAAAAGTTAAGGTAACACTGCTCAGAAATAAAGATGTTATTAATTTTACAATTACAAGAGATATAATACCACTGCATAGTGTGGATGCCTCATTTATGATCGATAATTCTATAGGCTATATCAAACTAAATAAATTTGCTCATACGACCCCTTATGAAATTGATACAGCTATGAAGAAACTAAAAGCACAAGGCATGAAGTCTCTTATTCTCGATTTGCAAAATAATGGTGGTGGCTTATTGAATGCCTCAGTGGCTTTGTGTAATGAGTTTCTAGAGGCAGATAGACTCGTGGTATACACGGAAGGGGAAAAAAGTCCTAAGACAGAATATAAAACAGATAACGGAGGCAATTTCAAAGAAGGTAAACTTATTGTTTTAGTCAATGAAAGTTCTGCAAGTGCCAGTGAGATAGTCTCAGGGGCCATACAGGAATGGGATAGAGGGTTAATCGTCGGTCGAAGAACTTTTGGCAAGGGTCTAGTACAGCGGCCATTTACGCTAAACGACAACTCTCAAATTCGACTCACTACTGCTAAATATTTTACTCCTTCAGGCAGATGTATTCAAAAGCCTTTTTCTTCTGATAGGAAAGAATATCGATCTGATATATATAGCAGGATGAATTCGGGAGAGCTTACCAATGAAGATATGGCGCATCTCCAAGAGGGAAAAATGAAAATCAAGAAGGATGGTAAAGATACCATTGTCATCATACCTGCTTCAGAAATTAAGTATACCTCCACAGGCAGAAAAGTATTTGGAAGCGGAGGTGTCACGCCTGATGTTTTCGTGCCTATCGATACGACGATGAATACAGAATACTATTTCAAATTTTTGCGAAAAGGGGTGCTATTCAACTATGCCCAGGATTATGTCACTGCTAATAAAGTCAAACTTCTCAGCACCTATCCGAATGAGGATTATTTTGTGAAGACATTTCGCGTAGATAAGGAAACGATGAACGGACTATTAGAAAAAGGTGTAAAGGAGGATATTCTGAGAGAAGATTCAAGTTTTCAGAAGTCTGAAAAACTTTTTCAAGTAGTTCTTAAAGCCAATATTGCTCGCTATTTGTATAATTCCCAAGCCTTTTATAAGGTTTTACAGGAAATTGACCCAATGATCATAAGAGCTGTTGCTTTGACTAAAGAGAATTTTTCTAAGTATAAGGTGAGAAATGAATAATTTTGCCGACGTATGAGTCAAGTAAAAATAGGATTGTTCTACGGAACAGATACAGGGAATACCGAAACAGTCTCGAATAAAATAAAGGAGAGAATAGATGGAAAATTAGGTCCAGATACGGTTGATGTCATTGAAATTTATAAAAAAGAAGCAGATTCTTTTGCACCCTATCAATACATTATTATCGGCATGCCAACGTGGTATGACGGTGAACTTCAAGGAGATTGGGAAACCTTTTTGCCAAAGTTTGAAGAAGTTGATTTTAAAAATAAGAAGGTAGCATTCTTTGGTTTAGGAGATCAGTATGGTTATTCATTTTATTTCTGTGATGCCTTAGGTGTATTCTATGATATTGCTATGAAAAATGGAGCTACTGTATGTGGAAAGTGGCCTACGGATGGCTACGAGTACGATTCTGCTAAAGCCGAGAGAGATGGTGTCCTGGTCGGACTTTGTCTCGATATAGATAATCAAGATGATTTGACAGAGCCTCGATTAGACAAATGGATACCTCAGGTCTTGAGTGAGTTTGGCTTGATGTGATGATTGGTTAATGTGATAATGTGGCAATTTGAAAATTTGAAAATGATGAAAGACTAATGTTAGAAGAATGGATTTGTTGCTTCTTACCTTTGTGTCTTTGTGGCGAGTAAATGATATAATGATTTAACATGAAATATACACTGTTAATTTTTTTAATGATATGTTGTGTTGGAAGTTTTTCCTGTAAAAAGAAGACCTGCCCTGCCTACCAAGAAGATCAGAAAGAGGAATACAAGATGAAAGGCAAACGCAAAAAAGCCAAATTGTTCTAACATATAGTCTGTAATATTCAAAATTAAGAATTCAAAATTAAAAATTAGTATGATAGATTTTAAAAGAAAAAGTTGGGTCTCAGGTGCAGATAGTTCCGAATTTCCTATTCAAAATTTACCTTTCGGAATTTACAACACAGCATCGAAATCCAAGCGAGTAGGCGTGGCTATTGGTTCGCAGATACTAGATTTAGCGGCACTAGTGAAAGTAGGTGTCTTGAATATCCCTATGAATGTTTTAGAAAATTCCAGTCTAAATGATTTCATTGCATTAGGCAAGTCTGTAACCAATAAAGTGCGTTTAGATTTAGCGGATTTATTAGATGTAAATAATAAAGAATTTGCTGCAAGAGCGGATTTAGCACAATTTTTTGATAATATGTCAGAAGCAACTATGCATATGCCAGTGCAGGTGGGTGACTATACTGATTTTTATTCTTCCCGTGACCATGCTACTAATGTAGGTAAAATGTTTCGTGACCCTGCGAATGCCTTATTGCCTAATTGGTTGCACCTACCTGTAGGTTATCACGGCAGAGCATCTTCGATTGTAATCTCTGGAGCAAGCTATCATAGACCAAAAGGACAAACCAAGCCTGTAGAAACGGAGCCACCTGTTTATGGGCCTTCAAAGCGAATGGATTTTGAATTGGAAGTAGCATTTGTCATCGGAAAGGAAACGCAACTTGGTCAGTCGATTTCTACAAAGCAGGCAGAAGATCACATATTCGGATTAGTTCTATTTAATGATTTGTCCGCGAGAGATATTCAGCAGTGGGAGTATGTTCCATTAGGGCCATTTTTAGCTAAAAATTTCTGTTCTGTTATTTCGCCATGGATAGTCACTATAGAGGCTTTGGATGCATTTAGAGTAGAAGGAGAAAAGCAAGATCCGAAAGTTTTGCCTTATTTAGAGTTCGAAGGCAAAAAAAATTATGACATAAAACTGGAAGTGAGTTTGACCCCTGAAAATGGGGAAGAAACTATCGTATCAAAATCCAACTTTAAATATATGTATTGGAATATGTGTCAACAGTTGGCGCATCATACCGTCAATGGCTGCAATATGCGCGTAGGTGATATGTTGGCTTCGGGAACTATCTCTGGTCCAGAGAAACATGAATTCGGTTCTATGCTGGAGCTGGCATGGAAAGGAACAGAGCCTATCCCTATGAAAGATGGCACCACACGTGTGTTTATGAATGACAATGATACCTGCATTCTAAGAGGATTCGGAGAAAAAGATGGCGTGAAAATTGGTTTTGGAGAATGTGTTTCGACATTATTGCCAGCGATTTAATTTTCTTGTCTGCACAAGCAGGGAATTTTGAATTCTCAATTTTGAATATTTAGTATGTTATAAAAAATAAACAGATGATTCAACGCATTCAATCCCTATTCTGGTTAATATCCATCATACTGATAGCCATTTTTGTGTTTACTTCTGGCTCTACTATTGATTTTATTTTGTATGTATATCTTTTAGCAGGTGCGGCTTGTATTTTTAATTTACTAGCCATCTTTCTTTTCAGTCATAGACGAAGACAACTAATTTTTTCATACTTCGCAATGCTTGCTATATTGGGGCTTCTAGCACTTAAACTATGGGGAAATAGCTCTGCACCACCTATAGAGATATCGGTTCCAATATTAATTTTAATTGGTTCTATAATATTCAATATATTAGCTAGTTATTTCACGAGAAAAGACATAAAACTAGTCGAAGAATCGAGCAGATTGAGATAGGAATTTTAAAATTAGTCAATGTGCAGATAGGATGATGAAAATTAAAGTGACCAAACTTTGCGTCCTCGGCGTCTCTGCGGTAAAAAAAATAAATAATTCGTGAATTAAATTAGGGACAATCTTAACTATACAAACTTAAACAATGGCAAAAACAACAACAAAAAAGACAGCGAGTACAAAAGACAAATTGAATATTTCTTTATTAGCAGATATTTGTGAAAGACCTGGTGCTCCTGGTTTTGAACAACCTGTTAGAGAATTGATACTGAAATCAATCAAAGGATTGGCCGATGAAGTCACGGTAGATTCATTAGGAAATATTTTAGCGATTCAGCGTGGGAAGGATAGCTCTAAAAAAGTCATGGTGCCGGCGCACATGGATGAGATTGGTTTCATCGTGACACATATAGACAATGATGGTTTTGTTCGCTTTCATACTTTAGGGGGCTTTGATCCTAAGACCTTGACTTCACAAAGAGTTTTGATTCATGGAAAAAATAAAACACTTTTAGGGGTCATGGGTTCTAAACCTATTCACGTCATGACAGCAGAGGAGAGAGGCAAGACTCCCCAGCTTCAAGATTATTTTATCGACCTAGGTATGAAGAAAGATGAAGTGATTAAACATATCGCAGTTGGTGATTCTATTACAAGAGAACGCGCCTTGGTAGAGATGGGAGATTGTGTCAATTGTAAATCATTAGATAACCGAGTAGCTGTTTTTATTTTGATAGAGACTTTGAGAAAATTAAAAGGCAAAAAACTGCCTTATGATTTCTATGGTGTGTTTACAGTGCAGGAAGAGGTTGGTTTAAGAGGAGCTACCACAGCAGCGCATTATTTAGATCCAGATTTTGGTATTTGTTTAGATACCACAATAGCCTATGATGTCCCTGGCAATAGAGATTTTGATAAGATCACTAAACTGGGAGATGGCACTGCCATCAAGATTATGGACGGATCTGTGATCTGTGATTATCGTATGGTGGATTATATGAAAGGTATAGCTTCAAAAAATAAGATCAAGCATCAAATGGAAATATTGACCGCTGGCGGCACGGATACCGGGGCTATTCAGCGCATGGCGAAAAATGGCGCTATCTGCGGAGCCGTTTCTATTCCTACCCGTCATATCCATCAAACTATAGAGACCTGTCATAAAGAAGATATTCAATTGAGTATTGATTTACTTGGTTTATGTATTGAAGGTTTGGATAAATTTGATTGGAGCTTTAAATAGATGTGAGATTTTAGATAGGAGAAGTTAGATTTCTCATATCTCATATCTAACTTCTAATATCTAATAAAATGGACTACCAACTTCTCGACTGCGGCGATTTTTATAAAATAGAACGATTCGGATCTTATACTTTAGCACGACCTGAACCGCAAGCACTATGGGCTTTGCAGAAGCCACTGGATGTATGGAGAACGGAAGTAGATGCCTTTTATGAACGGAAAAAATCGGATGTCATTTCCAATAAGGAAGATAGTGGAAACTGGATTCTAAACACAAACATGCCCAATAATTGGGTGATAGATTGCGATAGTTTTCGAGATAAAGAAATCAAGGTTAAGTTAGCACTTACCGCTTTTAAGCATGTGGGAATTTTTCCTGAACAATATGATAATTGGCAGTTTATCTATAAAGATACTATCACACGTAAACTTACAGGGAATATGCTCAATTTATTTGCCTATACAGGGGTAGCCAGCCTTGTGGGCAGCATAGCAGGGCTGAAAGTTTCCCATATAGATGCCGTAAAGCAGGTGGTTAACTGGGCGAATGAAAACCGAGAACTCTCCAAAATAGATGCTAATATTTCCTGGGTAGTAGAAGATGCGATTAAATATCTCAAGCGTGAAATCACGCGCGGAAAAAAATATACAGCTATTCTATTAGATCCTCCTGCCTATGGTCGTGGACCCAATGGGGAGAAATGGGTTTTAGAAAAGGAGTTATTCCATTTATTGAATTTGTGTAAGCAAGTCCTAGAAGAGAAAAATTCTTTCCTCATCATCAATCTCTATTCATTAAATATTACACCTATGCTTTTGGAGAGTATATTGAAGGAAGCGCATCTTTGGTCGGATGCTTCCCACTGCATGGAGCAATATATTCCTTATGGTGAAAACAAAAAATTGCCATTGGGTGTTTGTGGAAGAATTATTTTTTAAAGTCGTTTTTTTACCTTAAATTTGTAATATGGAAGTAGAAATTTTGCAAAAAAAGCAACGAATCATAAGTAACATTATCAATACAGATAATGAAGAGCTTATAGAAGCTATTGATTTGTTTTTTCCAGATAAAGAGAATGACATTCCTGAGCATATACAAAAAGTGGTTCTTGAAAGATTATTACTAGCCAAACAGCATCCTGAAAAATTGGTAAGTGAACAAGAATTTTATGAGTTCATTGAAACCATTTAAATTGGTACATGAAATTCATTCTACTTTTTTTATCATTATTTTCGTATAGATATAGTTATGCTTTAGATACAGTTTCTGCTAAAGTAGTTGGCGTCAAAGATGGAGATACTTATGTAATACTAATCGATAAAACTCAAATCACGATTCGCCTCGAACACGTCGATTGTCCTGAAAAGAAACAAGCTTATGGTCAAGTCGCTAAGCAGTTTGGGTCTAATTTTTGTTTTGGCAAAATAGTCAAAGTTCTATGGAAGGGAACCAAGGATAGAAATGGACGCTGGATAGCTGAGATATATTTATTAGATAAATGTCTCAATAAAGAATTAGTAAAAAACGGACTGGCCTGGCATTTTAAAAAATATTCTAAGAGTTTGGAGTACTCCAATTTAGAACTCGAAGCGCGGAAGAATAAAATGGGATTATGGAAAGATATAAACCAAATTGCCCCCTGGGAATGGAGAAAAAAATAGATTACTCCTTATTCATCGCAAAAAAATCCATGTTCATCGCATATACCCCCACTGCACATACTTGCTGATTTAACTTTGCGTTAGATTTTCGAACCATTTAAATTTTAACGTTATGAACAGATCACAAATTAAGAACACCCTTTTACTAGCAATTTTATTTGCTTTTACCATCATTTCTTGTCAAAAGGAAGATGTCTTGGATACGAGTGCCGATGTAGAAGATGTGACAGATTTTCTAAAAATGGGTGCGAGTGCCGATGCTGCTGATTCCCCTTCAGTGCGAAAAAAATGTAGAGATATAACTCAAATAGATGTAGCAACTGTTCGATCAGAAATCACTGCGTATATAGCAGCGAACTATCCGGGAACTACTATTGATAAAGCGGGTGTAGACTCTCTTGGAAATTATTTCATTAAAATCGTGAAAGCGGACGGCTCTAATATAGGTTTGTTATTCGATGCGGACGGAAATTTTGTAAAAGAACTTTTAAGAGGTCATAAGCATAGAAAAGGAACAGAAATAGCAGCGGCAGACTTACCTGTGAATGCCAGTGCTTACATCACCGCAAACTATGCTACAGCAGCTATTCACAAAGCTATCAAGACGGATGATAATACCTATAAAGTTATCTTAGTATTAGCCGATGGCAGCTATCTAGGTTTGGGCTTTGATGTCAATGGCAATTTCGTATCTACAGTGACTGTTAAAGACAAGCATGGTAAAAAGAAAAGAAGAAAGTAATATTTCATTTTTGGAGATTTAGTTTTTAGCAGAGGCTGTTTAATTCATTTTGAACAGCCTCTTCTTATTATATTTACATAAATAAATTAGCATCCTGTGAATTATATCATCGTCGATGACAATAAACTAGCTCGTATGGCCGTCAAGCATATCGCCTCAGGGATTCCTGATATAGAATTTGTAGGCGAGTGTGAAAGCGCTAGTCAAGCGATGGAGCTCATGAATAATGAATCTATAGACTTCATTCTTCTCGATATAGAAATGCCAGAGATGAATGGACTAGAGCTCGCCAAACATTCATCAGCAAAAAAAATATGGATTATTTTTACCACAGGAAAGACGGAGTATGCTATCGATGCCTTCGAAACCAATGTAGTGGACTATGTGGTCAAGCCCGTCAGTTTAGAACGATTGACGCTTGCAATAAATAAGCTGAAAGAGACTATTCAACTCCGATCTTCTTCTCAAAATAGTCAGGAGGAATTTTTCTATTTGAAAGATAAAGGTGCCTTGATTAAAATTCACTTGTCAGAAGTTTTATTTTTTGAAGCATTAGGAGACTATGTCAAAATACATACAAAGGATAAGAACTACGCTATGCGCATCACGATGAAAAATATAGAAATGAAACTCGATCCTCAACATTTTGTGCGTGTACATCGCTCCTATGTGGTCGCCTTGAAGCATATTGAAAAAGTCAAAGAAAACGCCATTCTCATAGGAAATGAATCTGTCCCAATTGCCGATTCTTATAGAAAAGCATTCTTAGAAAAAATGAAAACACTCTAATACAATGTTCAAGAAGACTTCCCATTTTCTTGTTTTCTTCATTTTCTTAGGAGCCTTTGCGATTCTCCTTTTCTTCAATTATAAGTCTTATAAATCGACTCAATCACTTATCAAAAATAATGATGAACTGATAGATGAGTTGGAATTGTCGAGTAATATTCAATTTTTTCAAACCCACCTCATCTTATTAGATAATTCTATGAATGAAGCATTGGTTTCCTTGCAGGCTCATTCGGTTGAAAAGGTCGAAAGAGAATTGAAAATATTAAATCTCTCTTCGAACTATCTCAATACGATGTTCTACCATCATAGACAGGAAGAGGTTTATCAGGATTTTGCTCGTCAGGTAAAATTTAAATTAAATCTAGGCCAGCGTATGATAGATGAATTCAAAATGAATGGAAAATTTTCCAATGAACTTCAGTCAGAGATTCAACAAAGTGCGGAATGGAATGATTTAATCAATGAAAAACTCGTTGCATTAGAAACTGTGAATGAAGAAAAAGTCATAGAGAAATCGGATTGGATAAAAAAAGTGGAGAACCGAACGCAAAGCATGAGTTTATATTTTTTACTCATCTCTTCGGTTTTGTTTGCTGTCGCCTTGGTTTATATATTTAATAAAATCAGAAAACAACAAAACCTCATCGAAGAGTTAGAAATCGCCAAGACAAAAGAAATCAAACTCAATAAAATAAAAGATGACTTTATAGCCAATATGAGTCACGAGATACGCACTCCGCTCAATGTTATTCTCGGTTTTTCTTCGCTTATGGAAAAGGAGAAATTGTCTGACAGACTGAGTGAAATGGTGCAAACACTTAAAAATGCGGGAGGACAATTGATGATGATCGTCAATCAAGTTTTAGATGTAGCGAAAATGGAAGAAGGCAAATTAGAACTAGATTCCAAGCCGTTTCAGTTGAAACGAGTGGGTAATATGTTAGATAGTTCTTATCGAAAAATGCTAGAGGACAAAGGACTTCAGTTTGAAGTAAAAACGAATGTCCAAGATGAAACGACAGTGATAGGAGACCAAATCAAATTAATTCAAATTGTATCGAACTTGTTGTCCAATGCACATAAATTTACTTCAAAGGGAAAGATAAGTTTAGAACTGATGTTGAAAGAAGATGAAACAGATGCACAAATTCAAATCACTGTTTCCGATACAGGTATAGGAATAGAAAAGTCAAAACTGACAAGCATTTTTGACCGATTCGAACAGGCAGATAATAATATCACCAGAAACTATGGCGGCACAGGACTGGGTTTGGCTATTGTCAAGCAGTTAGTCGATATTATGAATGGAAAAATAGAAGTGGATTCTGCTCTTGGTCAGGGAAGCAAGTTCGTAGTTACTATACCTGTTCGAATTGAAAAGACGAATTTGGTAGAGCAAACTTCTGCTTCCATTGAAGATGAAATTATTTGTGGAACCAAAATTTTAGTCGTTGAGGATAATAGCTTAAATACAAAACTAATTCAAAATTGGTTGGAGCCATTCAATCTAGAACTTACTTATACCATGTCTGCTATCGAAGCCTTGGACATTCTGAAAAATCAAGTGTTCGATATCATACTGCTCGATATTCAAATGCCTGGGATGGATGGCTATACTTGTGCGCAGTATATCAGAAATGAACTAGGACTGCACACGCCCATCATAGGCATGACGGCTCATACGCGCAAGCAAGATATGCTCGACTGCTATACCGCAGGTATGCAAGCTCATATAGCCAAGCCTATAGACCAAGCAGGGTTGTTTTATTTATTGTCTATGTATAGCCGAATCCAACATGCTACTCTCATAAATCATGAATATTTAAAAGAACTCTCTGGCGGCAATGAAGCCTTCATTCAAGACTTAATAGATGAATTTCTAAAACAAACCCCTATAGAAAATGAAAAACTGCGAAAAGCATTCTTCGATGAAAATTTAGACCTAATCAAAACCACTGCTCATACTTTAAAAACTAATTACGGCTATCTAGGTATGGATGACAAATTTATAGAAATATTTCGATCTCTTGAAAATTGCAAAGAATTTCCAAAGAACTACAACAGCTATTTTTTGGTGGAGTATTTGTTTGAGAGGGTGATGGTAGAAGTGGGGAAAGGAAGAAAAAATTAACGGTTTAGGACTATGCGAAGGGTGAGCTGAGAAAGTTCTAATGATAACAGATAGTACAAAAGCTAATAGAAAGTATCGCGCGTGCGGGATTCAACCATGATCTAAAGCCCTTCTTGTGTCAAAACCATTTTATATGCCGTTCTTCTTTCCATGGTGTTAAATTTTCGTCAAATTATTGGCTTTTTATTTGGTCTATAAGTTCTTCAAATGATGATATTCCGTTCAATTCCTTTGTGTTAATCCAATCAATTCCGTTACTTGGAATATAACTTATAATTCCTGTCTTAAAGTGATGTTCTTCGCCAACACTTTTTAAGTTTAATATCCAATCCATAGGCAATTTTTTCAAACTTACGATTTCTTGAAAGTCGTTAGAAAGTTTATTTTGTGAATGTCCTTTTTGAATTAAGAGCAATAAGCCTAAGCTTATATTTTTTGCCACTTGTAAATATCCTACAAGTTGAGAATAGTCCTTCAAACTTAATTGATTGAGGTATTTGGCTTCAATCAATATCATCTTTATATCATTTGATTTATTGATAATTGCAAAGCAAATATCTAATTTAAGCTTAGGAATATATGTGTCGTTATTTGCTATGGCTACGTTTGATTGATGTTCCAAATCTTCAACCATTGAATCTAAATTCTTGTTTATAGAATAGTAGATTTCAAATTCACTTCCTAAATATGATGCTAGATAAGAAGTGAATTTTTCCGCAAATTCTTTATAGTAGCTAATTTCATTCATTGTTTAATACTGAAACGGACAGACCGTTTATTTTAATTTTTTGACTTATAATTTTTTGGTTCAATGAGTTGTTTATTGAGGAACAAATAAATGCCCTATTATTTTCTGAGTTTTTAACTAAAATTGGACTATCAAAATTTCGGTCATAACTGTAAATTGTAATCAATTTCAATTTATTTAATTTTAAAATCTCACTCATTGAACCTGCATGTCTTTTTCCATTTAATTCTGTTGCAAACAAGTAAGCTATGCCTTGGTCAATACCGATAAAACTTTTTATTAATAAGTGCATAATTTAGTGATACAATTGGGTTGAAATTATTATCTTTGCCTCATGAATAAAATTAGAGGTACAAAAGATAGTCAGGAGACTAAGCGAAAGCTAGTAGTTTCTTATCTCAAGAAGAAGAAAGGC
>JAJTHM010000014.1 GCA_021297855.1 Sphingobacteriales bacterium | reverse complement strand
TTTGCTATTTGAGAAAATAGGTGCTGTCCGAAATAATTTGTACTTTTGTTCATGGTTTTAAAAGTGTAGGAACTTGCAAAACTAAAAAAGCTGACCTTTTTCGGAAGGTCAGCTTAATTTATCTCGGACAACAATGGTTTTGATATTTCTTGTGAAAAAAAACTAGCACATTACGAATACTATTATTTTTACTAGAATTTATAACTTGTAATTATGAACTACTACCTCTCCTCCTACAAATTCGGAAATAAGGTCGATGAACTTGCAAAAATGCTTCCAAAGGGAGCGCGCATAGGACATATCAATAATTCCAAAGACTGGACGACGGCGAGCCCTGAAATACGGGCCAAGCATTTAAAAGAGGAAATGGATTTTTTGGATAGTTTAGGATTTCAGAATGAACATCTGGATTTGAAAGATTATTTCGGAAAGAAAGATACTTTGAGTAAAAAACTTTCTGAGCTAGATGGTATATGGCTGGCGGGTGGACATACATTTATTTTGCGCATGGCTATGCGCTTGAGTGGTTTTGATGACATCTATCTGCAAGAGCTCCGCTATCGAAAAAACTTTTTTTGGGGAGGATATAGCGCTGGTGTTTGTATTCTATGTGATTCTTTGAAATATATTTCAAACGTGGATATGCCGAATGATTTCCCCTATCGACAGATGCAAGAAAATATCTGGGAAGGTCTAGGCTTGTTTGATTATGGCATTCTTCCGCATTACGATTCAGACCACCACGAGTCGGAAATGATTGGCAAAGAAGTTCAGCGATGTATAGACAATGGTTGGCTATTTAAAGTCATGCGCGATGGAGATGTTTGGATTTTGGAGGAGACAGAGGTTTGAGGATTAGAGATGTTATTATATTAGTTAAAAACTGAGAAGAGCTTCACTATTGAAATTCTATTTGCTTTTTTCGTATTCCATAATACAATTTCCAACATACTTTGCTAGATTTACAGGGACAGCATTACCAATAATTTGCTCTAATGTAGTTTTGTTTAATCCGTTCCAATTAAAATTTCTAGGAAAGGTCTGTAAATATGACCTTTCTATAGAAGTAAGTGGTCTTACATTTTTTATATTTGATGTGGCATCTCCAGGATGTGGTGAATAATTAGGAGGAATGGGTCTATTAACTCCTCTAATAGTAGGACTTGGCTCATCAATACTGAAAATCCCTCGTCTAGCATAACTCCTAGCGTGTCTGTAGTAGTGTTCTATCTCAAGATGTTTTCCCATATACTCACGGATAGTCATACTATTTTTAGATAGCCCTAACAAGAGTTTATCGACTAAAAAATTATCAGGAGCTTCAATATGGCCAATCAGAAACATTCTTTTTCTTTTTTGAGGAACTCCACATTTACTAGAATCAAGAACTGTTTCTGTAAAACTATATCCAGCTTCTTGTAAAATTCTTTTCGCCTCTGCAAAAATTACAGTTTTGTTAATTCTCTCTACATTTTCCATAAGGAACCATTTTGGCATTATACCAGAAACAATTCTTGCATAGGAAAGTGTTAAATTTCCACGAGTTCCATTCTCGTTTCTTTTTCCTGCGCTTGAAAAGTCTTGACAAGGCGGGCCGCCTACAATAATCTCTGGGTTAAACTGATTAATATGAGTAATAGCCTTTTCAATATCTGATAAATCAATCTCAAAAACAGGATGATTAAAATTTTTTTGATAAATATTTGCGGCGGCGTTCCAATTTTCATAGGCAGCCACAACATTAAATCCTGCATTCTTTAAACCTAATGAAAGTCCGCCACATCCTGCAAATAAATCAACTGTTCTCATTACGCTATTAAAACAAATCTAAGGAATTAGCAACCACAGCGTCAAACCTTCTTTCAGGAGAAAGCAGCAAATGACCACCTCCCAAAATTATGTTTTTTATCTCTTGTTTAGTTATTCTGGGTTTTAAAAGTTCTTCACATTTCATCAAAATATTTGTTTTCCTTCCAGACACAGAAAAAGCCTTGTCGTTTTTAACTGTATAAGTCAATTTTTGAAAAATATCTTTTGAGTCAAAGTTGCCACGGATATAAAATTCATTAAGCATGAAGAATAATTGAATTAACGCTCTTGTTGGTCTATTCACTGGAACTGTTGCATCAAGGGGGACTCTGGCTGATTCAGTCATGAAAAGTTTAGTAAAAGCTAAGTCTGACCAGACAAAAACATCTAAGCAGTTTTCAGCTAAAAGTGGTTTTTTTCCCAGTGTTTTCCAAATTGGTTGGATTATTGTAGGTTTCTGCTTATCTAAATTGTCAGTAATTATATTGTTCATAATCATCCAAATATCCCCTATTTTTGGATTTACTTGTGCTGCTTCAGTATAGCTTGAAATATTTCCAAATCCATTCTGACCAAAATATTTCTTTAAATCTTTTCGATTATCTTTATAAATAGACGCTAAACTACACGCTAAAAAATGTATAGAAGGCATTCGAATAACTATCTCACTTCCATACTTATCTTCTGAAAGATTATGTGTACTTTCATCAGGTAAAGTAGTTAGTTTGACTTCATATCCTGCTAGGATTTCAGAAGACTTGTGATTTATTAACATTAAATCTACGTTAGGCGGGTTATTCAAAGTTAATGTTTGAAAAGGGGTATATGAAGATTCAAAGGAGTAATAAAGTGAATCATCCAAAGGATTTAATTTAAAAAGTTCTTTTCCAGAAATATAGTTGTGTTCTAATGAATTATCTGATCCCATCTTTAGATAGACAGGATTTTTGCCAACACTATCCATATAGGCAATCAAAGAAGCCGGAAACGTGGCATTGAATTTATTCTTACCCCAACTATCTGGTTTAGAAATATCTCTATTAGAATGTTTTATTCCGAATAATGCAGGTTTTTGTTCCATTATTTTTTCTAATGTCCGTAACTTTTATTTTCCGCAAATATATAATATAAAACATTACTATCCAAATCCGTTGCAATTTATTTATATCCCCATAAACTCCCAAGCACTTTTATATGCATTGTGGGAATGGCAGTAGTCGAGCCATTGGTTGTAGAAATCATCTTGAGAAAGGGTAGCGCTATCACCGAAGACGATTAGCATTTATCCTCTTGTTCTTATTGACTAACTTATTGTTAAAGATTTAGGTTTAGGCGCTGATGCATAACATCTTAAAGGTAGTAAATAAAATAAGCACCTATGGTTTAATTCTTAGAATTTTCCCATCTTGCATCACTACAAGTTCGCTGTTCTTTAGTTTCTTATATTCGATAAGTTTTTCATAGACTTTGTCCATGCCCTTGATTATTTTATTAAATATTTCATTTTGTCTTTCTGCTGCATTCATATTGTTGGATTATTTTATTAAATTTTTCTTTATTTATAATAATAGTTTCTTGACCTATTTTTTTATTGGCTACTAGGATTGGTTTTGAAAGCGAATTGTCGAATATTAAAGCACCATCAACGATTGGGAGGTAAATGTCAAATAAATTTTGAATACCACGATCATACCTTCTTTCAATGGTTGTTTCATCAATGTTGTGACCGCCTTCAGCTACTCTTGTTTTTACTCTTTCTTTTGCCAGGTCTTTACTTTCTAACCAGAAAAATAGTAGATTTACTATATATCCCTTTTCCTTAGCTTCTTCTATTTTCGGTTTGTATGAGAGTGTTGAGAGTGTCGTTTCAAATGCAAATGTTTCTTCATTTATAATTAGGTCATTTAGTCTGTTTAGCATTATTCTTCCAGCTTCAAATGAAACTTTTTCTGGCTGAAAAGGAGAAAGTCCTTTGGCTATTTCGTCTGCATTAACGAATTCTTTGCAGTTAATTATTTCAGGCAAAATAGTATAAGAAGCAGTTGTTTTCCCTGCACCATTGCATCCAGCTACTATATACAGAATTTTTTCTTTCATCCATTGCAAAGCTAATGATATTTAGACTTTTGAGTTTAGTTTAATTGTTTCAAAAGGTGGCAATAGAAACTCACTCCCCCATAAACTCCCACGCACTCTTATAAGCATTGTGGGAATGGCAGTAGTCGAGCCATTGGTTGTAGAAATCGTCTTGGGAGAGGGTAGCGCTATCACCGAAGACGATGAGCATTTTTTTCGCGCGGGTGAGGGCTACATTGATACGCCGGTAGTCTTTGAGGAAGCCTATACTCCCTTCGTCATTCGAGCGCACAAGGCTGATGCAGATGATATCGCGCTCCTGACCTTGGAAAGAATCTATCGTGGAAATATCGATATTGTAGTTCAGTTTGAGTTGTGAAAATTCTCTGTCGTAGTTTTTCATATACTCCACCTGACCTCGGTAGGGCGCTATGACGCCTATGCTCAAGTGGTCGTATTGGTATTTTAGTTCGAGGAGAAGCTTGCCTAGATAGTCAAATAATAATTTGCATTCTTCAGGATTGGAAAGACTGTCTGAGTTGTCTTGCTTTTTTTCATCGAAACCACAGCCTGCCGTATCGATAAACTGCAGGGTAGGGTATAGGGTATCGCGAATTTGAAAATAATGTTCTTTCGTATTAGGGGCAGCTTGTAGTTTATTTTCATAAAATACGAGATTGCTAAATCCCATGATTTCTTCTTTCATACGGTACTGCGTATCGAGAAGAAAGACTCTATTCTTCACCTGAAATCCTATGTCCATAAGGGTTGTGGATAGCCCTTGTTTCTCAGCTTCATGGCTCTTGATCGTGGGAGGCAGCTGAAAAGGATCTCCAGCGAGAATGACTTTTTCTGCTTTTAGAATTGGAATCCAAGTGGCAGGCTCTAAGGCTTGTGAACCTTCATCGATGACCACGGTCTGAAATTTCATATCCTTGAGATAGTTCTGCTGACTACCGACTAAGGTGGTGCAGATGACTTGAGATTCTTCTAAGATTTTTTTGACGAGATAATCTTCTATCCATCGGATATGTTTATGGATTTCCTTCACTTCTTGTAAGAGCAGTTTGCGCTGCTCTCTTTCCTCTGGCCCGAATTGACGTTTGTATTTATTCGCCATTTTTCGAAATTCATCTGCTTTTCTTCGCAGCTTTTTTATTTCTAAAATTTCAGGAGCGGCATCGATTTTAGCATCGAGCGTTTGAGATAATACCGCTTCATTGACACGAGAAATGTTGCCTATACGCAGTGTTTTCAGACCTATGGAAGATAATTTCTCCACCAATAAATCTGTTGCGCTATTGCTGGGTGAACAGACAAGAATTTGACTTTCTTTTTTACTGAGTTGATAGATAGCTTCTATGAGTGTCGTCGTCTTGCCAGTTCCTGGAGGTCCGTGAATGATGAGGAAATCTTCCATGCCGAGAATATGTTCTATGGCATGGATTTGGCTGGCGTTGAGGGAAGTGTTGCGCGGGGTAAATTTTATAGATTGAATAGGAGAAGTGGTTCTAAGCCCATAAAATTTATCTCTCAAATGTGCTAATGTCGTGGAGTCTCCCGCTTTCTCGACTTCAGCCAGTGCGATGCGCATTTCTTTAAAAGATTTTTCATCAAAATCGGAAGCGATACCTATTTTTCCATCTTGGTACCAATCAGGGAAATCGTCTTCTTCTAATATAATTTTAATCTGATTGCTCGAAACATAGTAAACACTCCCACGCACGGAGTGGGTATGGATATTGCCATCTACATTCTGAAAAAAACGTATCATAGAACCACTCTTAAACTGGTGGGATACGAGTTTATCTTCGGCTATCTCTAACGTGAGGTAGGGATATTCACCTACGGTAAATCCTGTTTCATTGATTTTGAGTGGATACCATGTGAGTCCTTTTTCAACTAACTCTTTGACAGATAGTTTTTTTAAAGTCTCTTCATAGATAGTTTTATCATGCTGAAATTCTATATCTAAAGCCTTATTCAGCTTTTCTAGTCTCTCTATTTTCTGGCTCATACTCGAGGTAAAAATAGATTCTTTACATCAAAATTGGTTCATTTTAATTAGTTTGCAAGGAATAAAAATCTCTCAAAAGAATCAATAACATTTATTTCACTTAAAGAAAAACGGTTATGACTATTTTTGTACTTAAACTAATATGCTAGTTCGCAAATATATTAATGTTATTAAGATTCCTGAATTGTTCTTCGCTTTTTTAGGAATGACGCAGAAGAGCAAAGGTGCCGTCATTCCTGCGTATGCAGGAATCTATATAACATATTGTTGTAAGAAGACGGACTATCTTATTAAAATTTAATTATGCGTTTAGACAATCGGTTATTACTCATATTACTTTTAGCTTTTGTCTATTTATATGGCTGGACTATACTGCACTGGGATTTCGATTTCTCCAAATTAGTGGCTATTTTCTCCTTTGGATTATTAACGCAGACACTTTTCTGTCTCGCCTTTAAAATTCCTGTCAACGCTGCCATCAGCACTATCATTACGACTATGCTTCTGGGTTTGATGATTCGTACGGAGTTTATTTTCATCTGTGGTATGGTATCTTTTTTCGCCGTTTCATCTAAGTATATTTTCCAATACAATGGCAAGCACCTTTTCAATCCTGCGAATTTTGGGCTCATCTTTATGATCTTATTTACCCACCAGGCATTCATCACTACGCACCAGACCGATTTCATTGTTATATCAGGCATTGTATTGGGCATTATAGGAATTTTGTATCGAAGTGATGCAAAAAAAATTGATATGCTGGTGTTCTATTTTGCACTGAATCTTTTGGTAGGTTTTGTATATAAGTTTTTGGGATATTCTTTTGAATCATTTCAGTTAAATGATGTTTGGTTTTTGATTTACAGTTTCATTTTAGTTGCAGACCCATTATCTAGTCCTAATAGCAGAATTGGAAGACTTATATGGGCTCTCGCTATAGTTTTAATAACTCATGTATTAGGATGCAATTTGAATTTACCCTATGCACATTTTTACGCGTTGGCAATAGGAGGCTTTGTTATGGTGCTGATTGACTATGTTTTCAACAAAGAAGCTAGATTCTCATGGGACTCTGTGCATAGACGTGCGCTCTATACGAATGATTTAATGCTTACGTAGTCTATATTTTAAGCTTTTGAGAAATTCAAATTGTAAAGAGCTAATCCAATTATTGGGCTGGTGTGCTCTGAACCTTATCTATGATAATATCTAACGAGAGCATCTATTGGATTTTTATCTATTTTAGAAATGGTCAATCCATATTTTTTCATAGCTGTGCTCAGTTCATCTTCAAAAACAGAAGCAATAGAACCTACAAAACTTATGGGGTATTTTTTAGCTTCAGGATAGCACGCGATGTGATAGCGAACGAATTCATCAAATCCACGAAGGAGAATTTCTTGAATGAAGGAGTGGTTCCTAAATTGGCTAGCTATCTTGGCAAAACTGGCGAGAAACCTATTTGGCAGAGGCTGCTTATAGACCGCTTCAAATATATCTTCTTTATCTATTTTGTATTCTGAAACTATATAATCATGGATATCTTTTGGCAAGGTTTTGTATATATAGTGTTTTAATATTTCTTTTCCTAGGTAGCTACCGGATGCTTCATCTCCTAATATATACCCCAAGGCAGGCACATTTTGGGTTATTTTGCCATCCGTATAGACACAGCTATTCGATCCTGTACCTATAATGCATGCTATTCCGTGGTCATTGCCAAACAAGGCTATGCAAGCCGCCAGCAAATCATGATCTACTAGAATATCTGTCGCGAGGGGAAAGTAGTTTTTAAGAATATTTTTAAGATAGTTGTTTCTTTCCACATGGGAGCATCCTGATCCATAAAATACGATACGATTTATTTTATTCTGATATTGAGAAAGTGCAGAGGATTGCAGTTCTCCTAGAATAAAATCTTCCGAAGCAAAGAAAGGATTGATGCCTTTAGTTTCTATGGCAATTGTCGCTGCGTCGCCTGTTATACGCCATTGTGTTTTGGAGCTACCACTTTCTGCTATTAAAAACATAGAAGGTTAAATTAATTTTGAATGACTAAAAGTAAGATGTTTGGTAGAAATGGTCTTGACATTTTTTATTTGATGTCACTAGTTTTGCAACGTTTAAGCTTAAAAAATTTACCATCTTTTGGTTCCAACTAAGCTACATTTGCCTAATGACAAAGGAGGTTATAAGAGAACTATTAATTTGGGGTATGAGTATTCTAGTCGCATGGATAGTTTGGTATCCAATACATAGCGTTATCCCGTTTAAATTTCTTCCACTAGGATTAGTATCCTTTGTTTTATTGATTCAGTTTGTCCGCTGGTTTGTATTCTATGATCAGGTGTTGTTATTTAAAACTACCTATCTCAAAGTATTCATCGTTTGTGGTTTATTTTTCGCTGGATTTGTCATTTGGTCTGAAGGTCAGAAAATTGTGGCATTAATTGAAAATATGGAGTTGAAAGACATTATGCCAGAGAATGCTACCCCGGTTTTTCTCAAGTATGAAGATATGTACCATCTGTTTATTTATCTGAGAAATCTTTTGGTGATAAGCAATTATGGTACACCATGCGCTGCCTTGATGCTGATGCTAAAGATTATATATAAAACCTTGGGTATGTCTCGTAGGAAAAATTATAGTTTATAATCATTCTGATAACAATCAGAATACATTGTCTTTTGCTCTAATCTAGGTTACCTATTTTTTTCGTTGAACAGTAAAATCTATTAGAAATAGAAATGCTTGACGATAGATATTGTCTTCAAAATTCATCAAAAGTTCCTTAGCCTTATTGGCGTACTCCAGCATTCTTTTTTCAGCGTATTCTAATCCGCCATTGCGCTCGATGGTGGTTATTATTTTCTGAATGGTTGCAGGATTCTTGCGTTTAAATCGCATAGCCATGAGGAGTTTGGTTTTTACCCACCATGTCGATTTTTGTATGGTATGAATTAGAGGCAAAGTCATCTTCTGATCTTTAATATCGATAGCCAAGGGCTTCCCAATCTCATCTTTACCTAAATCCAGCAAATCATCTTTTATCTGAAAAGCCATACCGATATTCAACCCTATTTCTCCCAGTAATTTAGTCTTGTCCGCATCGCTGGTCACAGAATGTGAACCAGCTAAACAGGCTGTTTTGATAAGGGAGGCTGTTTTTTTTGATATAATGTTGTAATAAATGTCCTCTGTTATATCTAGCTTCATCGCTTTTTCGATTTGCAAGAGTTCACCTTCGCTCATCTCTTTTACAGCATTGGATACTATCTGAAGTAGCTGAAATTGATTATTATCTAGCGATAGAAGCAGACCTCTGGATAGAATATAATCTCCTAGCAAAACGGCAGCCTTATTTTTCCATTTGGCATTAATCGAAAGAAACCCTCTGCGCGTTTCTGCCTCATCGACTACATCATCATGCACCAAAGTAGCCGTATGGAGTAGCTCGATCATGGTGGCAGCTATTACAGTGGATTCATTGGAAGGTGCCTGCATTCTAGCAGACAAGAAAACCAGCATAGGCCGGATTTGTTTCCCCTTTGATTTTAAAAGATAATCTGTGATGAGGTTTAATAGCGGAATATCACTTTTTAGTTCTGCTTTTATTCGGGCATTCAAAGCATTGATATCATCTTGAATCAGATGGTTGATTTGTTCAAAATTCATATCCTCTTTAACCCTTTTTCGTAAATTACAACGGATAATACGCCTGCAAGTATACCTAAAATACTACCAACAAATACATCTTCTTTGAAATGACACATAAGATACATCCTAGATACACCCACTAGGATAGCTATCGGAAACAGAAGCGCCTGCCAGGATCTATTTAGATTATAAAAAAAGATAAGAAAAGTCATACAGTAGAAGGCCGTATAGGTATGCCCCGAGGGCATACTATGTTTGTATAAAGGTATGTAATCTGGAATAGGACTTACCTCTCCTTGATTAAAATATAAGAGTGGTCTAGGAAAATCCATGGCTTTCTTGATATATTGTAAAAAAATATTTATAGGAATAAAAGCCAGTAAAGCACTAATCAGAGCTCGTCGATTTTTGATCAATAAATAAATCGCTAACCCAACTAAACCTACCCATTCTCCGAGGAGTGTGACAATTTTGAAGAATTCTGTCCAAAATGTTTTTCTATGGTAACAAAAATAGAGAATTTCCCAACCCTTATTGGTCATCAAAATAAAACTCTGCATCAAAATAACATAGCAGGCTATTAAAAAGAAGAAAAAAATTCTATTGGCGGTCAACATTTTTTTTCGAAAATTTTTCTATAACCCAATTTGCAAATCCTTCAATATTCATCATTTGACTATCATTCATCGCTTTGTATGTGAGGAAGATTCCTAGTGGTAAAAATAACATGGTACTAAACCACATCCCTAAGAATGGGGTCACCTTCTCTTGTTGAGCAAATTCACTGGAAATTTTTGTCAACATATAGTATATAATAAACAAGATGACGGAAATAAACATGGGAAGTCCTATACCACCTTTTTTAATAATGGCTCCCAAAGGTGCTCCAACAAAAAATAAAACCAAGCAAGAAATAGCTAAGGTAAATTTTCTATGCCACTCCACTTTGAGGAGTTGATTATTGCTGCGAACATAGCTGATATCCGAGTTATGGGTAAATAAATTATTTTTTACACTTCGCAGTTTATTGCTAATAATAACCTTAAATTTGGTCGCTTCATCCGTATTCAATTTGGCTATGCTATCACTTAGTCGAATAGGTGCATTAGGATTGGGCAGTAGCATAAAACTAGGATTGAGTCTAAGAAAATGCGTGTCAAAATTAGTCTTTTTTGTTGCCATTTCTTTTATAAACGAATCCATTTGAATATTTAACTGCGCCATATTCATTGAAAATCTTGCATCATCTGGGTTTTTAGATAAATTTTCCGCCAATTTGAACTGCGTTAAATCAAAACGTTTATCATAATTGGAAAATTTCCATTCATAATGCGGATATTTGAGATTATCGTATGAATTGCTAGCCACTTCTTTGTACATAACTCCCGTATCCATCCTAAATATTAAGACCTTGCCATTATCACTTTGAAGCATGCGTGCAGACCTAGCTATAAGGAGGCTTTGATTTCCATTGCCTTGGTTGTGGTCATAAATTTTCAGACCATAGAGCGTCCCCGTCTTTTCATCTTTTCCATCCACCAGGATACTTATACCACTTATACCATTATAAAATTGTTTAGGTTTGATAAGTAGAGTGGGCTTTAAATTGCGAATATCACTCAGCATGGTAATGGCCACTGCTTTGGTTTTTGTGAATATATAGTTGGAATAATAAAACGCAAAGAGGGATACGAATATGGAGAAGATGATGGTGCTTTTGAAAAATCTAAAAAGGGAAATTCCACTCGCCTTGGCGGAGGTCAACTCCGAATTTTCACCAAATTTGCCCATTGTCATTATACTACTTAAAAGTATAGCGAGCGGCAGAGCACTAGGAATAAGGGTAGAGGAGGTGTACCAGACGAAGCGAAGCAAATTTTCCGTATCGATGCCCTTACCTATGAGGTCGTCAATATAGACCCATAAAAACTGCATAATGAGGACAAACCAGGCTAATAAAAACGTGATTATAAATGGACCGACATATTGCTTTAAAATATACCAGTCCAATTTTTTAAACCTGAGAAAATCAACTATGCTTTTCAAATTCTACATTTCTGGTTACGCCACAAAGGCACTAAGATTTTTCAAGGTAAAAATTATTTACTTTCTTCTAGTTTAATCATTTCCTCAAGCTTGGGCAAATCAATTTTATATTGATTAATATCCCATACGATTTTCCATTGTTTGACATAGTCTTCTAATTTACCTAGCCCTACTTCTGCTCTTCTTTTGTTTACATTATCAGGGTCTTCCAACGGAGATATGTAGTATAATTTTGTAACTTGGTTTTGCCCTATTTGGCTGCCATATATTTGTCTTTTACCTTTTCCTAAAGCTACTCTATCTTCAAGCAATGCTAATTGACTACTCATAGCATTGCCCTTCTTGACAGCTTCACGCATCATGGGTAAATATTTTTCTTGTACAGCTAAATCGGAATGCTGAATGACCAAGAAGAGTGCATTATTGCCTTTACCCCCTATTACTTCCGAACCCAGCCAACCATATTTATCTAGTATGCTTCTTACTTTTATTAAATTAAGGGCATCTTTGTAGTTTATAATTTGCCACTGAGCTTGGATTTCTTTCGAATCCCAGCCAAATTTTTTTGCTATATCTTCTATTTCATTCCTTGATTTTTGATCATCTTCATAAACACTATCTAATCTATCCGCCAATGGTTTAATAAATTCTTTGTCTTTAATAGATTTATTGATCAAGACACGATCTTTCATATGTTTCCATCTTTTATCGCTATGGAGTATTTTGAAACTAGTGTCTAAATTTAATGACTCATAATCTGTAAATTCATTGTCAAAAGCTAGCTGATTAAGATATGCAAATGCACTATCCGCATTTTTTCCTAAAGCCCATGATTTTGCTGCTCGATATTTATGTTTTGGGAACCCTAGGTTATTATAAACAATGAATGCTTTTGAATAATGCTCAGCAGACAATGTATAATTTTTGATCTTGTATAAAGAATCGGCCTTATTTACATTAATGAAATATTCATCAGGGATAGGTATCGCTTTAAGCTTTTCACTATTGCATGAAATAAATAAATTGGTTAAAATGAAAAATAGGTTCCATTTTTTCATTAGCTAAAAATAAGACAATATTTTTTTAAAGAAAATTATAGTTGTAAACAAAAAGGCTAGACCATCATTGTTACTGGATTTTCCAAATACTTCCTCACATCAGCAAGAAAGGCTGACCCCACTGCACCATCTACTACTCTGTGGTCGCAACTCAAGGTCATTTTCATAACAGAAGTTGGAACTATTTGTCCATTTTTCACGCCAGCTATTTCTTTCATAGCACCTACGGCTAGTATGCATGCATCGGGAGTGTTGATGATCGCAGTAAACTCTTCTATACCCATCATACCGAGGTTGGATATGGAGAAGGTATTGCCCTTCATTTCATCTGGCAGTATTTGTTTATTCTTTGCTTTCTCTGCATAGGATTTGCTGCTTGCAGCTATCTGACTTAAACTGAGCATATCAGCACTTCTTATCACGGGAACGACTAATCCATCGGGTACTGCTACCGCCATACCAATATTCACATGGTGATTAATTCTAATTTTATCACCTAACCATGATGCATTGGCATAAGGATGTTTTTTTAAGGCTAGCGCACAGGCCTTAATCACTAAATCATTGTATGAAATTTTTACGGGTGAGACAGCATTCATTTGCTCTCTCGCTAATATAGCATTATCCATATTGACTTCGATAGTCAGGTAGAAGTGTGGGGCAGTGTACATAGACTCAGCGAGTCTTTTCGCTATCACTTTTCTCATCTGAGAGAGTGGTATTTCTTCGAATGACTCCTGACCTATCGGTGAATTTTTCAGCAAGTTAGCTCCATTATCTTGAGCACCACTTCCTTGGTATGACTCTACATCTTTTTTTACAATTCGACCATCTTCGCCAGTTCCTGAAAGATTGGATAGATTAATCCCTTTTTCCTTGGCTATGCTTTTAGCCAAAGGACTGGCTTTTACTCGCTGATCAGATGAGGAAATAGTTTGTACTGAAGGAGATACAACCTCGGCAACTACCGCAGGTTTAGCATCTTCCTTCGCCTCCTCTTTGGCAGGGCTAGTCGCTGGGGGTGTTTCGCTAAGAAGACTTTGAAAATCTTCACCTTTCTTACCTAAAATAGCCAAGAGGCCATTCACCGGTACAGAATCACCTGACTTGGCTGCTACATAGAGCACCTCGCCCGATTGGAAACTTTCAAAATCCATGGTAGCCTTATCCGTTTCTACCTCTGCTACTATGGTACCAGGTTTGATGACGTCACCTACTTTAATTAGCATATTGGCTATGACACCTTCTTCCATAGTGTCACTCATTCTTGGTAAATTTAATCTTTCTGCCATATATTTAGTTTATTGAGATATAAGTTTGTTCAGTGTTTAGTTTATTCGGTGATTGGCTGTCGTTAGTCAGTTTAAGAAGTCACAGTTATCTGTCGCAGTATTATTACATCAATTCAAAAACATCTTACAAGATTGATTTACTCCGTTTCAAATTTTCAAATTGTTCCATTTTCAAATCAACACATTGTCGTATCATCACATCATCTACCTTCTTCCGGGGGTGAAATTTTGCATTTGCTTCATCATCTTCTTCATTTGGTCGAATTGTTTGATAAAGGCATTTACTTTTTCTATGCTATTGCCACTCCCTTTGGCTATGCGCATTTTTCGCTTCATATCCAATAAGTCAGGATTGGCTCGTTCTTTTGGGGTCATAGACTGTATGATAGCTTCTATTTTCACGAATTGTTTTTCGTCAATATCGACATCCTTCATAGCGTTACCCATACCTGGAATCATTTTCATAAGGTCTTTCATGTTTCCCATTTTTCTTATTTGCCCCAGCTGGTCTAGGAAATCGTTAAAATCAAATTGGCTTTTGGCAATTTTTTTGGATAACTCTCTTGCTTTTTTCTCATCATAGACTTCCTGTGCCTTCTCTACAAGCGATACGATATCACCCATACCGAGGATTCGATTGGCCATCCTATCGGGATAGAAAATATCTAAGGAATCTTCTTTTTCCCCTTGAGATATGAACTTAATAGGCTTATCTACTACATATCGAATAGAAAGTGCCGCTCCACCGCGCGTATCGCCATCCATTTTGGTTAGCACGACTCCGTCGAAATTTATTTTATCATTGAAGGCTTTAGCGGTGTTGACTGCATCTTGCCCTGTCATAGAATCCACGACGAAGAGGGTTTCCGAAGGCTTTAACTCATTCTTTAGTTGAGAAATCTCATTCATCATAGCTTCATCCACCGCTAATCGTCCTGCAGTGTCTACTATGATAATATTATAATTATTCGTTTTGGCGTATTGAACAGCCTTTTGTGCAATGTCCAACGGATTTTTGTTCTCCATTTCTACAAAGACCGGCACATTGATTTTCTCCCCTAATGCTTTCAATTGCTCCATAGCTGCAGGTCTATAGACATCCGCTGCAACCATGAGAGGTCTATATTTCTTCTTATTTTTTAAATAAAAGGCTAGTTTATGGATAAAAGTCGTCTTACCCGAACCTTGTAACCCAGCTATGAGAATTATCGGTGGAGTACCAGAAATATTGATTTCCTGCTGACTGCCTCCCATAAGCTCCGTCAGGGAGTCATTCATGATTTTGACAAACATCTGACTAGGCGATACTGCGGTGAGTATGCCTTTTCCTATGGCCTGATCTTTGACCTTATCTGTAAATTCTTTGGCTACTTTGTAGCTGACATCGGCTTCTACCAGAGCCCGGCGTACTTCTTTGGCGGTAGCCGCCACATTGATATCGCTGATTTTCCCTTGCCCTTTGAGGGTTTTGAGGGAAGCTTCTATACTTTCTTGTAACTTCTCAAACATGCTATGTCTCTATCGCTATAAGCTACAAATATAATGAAAAATGAAGATTCGATAGTGAATTTATCTATTAGTATTCATCGAGAAAAGCTTCAGTTTTACTTATCAAAAGAGTCATAGTCCCACCTTAATTATACCAGAAGTTGCTTGTTTTCTCATTAATCCGAATAAACCCAACTAAATCATATAGTTCGTCACTTCGTGTCTTTTAATGAGTTATTTAGGGTTGAACTATGAAAGAAATATATATCTTGATTTCAATGGTTTATATTAATTTTAAATCGTTATATTTGTAACTAACTGAATTAAATATCAATATGGATACCTTAACTATAAATATAAAATCTAAGTTGGCTTATGAAAAAATAAAAGAGCTTGAGGATATGAATCTGATACATATTGCTTATGCTTCAAACTCTTATGTCTTAAATGGTGAACCTTTAGCCATAGTGGAGTTTAATCAATGGCTTAGTCAGTCTGAACAAAGTTCAAAATTGTCAATAAACGAATTTAAACAAAGATGGCTGGGGAAAAAGAAAGAAATTTTCGAGTAGTATTATCTGAAAACGCTGCAAAAGAATTTGAAGATATTATTGAATATATTGCATTTGCAAATCACCAGCCAATAAATGCCATATCGATAGGGGATGAGTTTATCGAACTTATAGATAAAATAGGTGACAATCCCTTTCCTTATAAAATTAATCCGTATAAATCAGTGCTAAATGAGAATTATAAGTATGTGAATTTTTATAACTGGCTGGTATTTTTTAGGATAGTAGAGCACTGTATTGAAATACAGGGGGTAATGCACGGCTCTAGAAGACCCAATTTATTTGAAAAATATGAATGATTTTTTATAGCTAATTGATACCATGTTCTTTAGTTAGCGCTTGGTTCCTTTAACACAAACCATTGCAGTTCGCCATGTTGCGTATCTCATGCAGCATTAGTAAATGCAGATTAAACAGTGAATTTATATGACGATAAGATAGGAGTTAAATGAAATACGTAAAAAATTAAGTAGTAAAGTCCCACCTCCAATTTATGGTATTGTCATGATCAAAAACTGGACAGAGAATTTTGCTAATTTCACCGCTTTCTGAAATGATTTTCCAATTATCTGTTTCAATTAGATCGATATATTTATATCCTTCTTTTTCGAGGTCATCATATTCGTTATTTTGAAAATTATCGGAATCCAACATAGTTAATAAATACAGTTTTGAATGTTCAATATAATTAAGAATATGGTCAGATAGATTGTCTTTTGGTTCTAAAACTAATGTAAAACTCCCCCATAATGATGGAAAATCGGCATCTTTAAAATCAATTTCTCCTATAAATAAATTGTCAAAGTAGAGTTTATCTGGCATGATAAATTAGGTTTAAAGAAGGTTCTAAAGTAGAATTTTAGTTTTAATTTAAAAAAACGACCCCAAAGCAATATTCGTCTTAGGCAGTATGACAAAGGTATAGAAGGTCAATCCTAAGGAAAGAATACAAAGGAGAATAATTAAATAAAAAAACAATTTTTCTTTCCGTGCCGTCATAGTTTATAGATATATATTTTCCAAAAATCTTTTTCACTGCCAATGGTCTTAAGTAGCTGTAGTCCTAGTATTGAAGCGTTTTTTACTTCACAGGCAGAGAAGATATAGCGACCACCTAGTTTTTTAATTTGGTCTGAATTGATTTCTAGATTGTAAATTTTCTTGGAGTCGTGTGAACTTTGACAGTTTTGTACATTTTCTACACCGAGTTCGTCAGCGTATAAATAACAACGGTTTCCCCAGTTATCAAATTTTTCACGAATAAGCGGATTCTTTTCCAGTTCTTTTTCTATGATTTTGCGAAACTCAATTTTATATGCTAGATTGTAAACGGAAAACAAACCATCAAGGGTAGCATAGTCGTGGTACTGCGCTATTGTAGGGCTCAGTCCAAGTGAGATGATTTTATTCTCTTCTGTATTGGGAATGATTTTTTTTATTTCATTAAACTGCTCTAGGGCGAGATATTCTCTATAACTCGGAAAGGTATCCTCAAAGCCCCAAAGTTTTTTATAGTTGTGCTGTGTTTCATCATTTGCAAGAAAGAGAATGAGGAATTGAGTACACAGAATAAGCGGAATTGTCTTACTGAGCAGTCTGAAACGTGCTATGGTATCAAGTGATATAAGGAGAATTAAAAACCAAAGGAAGGGGAGTAAAAAGCCAAAACGGTTGAAGCGGAATGATTTTATAAAGACTATGCTCTGTGTGAAATATTCAATATAGTTATAAAAGGCTTGCCAGAGAACAATAAAGACTATAGCTATAAAGATTCTTTTGGACCATGGATTCTTTTTGATGCCGTAATAACTTAAAATGAAGATTCCAAAAATCAAGGTTGACACGAATATGGAAACATGATAATGTGTGCTAAAAAAGAAGGAGAAAAACTCTGTCAAGCTAGCTTGAATATTGGGGACATCATTAAATTGATAATAATCTACTCTATGCGATCTAAATCCATCTTCTAGAAATAACATACCGTAAATAAACTGTATATTGGCTAGGATAGTGCCGAGTATAAAAGAACCCCATGCTGCCAACCATTTAGTAATATGATCATGTTTGATGATAAATAAATAAATCAAATAAATATTGAACAAGGCAATAATTTCTATGCCGGACCAGACAAAAGACGAACAGAAGGGAAAAACAAAAAATATCAGAGCAGTAATGCCAAAATCTTCTTGATAATACAGTCTAGCAAAACCGTAGGCTAGAATCGGCATGCCCATGATGGATATCCCAAAGGGTGTAAAAAACTGAATAGAAGTCAGAAGAAGACAAACGAAAACGATTCCTGATTCATATAAATAATTTAGAGTCATGTATCTTTTTATAAATAAATAAAAAGATACATATCCTATTGTCTTAAATATAAAATGCCCCAGAATATAGCCGTAGAAAATATCAAAAAAATTACATAGATTGGCTATCAAGGTAAAGCCAGAAGGAAGCACATTGCGGGGTAAGCCATCCATGATAGCAGACAATTTTACTTCATTGGATAGGCTGTGCATGTAGCCAGATTCTTTTAGAATATGAAGCCAAACAAGTTCTCCCTCCAATGTATCATGAACCCTTATATAAGAATCATAGCCTAAAAGGATATAAGGGAGAAAGAAACTAATCGTCCATATTCCCAATCCGATATAAAACTCCTTGGAGAAACGACGATTAAACTTCTCTAAAATACGTTCTGTGCGATTCAATTTCTTTTCGTTCGAAGCAAATTTACAATAGATTCTAAAATGTTTGTAACATTTAAATGTAAACGGTTCTTTTTATTCTTACCTTGTGCCTAATTTTGTAGATTATTAGTTTTGATGAGAAGACAAGTAGCTATTATAGGAGGAGGGGCAGCAGGGGTTTTTTGTGCTATTCAGCTCAGGGAATCATCGGACTGTCAGGTCACTATCTTTGAAAAATCCACCGAGCTGCTGAAAAAGGTACGAATCAGTGGAGGCGGACGCTGCAATGTGACACACCATTTTGTATCACAAGCTCAGTTCTCCAAAAACTATCCTCGTGGTTCCAAAGTACTCAAGCAAAATTTTGATGTCTTTTCACCAGAGGATATGACCCACTGGTTAGAAAAAAGAGGCGTCCGACTCAAGACGGAAGCAGATGGCAGGATATTTCCTGTATCCAATGACTCTCAGACCATCATCGATAGTTTTATAAAAGAATTGAAGAAACATAACGTGGCAATATGTTTTGAACACGAACTTACACAGATAGTCATTGAAAATCAAAAATTTGTACTAAAATTCAATGATAAGATATTCACGGTGGATTATTTAGTCATTGCGACTGGTGGGGCACAAAAACCAAGGGATTTAGATATTTTTAAACCCTTATCTCTAAAGATGGTTGATCCCGTTCCCTCTCTGTTTACTTTTAAAATCAATGATAAAGCACTGACGGAGCTCATGGGCCTGACTATGCAGGATGTTTCTGTTCGCATAGTAGGCACAGATATGAAAGAGTCAGGATCTGTTTTAATAACCCATTGGGGACTGAGTGGTCCTGGGATTTTAAAATTGTCAGCATGGGGAGCTTTTTTGCTAAATCAATATAACTATCATTTTCAAATAGCAATCAATTGGATGGGGGATAGCTCTGAGGAGGATATAAGGAATGAAATTGAAATTCTAAGACAGGAAAACAGACAAGCTAAAGTTAGAAATCGAAAAATAGAAAAATTTCCTCAGCGATTTTGGGAATACCTATTGGTCATGGCTGAAATTGAAGCAGATAAAAAATGGGCAGAACTTTCGAAGAAAAATTGTAATAAGCTCATCCAATTGTTATTTCATAGTGTCTATGAAATCAAAGGAAAAACAACGTTTAAAGAGGAATTTGTCACTGCTGGAGGCATCGATTTAGAAGATTTGAATTCACGAACTATGGAATCCAAGAAGATACCCAATTTATATTTTATAGGGGAGGTTACCAATATCGATGGTATAACAGGTGGATTTAATTTTCAAAATGCCTGGACCAGCGCTACGGTATGTGCCAATGATATTTCTAATAAGATTAATTAAGAAAGCCTCTCAAAGGAGAGGCTTTCTTGAATTCGATTCGTTTAATACTCGTCTTCATTAAAATAGAAGTCGTCCTGAGTTGGATAGTCGGGCCAAATGTCCTCAACGCCTTCATACTGTTCCTCACCGGCATCTTCCAATTGCTGTAAATTTTCTATTACAGCCACGGGTGCACCAGAGCGGATAGCATAGTCTATAAGTTCATCTCTAGTAGCTGGCCAAGGGGCATCTTCCAAATAAGAGGCTAATTCAAGTGTCCAATACATAGTTTTTTGATTTTTGTGATTTAATTAAATTTTATTTTAAAACTTTAAAGTGTTACTTCTTTTCTCCAGATAACTTCATTTTTATTATTTAATTGTGTTAGCTTTCGGGATAAAACAAAAAAATAGTCGCTCAGTCTATTCAGGAATTGTAAGGCTGTTGTCAACGATGGATGGCAGGTTTCTGAGTCTAAAAGTTCGACTAGACTTCGCTCCGCACGCCTACATACAGTTCTACAAATATGAGCTCTCGCTACAGATTCATCACCACTGGGTAAAATGAAGTTGGTCATAGCTACTAAATTCTTATCCATCTCGTCCATTTGATTTTCTAAACTTTTTATGTCTGAGGGTAAAAGCTGGGGAAGCTTTGGTAAGAATTTTTCATCTATTGTAGCTATTACAGAGCCCAAATTGAACAAGATGTGCTGTATCTTCTCCAAGTAGGCTCTAATATCCCCCTCTCCAATACTTTCAATGAGTAAACCTAAGAATGAATTCAATTCATCTATATTGCCATAGGTTTCTACTCGTATGTAGCTCTTTTTCACTCTATCACCACCAAACAAAGCAGTGGTTCCATCATCTCCAGATTTTGTGTATATCTTCATCTACCCTTCGACCTAGATAGCATCAAATCCCATTGCTAGGCCAGTGAGAGCGAAAGGTAGTGGTATCCATACCCACTGGGGTACCAAAACAAGTGCAGCTAAACAAGCTATTGTACCAAGACCAAACATGATCCAAGCTTTACCTCTTCCGTTATCTTTTGTCATATGTATATTTTAAAAGGTTGTGTTTTTAAATTTTCGCAAATGTAATTTTTTTTTCAAAAAAAAAGCAAGTTCATTTTGAACCTGCTCTGTATGTTAAAATTAAGTGAATAAATATGGATTATGCAGCCTTAAGAATCTTTTTCATTAACTTAGACTTCATATTGGAGGCCTTATTCTTGTGAATTATATTTCTTTTTGCCAACTTGTCAACCAAGGATATAACACTCGCTAGCTTCTCTTTTTGAACATTATTGTCACCTTCATTTAGAATGGTTTTGACAGCATTTCGCGTAGTCTTAGCATAGTATCTGTTATATAACCTTCTTTTTACAGCTTTTCTAGCTGCTTTTTTTGCATTTCTTGTGTTTGCCATATCTCTGAATCTTCAAATTTTGGGAGTGCAAATATAAAAATTAATTTTTAAATCAAAATCTTTTTCTTTCTATCAAAGAATTCATTGACTAAAAAGATTAATACATACATAAAAGCAATAATTGAAGTAAAAATGTTGAATATAAGCTCTTTAGATACATAAACTCTGATTTTGTAATCCTCACTATACCCTAAAAAATAGATTAAAGAGACACAGAAAATCACGGTAAAGAAAAGAATTAAATTATCCTTTTTCTCAGAAAATGAAAATTGTAGGCTTCTTTTGGGAACCTTGATAGATTGCATGACCCTATTTCTAATATCTTCATAATATCCAGAGGGTATCATCTGGTTTATTTCTCGATCGATAATATTTTTTAAATCACTCATTGTGTGCAAATTTAATCGAATTTTGAATGTAGTCATTCATTTTTTTTCGGCCTCTGTGAAGGATTACTTTAGCGTTGACCTCTGTCACTTGGGTTATTAGGCTTATTTCTTTAATACTCTGATCTTGATAATAAAATAAGTCTATAACCAAACGCTCCTTGTCACTTAATATTTTTAAGGCCTCTTTGAGCAGTTCTTCTGTGGCTATATCTAGTTCCTCATTATATTCTTCCTCCTGTTTGCCTATATCCTCAATCTCATCGAAATATTTTTGTTTGTTTTTAAAAGTCAGCGCTTTATTGGCTAGGATTCTATAGAGCCATGTTGAAAATTTAGATTCACCTTTGAAATTCTTAAGATTTTCAAAGGCAGCAACAAAGGCATCCTGAACTATATCCTGACAATCATCTCTATTTTTTACGATTCTATACGCCACAGCAAAACTCATCTTGGCATATCGATCTACGAGGTGTTTGTAAAGAGCGGTGTCTCCTTTTAATATTAAAGAAATATATTCTAAATCAGTCATTTAGATGCGTGAAATCTTTAAATTTGACTACTTTATTTTTTCATTATAATACCAGAATCCAGTGCCAAGAAGTGCAAATAGCATGCCGATAAGGTAGCCAAAATCATCCATAATGGTTCCAAACAAGATAGCAATACCTAAAGATCCAAATACGATAGAATATTTTAATGTTTTTCGTTTATCATAGTTGGCCAATTCGTCAGGACCAGAGCCGATAGTAGTTTTATTCTCATGCTCAGATTGATTGATTTCGTCCAAGCTGAATCCTTTGTTTAATAAAGCTTCTCTCCATTTTCTTTTTTGATATGACCTAAAAGCCAAATAGCTAAACCCACCGAGAATAGCAATAATCGGAATAAAAACGCTCATTTGCTCTGTAAGTGATTCGTTCTTAATTCTTTCAAGTTCTATTTGACTTTCATAATACTCTTGTTTTTTATCACTTATTATCTCCGAGGCCGAAGATTCTATTTCTTCACTTACACTATTAGTGATTTCATCAATTACCTTATTTATACTGTCATTTTCAGTTACTATGTTAATCTGAATTGATTTTTTGCCATTGGTCGATGCAGTATCGAGTGTAATGGCAGCTTTATTGCCTATCTGTATCTTGGCGGTTGGGACTGAGAGTATTATATTTTTTTTCATGATTGCAAATTTAAAACTTTTATGACCGTAAGATATACAAAGGTTAAAAAGGTTACAATCGATGTCATTTTGAATAAAAATCTAACCAACTTACATTTTTTTATATCTTTGCGCATACAATATTAAAAATTCTAAACCGAGATGAGTAAAACTATACTTGATTCAAATTTTTCCAAGAGGTCGATTTCAATACTAATTTTAACATTAGTAGCTATTTGTACGAATGCTGCTATCAATGTAATTACCCCTTTATCAAATGTTACATTGTGTGAAGGAGGTAGTTTAAATTTAAATATTTCATTGACGAGCGATCATCCTGTGGACTATACGTGGAGACACAATGGAATTGTAGTCGGCGGCAACATGGCCAGTTTTACTATATCGACGATCTCTCTTTCACAGGCAGGAAACTACACATGTGAAATTAAAGAACAAGTTTCAGGGGCTGTTAATATTCAAAGTTGTATAGTTAGTGTAAATGCAAAACCAGTCATCGTGTCTCACCCTTCAGGTACCATTTCTCCTTTGTGTTTCGGCGCAGATTTGAACTTAAATGCTACGGTGAATAATGCGACATTGGTATGGAGAAGAAATGGAACGGTTGTTGCTATCGGAACTCCTAACTATACTAAAATTGGAGTCACCCTTGCAGATACAGGATCTTATACAGTTTTGGCTAGGGCTTTGATAGGCTGTACAGACACGATTACCAATGCATATCATCTTGCAGTGAGACAAAGAGCATATATCATAGATACTCCAAAAGGGGCCAAATTAAGAGATAAAGCTCTAATACCAACTGGGCCAGGTATGTCTCATGTGATGAGAATAAAAGTGGGCGGAGATGGTCCATTTGCATATCAATGGTATAAGGATGGGGTTATTATTCCAGGGGAAAATACAGATAGCTTGAAAATACATGAATTCAAGGCCTTTGCAGATTCGGGTGCTTACAGAGTCATCGTTAATACCACACTGCCTTGTCTAGATACATTGAGAAGCAGATTATTGTTGGTTGAACCTACCTTGTGTCCTATATTGCTAAAACAAACGGATACCTTATTGAATGCATGTGCAGGAGGCTCAGCCATTATGGAAGTAGATGCCTTGGGGGTATATAGATACCAATGGTTTAAGGTGAATTCAAATGGAACTCAAGACTCTCTAGAAGGAGCTATTTATAAGAGATTTATGATAGCCAGTGCGGATTCTACAACTCCTGGATTTTACAATTTAATTCTTTATAAAGACCCAAGTATAATGGGTGATTGTCAAGAGAAGGATTTGTTTAAGCGAATAAAAATTGTTCTAAATACTCGCCAGTCAGTGACCGTCCACCCTATGCCAAATTCGAATTGCTCTGCGACTTCACATACCATGAGTGTGAGAGGAAAAAATGCCACTGCATATCAATGGTACAAAAACGGAGTATTGATTCCAGGTGCTACAGATAGCAATTATACCATTAGTCCATTGACATTCACGCCAGATGTATATAGAGCTCATGTGAGAAATCCTTATTGTACAGATGAGCCCTCGAATTCTGTCTTGGTAAGACAATTGAATCCAAATAACATGATAAAATTGGCCATTAGCGATAGGCTTAATTTATTGGAGCAATGTACTGACAATACTGGTTGGACGTATTATGCGCATGAGGGGAATCAACAAGAGCTATTGCTAGCCATAAAAAAGAATGGGAATAATGTAAATTTCTCTCCAGATGTTAGATTTACAAATGGGTTCATAAAAGAACTAGAGCCATTGGCACCAGAAAATAAGGTAATTCTTATGGGCCTTAGGATGTTTTCGATTAAAGTTAATGGAATGGATACCATTAAGTTTCCATATTCTGTAAGATTTTTCTACAATGAAGGGCCTTCAGAAAAAGGACTTTTCTTAAGTACAATTCAGGCTAGAAGGAATGCTTTAATTCCTACAAATCAATTCTCGACGGATCTTCCATTAAACGAACTTTCTTTTGTAACTTCAACACAAAGTGAAATGACGAGTGATTTAATTTTGGGACAAACAAAATCTCCTATCAAGTTTCCATACCAAATCGTTACAAATAAAACATTGGGTTATCAAAATAGCGTAGCTTTTGTAGAGGTCAATAATATGGTTACCTCAAAAGGGGGAGGTACGTTCTACTTCCATTATCAAAGAAAAGCGGGAAGTGGAATCCAATCAGCAGAGAATGCCAATTTTGATATTTATCCAATTCCTTCAAACGGTCGTTTGACTATAAGTGCGCGTCAAACTCAAAAAGAGGATATGAAAGTGCGGGTGCTTGATTTATTAGGAAAAGAGGTTAAATTTATAACAATAAGCAAATTTGAAACTATTAAAGACATCGACTGTACGCAGTTGCCAAGTGGAAATTATATTCTAAATTTGGACAATGGGGCGGAACAGTTTAATAAGAAAATAACTATCGAAAGATAGTTGTTTTATACTAATTTATGTTTAAGTGGGGGGATAGACTAACGTCTATCCCTTTTTTTTTGTCCAATTATAGCAGTTCGGTGATTTCTTGAGCTGTTATAGGACTTAATGATATCCCCATTCCATTGCAATTCATAGCATAGATGACATGCTTACCTATATACTTTATCATAGGAAGTTTATTGTCTGTGAATGCCATTATACCTGACCACTGTTGTTCAATATCTGGCATATGAGATGGTGCTATGATAGTATTTAACTTTTCTATTAAGTCCTTTTGAATCAATTCATTTAGTAGAAATCGAGTATCCGTTTCGCCATGAATATCTAAGTGCCTCCCTCCTCCAAAAAGTATTCTATTATCTACGTTTCTAAAATAATAGTAGCCTTCCTGAAAATGGAAGCAGCCTCGAAGTTTTAAATTAGGTATTGGTTTGGTGATGAGAACTTGACCTCTCGCTGGTTTTATTTGTAACTGATTTATAGGAGGAAAGGCATTTGTACAAAAAATTAGTTTTTCAGTTTGAACTTTATGTTTGTTATTGATTATAAATTCGATTGGTGATCCATCTTCATATGAAGTCACCTCAGAGTTCGCGAAAAAATGAACATTTTTAGCACGCAATAATTCATGTAAGGCTAAGATTAATTTTCCACTGTGGATCTGTCCTTCAAATGGATTAAATACCAAACTCTGCGTGTTGGCGCTAAATCCAAATTCTTTAATTTTTTCAGGTTGTTGTTTAAATACGATTTCTTGAAAAACTGGGTTTAGGTAGGAATTGATTTCATCCAAATCTTGCTGCAGTATCGGTTTATCTATAAAAAGTTCATAACCACCATAATTTTCATAGTTAATCTTATCTCCGAGTAATGATTGAATTCTCTGTATTCCTTTCCAGCGTTTATTTACTATTTCTAGCGTTTTAGAATCGCCCCATTGTTTTCTATCTGCCGCAATTTCGGTAACGCTGCCAAAACAGGCAAAGCCAGCATTGCGGCTGGTAGCGCCAGCAGCAAAAAGATCTCTTTCAAAGATGGCTATTCTAGCTTTGGGGTATTTTAATGAAAGTTCATATGCAGTAAATAATCCAAGAATTCCACCACCAACTATAGAAAAATCAATGATGCTAAGTTGATCAGTTTCCCAAAAACTCTGCATGAAACCTATTTCTGATAATGATTGAAAATTGCATTCCATCGCAATTTTAATACACCGAGAATGGCTTCTTGAATAATATTGGAAGACATTTTAGATACACCTTCTTCTCTATCCTTAAACCAAATAGGAATTTCTTTAATTATATATCCCATCAAATAGGCTGCGTACTTCATTTGAATTTGGAATGCGTATCCTTTAAAAACGATCTTATCCATATTTAAGTTTTCCAAAAACTCTCTTCGATAACAAACGAAACCAGCAGTAGTATCCTGGACAGGAATACCTGTAATCAATCTAGCATACAAGGAAGCACCTTTAGATAATAAGATTCTTCGTTTTGGCCAATTATATACTCCACCGCCTTCGATATATCTAGATCCAACCGCCACATCAGCGCCTTCTAGGATTGCCTTTCGCAGACGAGGGAGGTCTTCAGGGTTGTGTGAAAAATCGCAGTCCATTTCACATACCATGGTATAGTTTTTTTCTAAGGCCCACTTAAATCCAGTAATATAAGCCGTACCAAGTCCTAGTTTTCCGGAGCGTTGAATCATATGCAACTTGGTTGGATATTTCTTCTGCATTTCTCTAACCAATTCAGCTGTGCCATCAGGTGAATTATCGTCAATAATAAGCAAATCAAAATCTACAGGAAGAGAAAAGACTTTCTCTATCATGGGGATAATATTATCCTGCTCATTGTATGTTGGAATTATAACTAGACAATCATTCACCTTACAAATATAGTTTAGATTTTAAAAGTTTTGAACTAAAAACTATTTTAACCAAGGGATATACCTAATTGATTGCAGACTTGTTTTAATTTAGCCTTTGTATGCAGACTAAAGTCTGCATTATACATCCATTTGAAGTAGCCCCTATCTTTTTCATAAATATCTTGAAAACGCATATCCTTGTATTTTCCGAAACAAAGATAGTATTGATCTTCCTTCTTAAGAATTCTTTTGGCGTTATCAATATGCGTGGAGTAGTTATTTGAAAAAGTTTTAGAAATATAGGTCACGTCGTTAATAATATCTGGATACCGCTTCAGTTGTGCCTTGAATATCTCAAATGTAGCTTCAGTATCTGCCGCTGCAGTGTGCGCATTGGTGAGCTCTTTTTCACAGTAAAACTTATAGGCCGCGGATAGATCTCTCTTTTCTTTGGCATGAAAAATACTTTGGATATCTATATTGTCTTTCTCTTCTAAAAATAAATCAATACCGCATCGCAGCATTTCCTCTGTCAACATGGGAATATCAAATCTATTCGAATTATACCCAGCTAAATCTGCATCTTTTATAAATTCAGCTATTTCACTACTTATTTCTGAAAACTTTGGGGCATCCTTGACTCTTTCATCCGTTATGCCGTGTATAGCTGCTACTTCTTTAGGAATTGGAATGGTTGGATTTACTAAATAATAAAGAGTCTTTCTACTTTGATCAGGAAAAATTTTAAGAATAGAAATTTCGACAATTCTATCTTTGGCTATATCAAGGCCTGTAGTTTCAAGATCAAAAAAAGCAAGTGGTCGAGCTAAGTTGAGCATATTATTCTATTTATAACGTATCGTTGGTATTAATTGTTTAGGTATCGTTCTTGTATGACTTGTCTATGATGCATCTCATGAGCTATAATCGAAAAACCCATTGCAGCCACTTCCGTGTCAAACCCATTAGCATTGCCTATCTTTTTTAAGTCTTCTACACCAAATTGTGAGAATAAATTATGCGTATATTTCATCTGCAGTTCGAAGGAAACGAGCAATTTTTCCTTGGATAAAGTTGTTTCATCTATAGTCGCGGCATATTCATCTGGATCCCAACCCATCAGTGGTTTTTTTTCTCCACGAACTACGGATAAGGCTCTAAAACAAAATATAAGCTCTGCATCTATTAAATGTTGCACTATTTTTTGTATACTCCACTTGCCTGTTTCATAGCTATATGCCCATTGCGATTCAGGGATGGCGCGATAAATATTTAGATAGCTTTGTCTTTGGTCTAGGAGGTGTATCAAAGGAATATCCTGAGCCAGTTTCTTATAGGCTTCTGAATAATATGGAGGATAAAATTCTAATTCAGTTACGCGCATTATTTTCTATAAATATATTCTGAATTACTGTGCTTCACTATCACCTCGGCTATATTGGATTCTTCCACTTGTCCCATTATTTGCGCATCCACTCCAAATAACTTTGAAATAGAAATCATCTCTTGAGCTATCGTTTCATTTTCTAAATAAATTTCAAGACGTGTACCCATATTGAATACTTGAAACATTTCTTTCCAATCCGTTTGACTTTGATCTTGAATAAAATTAAACAAAAATGGAATAGGTAAATAATTGTCTTTTACAATTCTCCCCTTATCTATAAAATGTAAAACTTTTGAAGCTGCCCCTCCTGTGCAGTGCACAATGGAAGCCAATTGATCTCTACCTAATTCTTCAAAAATTCTTTTCAAAATAGGCGTGTAACTCATCGTTGGAGATAAAATTAATTTCCCTAGGGTTAAATCATTATAAACAATATCCGTTAGTTTATTCTTTCCTATATATTGAACAGATGGATCTACGAGTTCTTCTATAGATTCAGAATATTGCTTATAGTGCGCAGAGAGTAAATCATGTCTTGCTGAGGTCAAACCATTACTTCCCATTCCGGCGTTATAGCCATTTTCATAAATGCAATTTCCATAACTCGCCAAGCCTACAATAATTTGTCCTGGCTTGATATTTCCTGTTTGGATAATATCCGATTTTTTCATTCGAGCTACCATACTGGCATCCACAGATACTGTGCGCACGACATCGCCTACATCGGCCGTCTCCCCCCCCGTATAGATTATCTCAATGCCATAGTCATTTAGTTTGTCAATATATTCTTGAGTTCCATCAATGATTTCCTTAATGATTGCACCTGGGATTCGATTTTTATTTCTATTGATAATGGATGTGAAGAGAAATTTATCTATGGCTCCTACACAAGCCATATCATCCAAATTCATAACGAGAGCATCTTGTCCTATTCCTCTGAAAAGTGAAGTATCTCCAGTTTCTTTCCAATACAAATAAGCAATAATAGATTTCGTGCCACTGCCATCGCTGCTCATAAGGTTTACATAGTCATCGCTACCACCCAGTGTGTCGGGAAACACTTTGCAAAATAAATTTTTGTAAACGCCTTGGCTCAAATTGGCTATGGCTTTGTGTACATCTTCCTTTTTGGCAGAAACACCTCGTTTTAGGTATAAATCACTCATACTTTTCTAGATTCCTTTTTGATACCAATTTTTCATATATTCAATATCAGCTGCACTGTAATTCTTATCCTTCTCAATCAAAGTTATTAATTCTTTAAATCCAGTTAAGGTAGTTAAAGAACATTTAGCGGCCTCAAATGCATCGCTTGCTTTTTGAAAATTATAGGTAAAGATGGCCAACATCCCCAAAACATTTGCGCCATAATCCTTAAGAGCCTCTACTGCCTTTAAACTGCTACCTCCCGTCGATATTAAATCTTCGATGACAATGACTTTACAACCCTTCTCTAAAAATCCTTCTACGGTATTTTCCCTCCCATGACCTTTGGGTTTATCTCTTACATAGACAAATGGAAGTCCTAGTCTATCGGCGACAAGCATACCATGAGCGATCCCACCTGTGGCTACCCCTGCTATAGCTTCTGCCTGTGGGTATAATTCTTTGATTTTGGCTACAAAGCCAGTACAGATAGCGTTTCTAACTTCTGGGTAGGAAAGTGTTATTCGATTGTCACAATAAATAGGAGATTCTGCTCCGCTGGCCCAGATAAATGGCTTAGCAGGCGATAGTTTGACCGCCTGGATAGATAATAGTTGTTGGGCTATAGACATGTAATTTAAAATATTTTTATGAATTAGCAATTTGGTGAATATAATCTAGAATTTCCTCTTTTCCTTTGCGCTCTTCTGAAGATGTTATAAAGCTCTCTGGCAGCTCTTCCCATGTCTCCTTGAGTTTGTTTTCGAAAAGTTCTATATTGATTTTGCACTGTTTTAATTCTCGGGTATCCGCTTTTGTATAAACAATAGAGAAAGGAACACCATTCTCCCCGAGCCAATTGATCATATCTAAATCACTTTTCATGGGTTTAATCCGAGAATCAATCAGAAGAAATATATTGACGAGGGCTTCTCTAGTCTCAAAATAGGTGTACATAGTTTTCTCCCAGCTAGAGCGAAGTGTTTTACTGCGCTTAGCATAGCCATACCCGGGGAGGTCTACTAAGTGCCATTGCTTATTTATTAAAAAGTAATTGAGGGATTGGGTTTTTCCTGGGGTAGAGGAGACCTTGGCTAAATCATTTTTGCCTGTCAAATAATTTATCAAGGAAGACTTTCCTACATTGGATCTCCCAATAAAGCAAAATTCGGGAATATCGATTTCTGGGAGCTCTGAAAGGGTATTAAATGAGCCAATAAATTGCCGAGAGTTGATATTCATGGGTTCAAAATTAAGAAGGAACAATTAACCATGAACAATTAGTTTTGTACTTAAATCTTAGAATTGTGGAAATCGAAGTAGAAAAGGTAGTCCCTTATCAGACGAATGATGCGAAGAAGGCTCAAATTGAGACTATGTTCGATAACATAGCGCACAAATATGATTTTTTGAATCACCTTTTGAGTTTAGGAATTGATATCATTTGGAGAAAAAGGGCTATCAGGGAAATTTCAGCCGTAAATCCGGAAGTTATTTTGGATATGGCTACTGGTACGGGAGATTTTGCCTTCGAGGCACTCTTAATACACCCAAAGAGAGTGGTTGCTTTGGATTTGTCTCAAAATATGCTCGATATTGGAATAGAAAAGGCCAAAAATAAGAGAAACGGGCAGCACATAGAATGGGTCAAGGGAGACAGCGAGCAACTTGGTTTTGCTGATAGTAGCTTTGATGCTATCACCGTCGGTTTCGGAGTTCGAAATTTTCAAAATTTGGAAAAGGGATTAAGTGAGTTAGGGCGGGTTATGAAGCCAGATGGTATGATAGCTATTTTAGAGCCATCATTTCCTACAAATCCTTTTTTAAGATTCCTTTTTAATATTCATTTCAGGTATATTACTCCATTTATTGGAAAGATATTTTCAAGAGATAGTTCGGCATATTCCTACCTGCCAAATTCCGTTAGTGCTTTTCCTCAGGGAGATTCATTTTGTGAAATCCTAAAAAAAACGGGATTTAATGATACTAAACACTATCCTTTAACGTTTGGAATGTGTGCTTTATACACAGCGCGAAAGTAAGCATGTTTCGATTTTGTTTTCTATTAGTTTTTGTTTTCAACTTTTCACTTTTGAATGGACAATTAAATTTTTATGAGAAAGGTAATAAGGCACTGTATTGGGGCATATCTCTTGGTTTAAATACGTCAAACTTCAGAATTGATAGACAGCCGCACTCTGAAGCAAATGATACGATTTTGAGTATTGATGATAAATCACAACCCGGTTTTAATCTGGGACTTATCGGAAACTGGCAGTTCAATCGCTATTTTGATTTGCGATTCATCCCCAATATGACATTTGGAGAGAAATTAATACAATACAATACCATCAGCGGGGTTGTGGATAATCGTATAAAAACCACTTATATCTCACTGCCAGTTCATATTCGCTTTAAGTCGGAACCAGTAAATGATTGGAGGGTATTTGTTGTCGCGGGTTTAAAATATGATTTAAACATTGATCCACAAATTAGAACGACAAGTGAGCCCAATAAAATTTCGCTTCGCAAGGCTAGTCTATCCATGGAGTACGGAATTGGTCTTCAATACTTCTTTCCCTACTTTATTTTTTCCCCAGAATTGAAATATTCTCATAGTCTCAATAATGTCTTGGATCCCAATCAAAGCGATTTAAACCGCTCCGCTATCAGAGGTTTATACCCAAGAGGTTTGGTGTTTACTTTAAATTTTGAGGGTTAGTTTATGCCAATCTTATACGAGCACCTTGACTCCTCTTTTCAAATTATTGTTTATGAAATAGAACATGAGGTAGATTATTACAAAGAGGGTATTGACTTCACAGCCTTTGATCAAAAGGAGTTTGATGCCATAGTCAATCCTCTAAAACAACTTCAATGGCTGGCTTCACGCTATTGGGTCAAGAAGTTGTCTAAACAGCACCATCAGCTTTATCTCGAAAAAACGGAACTCGGCAAGCCTCACTTCACCAATTATCCGTTAAAGTTTTCTATATCTCATTCGAGAAACTATGTAGCGGTTATATGCTCGGAAACCAACGATGTGGCTATAGACATCGAGGTCATTCAAGATAAAGTATTAAAAATTAAACATAAATTTCTCCATCCAAACGATTTTGAGCAAGGAGACGATTTAGCTAAATTGACGATGATATGGAGCTCAAAAGAATCAATATATAAGCACTATCATACGAAAGAATTGTACTCATTTAAGGACCAGATAGCTGTAGATAAGTATTATGATTCAAAAATGCACTATACCTTATCAAATTTCCAAAATCAAAAGTACTCAGAGGTTTTTTATAAAAAAATTAGAGGAGCTATATTGACTTGGATTATTGATAACTAATTTCGTAGTCTTCAAAAACTGGGCGGTAACCGATTTGACTATAAATTTTATTTGAAGTCGGATTAGATTTGTCAGTAAATAGACAGACTGTTTTTTGACCTCGTTCCAATATTAATTTTGAAAGAGCCCAAACGCAAGATATAGCATATCCATTATTTCTGAACGCAGGTGGAGTATAGACAAGACTTATTTTAGATAAATACTCATTAGAAATAATTTCACCGCAAATAGAAACAGGTCTATTATAGACCACCCATTTATACATAGAGCCTTGATGAATTCTTTGTTGAATCATAGCCTGTAAATCAGAGCGATTAGGTCTATGCGGCATATTGCATTCAATCCCAAATTTCTCAATCCATTCAGTAACAAATTCTAAATCAAATTCATTGCATTTTTTAATTTTTCCTTCGCTCAGTTTTATAGTTTCTAATCTTTCGAGTTTATGACCTATGAGGGTTTTATCAATACTATAATTTGTCGTATATATTTTTGAAAATTCCTCTATCAACTTTGTTTCACCAATGCATCCTTTTAGTTCTATAGCATTTGATTTGAAATAATCAGACAAATAATGTAAGTGCTGATGGGTATAGTTTTCACCATATAAAATGATATTAGGTCTATTTTTAAAAGCAGTTAGAATGGGTTGTTCGTATTCAAAAAGTGCAAATAATTGTGTATTTGTTAAAACTTTATTTCTATCTAATGTAGCGTCTAATTGCCCAATAACAATATTGTGTTTTACGGGATTTGTCAATAAGAATTCTCCTATATCAGCCCAATATTTATTTATAGTATGGTATTGCTTAATTTTCAAAACTAATAACTCATAAATTAATTTTCATTCAGCTCTCCTTCACTTTTGGCTATGACACAGGTCGCTAGGCTATTTCCAATCACATTGGTAGATGTTCGCGCCATATCCATCAATTCATCGACACCGAAGATGAGGTAAATAGGAGCTATGGGCAGGTTGAGATCAGCGGCAGTAGCTATGAGAATGACAAGAGATGCTCTTGGCACAGCAGCTACTCCTTTGCTCGTCAGCATGAGGATGAACAACATGGAAAGTTGTTGACCTAAACTGAGTTCAATTCCCGAGGCTTGTGCCACAAATACAGTGGCAAGAGAGAGATAAAGTGTGGTCCCATCGAGATTGAAACTGTAACCCATAGGTAGGACGAAAGAAACAATTTTTCTGCTACAACCAAAATCTTCCAAAGCTTTAAATAGCTTAGGTAAGGCCGCATCAGAACTGGTGGTAGCAAAGGCTATAGAAACTGGTTCTTTGATATGATGCCATAGTTTTCTTAAATTTATTTTAAAGTACAACCCGATAGGTACAAGTACGAATAATATTAGTGCTGCTAAAGCGCCATATAAAGTCCCAACGAGTTTTAGCAGTGGAAGTAAAATGGACAGCCCCATATGACCTACCGCATAGGCCATAGCTGCTCCCACCGCTATTGGCGCGAAATACATAATGATATGGGTGACTTTAAACATAGTTTCGGCTAGTCCATCTGCGAAGTGAATCATAGTATTCTTCGCGCCCACAGGTGCCATGGAAACTCCTAACCCAAATAAAATACTAAAAATAACAATTTGAAGGACCTTTCCTTCGGTTATCGCTTTGGTAATGTTTTCAGGAAACACATCTAAAATATATTCTTCAAATGATTTCGGTTTTATCTGTTTGGTTTCTTCTACTTTTTCTATGGCCTTGGCTTCAGCCTGCATGTGTATTCCTTTACCTGCCTGAGTTAGATTGATTGCTCCGAGTCCTATAAATAACGCCAAGGTCGTCACGACTTCGAAATATATAATTGATTTTAAGCCTAATTTTCCTATGTCTTTTAACTTAGAATGATGGGCTATTCCTAAAACGATAGTGGCAAATATTAATGGAGCCACTATTGTTTTGATTAGCCGTAGAAATATTTTAGAAATGAGTTGTAGTTTCTGCGAAAACTCTGGGAAGGTTATTCCTACTATGATTCCTAAGACCATAGAGATAAATATCCAATGGGTAAGGCTTATTTTTTTGAGAAAGTTCATATAATATGGTCTTATTTGGTAAAAATAGTTTTTTTGTCTAGGATTTGTGAAAATTTATATACAAAGGGAATTAGAATGTTGTGTAAATTGAAAATAAAACATGTGTAAATTGAAAATAAAACTTGTGTAAATTGAAAATAAACTATATTTGCAGAATAATTATAGCGTTATGGCCATAGCACGAACTATATATCGAGAAATTAAAAAATATGCGTCAAAATACCCTGTATTGGCTATCACCGGTCCCAGGCAGGCAGGTAAAACAACCTTAATGAAGAAAGAATTTTCTAAGTATCGATATATTTCTCTAGAAAATCCAGATTTGAGGGAATTTGCTCTGAAAGACCCCAATGGTTTTTTTAAAGAATATGATAAATATGTCATAATGGACGAAGTGCAGCGTGTGCCGCATATAATATCCTATATGCAAACCATCGTGGATCGAGATAAATTAATGGGACAATTTATTCTTTCTAGTTCCCAGAATTTACATTTGATGGAGACTATAACCCAATCTTTGGCGGGTAGAGTGGGACTTTTTAGACTTTTCCCTTTTGATACCAGAGAATTGGATAACAATGACATGCTGGCCTCTACTATAGGAGCCCAAATTTATAAAGGATTTTATCCCGCTATTTACGATAGGAATATAAATCCTGCCAAGTATTATTCCGATTATATTGAAACCTATGTGAAGCGGGATATCTCTCAGCTAGTCAATATTCAAGATATGCGATCGTTTAATCGCTTTGTCAAATTATGTGCCGCTAGAGCTGGGCAATTACTAAATTATAGCGACCTAGCTAAAGATGCAGGAATCAGTCATATGACGGCGCGAAATTGGTTGAGTTTATTGGAGACCAGTTACATTACATTTTTGCTACCGCCCTTTTATAAGAACTACAACAAGCGTCTTACCAAAAGTCCTAAGCTCTATTTTTATGATACAGGACTGGTATGTCATTTACTGAGAATAGATCAAAAAAAATTGGGACTTACACGCCCTATGTGGGGTCATCTTTTTGGGAATTATGTTGTGGCGGAATATCACAAATTAGCTGCTCATCAGAATGCGTATCGAGATATGTATTTCTGGAGAGATTCGCATGGTCATGAAGTGGGTTTACTAATAGAAGAAAATGATCAACTTCAAATAGTGGAAATAAAGGCCAGCTCTACTATTAAATCCGATATGTTTGCGGAAATGGATCGATTTCAAGCATTGGATGCCGATAGACCTATGAAAAAAATCTTGGTTTATGGTGGAGATGAGATGCAAAAACGAACCAACTATCAAGTAATTCCATGGAATAAATTGGGTATGGGGAAGTGGTAGTAAGATATGGAACTACTAATTATACAATCAAAAAGAGGAAGCTAAGTGCTTCCTCTTTAATTTACTTCAGTATAAAATTACAATCCTTTTATGGCTAGTTTGATAGCTGCTTCTGTTGATTCAGTTGGATTTGAGGTTGTGGAATAGTTCGCTGTTAGGGTTATATTAGGTTTAACTTCAAGATAATGCTTATTATCTTTTTTGGCTACTATGACTATGGTTACTTCTAAGCCTATAGGGGCTTCAGAGTGATTGATGAAAAATGTTTTTAAATTCTTGTCATATCCTTCAAGTTTTATCACAGAATTAATGGATTTAAAGTATACATATACTTGAGTATTGGTATGATCAAATCCTTCGGGGGTTTTTACCTTGACTTCTGTTTTTGGAGCAGACCAATCATAATATCTATCACAATTGTAGTAACCAAACTCTTCAAAACCGAAACTATAATTCCAAGAAAGACTTACAGTACCTGAACTATTATAAAAACTATCTAGATTGAATATGATTGAATCTTTTTTCATTTCCCAATTAATAGCGGAATCTCCTTGGATAGTATCATTGGCTGTCACATTTCCTTTAAATAGGCTCATATCTGTACCATTTTGATTGGAAGGTACTTTCACTAGTGGACGAGCAGCGTTGTTTACTAATAACTGTTCACCATTGAGAGTAGCGTTGATATAAAATTGTCCACCAGAAATTAATAACTTCCCATCCGATACGGTGGATTTTCCAGCAAGTATCATTTCCGGACCTGTTAGCATTTCTTGAATGACTACTTGAATATTCCCAGATTTTAGTACAGAGCCATCTTTCTTTTTGAAGGAATTTGGGTAGAAGGTGATATTGGTGCCTTTTTCTCCGACTATTGTTTTCGTTTGACCTGCTATTAGAAAAAAACTTTGCATTGGTGGAGCAATATTCTTAAAAAGTTCTGTAAGGGTAGATTGTTTTTTTAAGGAGCTGGTTGATTGCAGACTCTCCTTATAGCAACCAAGACTAGTAAAGAGTGTTAAGAAGATGATTGCTGTTAAATTAATTTTCTTTTTCATATTTTGGAGTTTTTTAATTGTTTAATATTCTAACGCAAAGATGGATTTGAATAGTATTTATTTTTTACAAGAAATTTGGGCCTTTGTTAGATTCATTAGGGCTTTACCTTTATATCTTTAACTTAAATGCAGTTATAAACTCATTTTTATAGATATTAGCATAAAATTCAACGAATGAAACTGACGATTTCTTTTTTACTCCTTTGCGGTACTTTGGGTGCTCAAACCTTCCAATCCACCTCTAATCCCTATTTCTGGAAAAATAAACTAGGAACTAAGAGTGAATACTGGCAGCAAGATGTAGATTATAACATTCAAGCTAAGTTGGATGAAAAAGAAGAGATTATCTCCGGTAAAGTAGAAATAATTTATACGAATAATTCGCCACACGTACTCAATGAATTATTTTTCAATCTCTATCAAAATGCCTTTATCAAAGAATCTTATCTCTCTAATTTACAAGAAGCGAATGGGAATAAAGTGCGATTTGGCAAGTGGGAAGAGGCAGGAAAAGGAAATGAAATACTTTCGTTAAAAGTAGATGGAGAAATAGTTAAAACAGAAATTGACGGCTCCATTTTAAAAGCTTGGCTGAGAAAACCAATGCAACCGAACTCAAATATTAAAATTGAAATCGGTTTTAAGACCTATTACAGCAAGGGTGGAGATACTCGTCGTAGAATGAAGTCATATAACTTTCAAGGGATAAAACATTTTAATGGAGCTCATTGGTATCCGCGCCTAGCAGTCTATGATAGAAAATTTGGATGGTGTACCGATCAGCATCTGAATCGTGAGTTTTATGGCGATTTCGGAAATTATAGAGTTCATTTAGATTTTCCTGCGAATTATGTAGTTGAGGCTACCGGCGTTTTACAAAATCGATCGGAAGTTTTACCGGATACCTTAAGAAAGAAATTGGATATTTCAAACTATTGGAATCATCCTATGGATACCATTGTCACATATAACATCCCAATGAAAAAAGGTGAACGCAAAGTTTGGAAATATTTCGCAGAAAATGTACATGACTTTGCATGGGTGGCAGGACCACATTATCGCTTAGATGAAAAAAAGTATAAAGGATTTAGCACCGTTGCGCTTGTTCTAGAACCTCATTGCAGCGGGTGGAAAAATGCCTGTGATTTTTCAGCTCAAGTAATCAATGTGTATAGCAAAGATTTTGGACAATATGCCTATCCTAAAATGGTGGTGGCGGATTGTCAAGATGGAATGGAATACCCTATGCTGACGATGGATGGTGGTTCTGATCCGGGGTATCGCGGATTACTAGCTCATGAGATAGGACACAATTGGTTCTATGGTATGGTCAATAATAATGAGACTTATCGAGCTTTATTGGATGAAGGATTTACTCAGTTTTTGACCGTATGGGCGCTAGAAGCTATCGATGGAAAAAATATGTTTACTACTGGTAAGCAGCCCAAACATTTCATGCCAACAGCTGTGCGCAATGCGCGCTGCTATGATAGCTATATGCTAGACGCGATGAGTCGAGATAGAACAGAGATTAATGTGCACAGCGACGGTTTTAATGGAGCCCTAGGTCAAGGCGGCGGCTATCGAAATGTTTATAATAAAACGGCTACCATGTTATACAATCTTCAATATGTGTTAGGTGATAGTCTCTTCCAGCGCGCTATGAAGCATTATTTTAATCAATGGTCCTTTCGCCATCCTTATGTAGAAGATTTTCGAAATTCTATCATTGACTATACCAAGGTGGATCTAAATTGGTTTTTTGATCAGTGGATAGAAACGTCAAAAGTATTGGACTATAAAATTTTCCCTTTGAAGAAATTAGATAGTGGAAAATATCAACTGAAATTAAAGCGACTAGAAGATATGCAGTCTCCTCTTGATATAACCGTATATGGTAAAAGTGGCAAGCGATATAATTTTTATATACCCAATACATGGTTTGAGAAAGAAACAGAAGCTACTAAGCTTCCACGATGGATAGGGTGGGACAATAAACTCAAGACTACTTATACAACTAAAATTGTACTACCCGAAGAACCAAACTATGCTAAAATAGATACTTCGAGAAGGTTAGCCGATGTCAATGAAATGAATAATACCACGGAGAATTCTTGGAAATTTTATTTTGATAGAAATCAGTCTCTACCGCTTGACCGAGAGTTTTATACTGTACTATGGCGACCCGACTTTTGGTATAATAATTTTGATGGAGTCAAAGCTGGTTTTCATTTTGAAGGTAGTCTAAACAAGAACTTTCACAATATAGAACTCGACCTATGGCTCAATACTCGCATAGGAAAATGGAGTGTTCGTGATGTGGCTAATCTCAATGAAAGAGATGCTATTAATGATGTTATTTCTTTTCGCTTTGCCTATGCGTCACCCACACATAAGTTTATTCGAAACAGCGATGTGCGCTTTGAGGCGAGGCATATTGATGGGATAGCTCTGAGCTCCCTGCGATGGAGAAAGTGGTTCGATAATTCAAATTATGTAAGTATTGGAGCCAAGTCCATGGTGCGCTATCGTGGAGATCAAGATTACTATAATTACATGACTTCAATTCAGTGGGATAACCATCTAGTAGCCAATACGAGTATATGGATTGAATGGCAAAATAATAAAAATTTAGGTCAGAATATTGATCAAACGACAAGAGTAAAACTTCGATCTTCTATCATGTCAGTGGCGAACTATAGCTATCTAGAGGCAGAACATAAAGAAAATATTAAACTAGATAATTTGTTATTTAAATTTAGACTATTCGGAAGACTGGGATCGCATCAGACTAGGTTCGTACCTACGGAGATTCTCCTCAATGCTGGAGGCGCGAATGGTGAAGAGATGTTAGAAAATAAATTTATGCGCAGTGTTACGACTTTTCCTGATTTATTTATTGAAGGTAACAATCGATTCAATTCACAAAATTTTTCTCACTTGCACCACGGAGGAGGCATCAATCTTAGGGGTTATTCTTTTAGAAATGGCGCAAGAAGCGGCTCAGCAGTATATTCTATATACAATCAAAACTCTGGATTTTCTTTCAATACGCAATTAAACTTCGAGAATTTATCTCCAATCAAGTTTCGAAAATTAGCGCGTACTATCGGGATGAATCTTTATGTATTCGGTGATGTCGGTAGTCTTTCTAATTTTGATTTGCCAAGTTTTTCCATAAACAAAGCACCAATATTGGCTGATGCAGGTTTGGGAACTGCACTCACTTGGAAAAAAGGAATTAAGTATCTAGGATTAGGTCCAATGACTTTTCGATTTGATATGCCTTTCTATCTTTCTCACCCAGCTATAAATGAAGCGGATGAGCAGTTTCAGTTTAGATGGCTAGTTGGGGTAGAACAGGCTTTTTAATTTTTAGTATCTTTGTTGATAAAAAGTAAAAATTATGAAATACTTATTTGTTTTGATACTTTCATTCTTTAGTCTAAACTATCTTTATAGTCAAGGCTGCGTAGCTGTTCGAGGTGGAAGTATGTGCAGTGGCAGCCCTGGGTCTAGTATTAACTTAAAAGCTAATTCATATACTGTAAATATAGGCTATCGCTATTTTCAATCTTTTAGGCATTTTCGTGGAGATCATGAAGAAAAGTATAGAATGGAAGAGGGCTCACAGGTGATTAATACCTCTCATTTTACAGATATCATTTTTAACTATGGATTGACGGATCGAATTTTCTTCAATGCATTAGTTCCTTTTGTAGCTCACCATAGAACCTCGATGTATGAGCATGGAGGGAATCCTCCTGCTGGACTAGCTAAACGCTATGCTACTGAGGCAGGTGGATTAGCAGATGTCAGACTAGGTGTAGGCTATTGGCTTTTCAATCCTAAGGAAAAAAAGTTCAATTATGCCATTGGATTAGGTATAAAATTGCCAACTGGACGATATAATGCGGAAGATAGTTTTTATAATCAAGGAACTAATCGCAACCAAAATAGATTGTCAGTAGTGGATCAGTCTATACAGCCTGGAGATGGTGGAACAGGAATTTCATTGGAGTTGCAAGGAGTACACCCAATAGGACATCATATCACAGTGAACGCGAATCTATTTTACCTATTTAATTTCCAAGAAACCAACGGAGTAAAGACAAGGGGTGGTACAGGTGAATTTTCTTGTCCAGATCAGATGGCGGCTAGGGTGAGTGGAAATTATAACCATGCATCAGGATTCAGTTTTTCTTTTGGTGGTCGAATGGAAGGAATACCGTCTAGTGATATATTTGGAGGAGATGCAGGATTTCGAAGGCCGGGATATATAATATCAGCAGAGCCAGGAATAGGTTATTCCAATGGAAAATTTTCAGCCTTTGCTAGTTTACCTATCTCACTTTATAGAAATCGAGTTCAGAGTTACGAAGATAAGTTATCGACAAGCCAAACAGGTGTCTATAGACAAGGAGATGCAGCGTTTGCAGATTATATGGTCAATTTATCAATTGGTTATAAGTTTGGAAAATAGAACTAACTACTATTCCTAATTTTCAATAAACAATCTCCTAAATATTCATACTCCTCTATAGAATTATATAGCTGTGCAGATACGCGCACATACTGTTTTGGAGCCTGAGGAAAAAGTACGCAGGGCACTTCAATTTTATATTGGTCGTATAGAATATTTTTTACTTCTGTATAATAGTTGAAAAACTTCAGAGGTATTTTATCATCCCAGAGAGGAATATTGACTATGGAGCCTAGCATAGATTCAGGTACTGGTAGTTCTACTCCAAGTTTATTTGCAATTAATTTCGCTCCTTGAATGGCCAAATCTCTATTATGTTTTTTTATTTCATTCCATCCGCCATTGACGAGACTAGGCATGTAACTCAATGCATCTTTTATGCATAAATAGGCGCTATAATCTTTGGTACCTTCCCAGATAAATTGATTGGACCAGTGCGCAGCTTCGTCTGCGTTCCAGTCATTGTAAAAACTATAAAATACAGGTTTATACTCTTTCTGATGTTTCGGATTTACATACACAAATGCTGAGCCCTTAGGTGAGCAAATCCATTTGTGGCAGTTGGCTACGAAATAGTCGGCATCGAATGCATCTAAATTAAAATCAACCATTCCTGGCGCATGAGCAGCATCTACGATGACCTTGATTCCTTTGCTGTGTAGTAAGTCTATAATTTTTTTTATTGGAAAAATGATTGCAGTAGCAGAAGTTATATAATCTATTAAGGCTAAAGATGTTTTTGGACTTAAATTAGTTTCAAGTTTTTCTAAAATTTCATTTTCTGAATCCAGTGGAAATGGAATTTGAACTTTGATGATTTCATTTCCTCGATCTTCCCCTATTTTATGAAAAGCATGGATACATGCGCCATATGCATGATTCGTAGTGAGCCACTGTTGGTTTGATTCTTTTTGATTATGCAGAATATAATTGATACCTATTGTGGTGTTAGGTACAAGGTACATATTGTGTTCACTCGTTCCTACGAAGTCAGCGAGTGCTTTCTTATTTTCATAATAGAGGGGATACCATTGACGCACGGAGAAATCAACAGGCTCTGATTCCAACTTGTCTATATATTTTTTTTGTTTTTCAATGATGAATCTAGGTGTACCTCCGAAAGATCCATGATTGAGATGGACTATATTTGGATTTAATTTCCATTGATCAAATAGTAAACTTGGTTTTGGAATATTAACCATTGTTAGATTTATTAATTCCTGAAATATCCAAAATAGCTTCGGTCATTACATTCCAGCTATATTTTAGTTTCTCCACTTTCAAGTTCTTTTTGAAATCTTCCTCGTGTTTGTTTTGAAAATATTCATTGATTTTATCAGCGATTGATTCTGCATTAGGTTCTGCTACTAACCCCACCTTGCCGTCGGGTACCATCCCAGTCAGACCTCCTACATTTGTTACTATCATTGGTATTTCAAAATGATAGGCGAGAGGCGTGACGCCACTTTGTGTAGCCGATTTATAGGGTTGTACGACTAAATCACTCGCACAGAAAAAATATTTAACTTCACTATCTGTAATGAAATTGGTTTTTAAAATAATTTTATCGTGAAGATTTAAATTTTCAATCAGCTGAATATAGTGTTCTGAATCCCCATAAAACTCCCCAGCGATGATAAGTTTTATTTTCGGATTTGAAATATATTTCATTGCTTGTATCAAGAGGTCAAGCCCCTTATATGCTCGAATAAAGCCAAAAAACAATAAATATGAAAAGCTGGGGTCTAGATCTAATTTTTCTATAGCCTCCTTCTTAGATAGAATGTCTCCAAAATTATCATAAAGTGGATGAGGAATAAATAATCTCTTTTTATTTTTTGTCGAGAATAAATCTAAATCAGACAATACTTTTTCGCTCATAGTGATAAAGGCATCTACAGGTTTGATAAAGTATTTCGTAAAAATGCCATCCCCTGGTCTTTTTTCATGAGGGATGATATTGTCAGCTATACAAACAATTTTCGTATGTTTATTCCATTTCACTATTCTTAAAATAGTCCCCAAGCACGGTCCCATAAAGGGTAACCAATACCGAACGATGATTAAATCCGGACTCAACTTATTTAGATCAAATCCAACTCGAATCCAATTAACTGGATTAATTGAATTGATACACACTTTAATATTTAATTCTTTTGGGGCAGGTTCGTCGGAGTATTGAGAGGTCCCAGGAAATAGGAAACTAGGATATTGAAGACTAAATGTAAATATCTTAGTAATATGCCCTTGATCAGTAAAGGCTTTGGCTAATCGCTCATTATAGGTAGCTAACCCACCTCTCAAAGGATATGCTGGCCCAATAATTATAATGCTACTCAAATCTGCTCTTATTTTAAATGACCAAGATATTTAAAATTAAATACTTTTGCGCCATAAAATTTATAATATGAAAAAAATCGTATTCTCTTTGAGTATTTTGCTTTCTGGTGTTGTTATGGCGCAGGAAAGTCCTGAAGTGATCAAATCCAAAATTGATGATTTAACTAAACAAAAATCAGCTCTTGAATCTCAGATTGCAGATTTAAACAAACAATTGCCAGCACCTGTCGTCAAACCATGGACTTATAAAGGAAATGCATCCGTCAATTTAGGGCAAAGTTTGTTAGGTTCTAACTGGACTTCGTCTTATGGTGGCAATAGCACCTTAAATGTAGGAATACAAACTCACCTTGAGGCAAATTTTAAAAAGGGACGCCATTCTTGGGATAATAGTTTTGATGGAACTCTAGGCTTCTTTAAGAATATGAATGTAGATAGTGGAGTCAATGATAATATTAATAAGAATGCAGATGTACTTCAGATATCTTCTAAGTATTTGTTTGATTTAAAAAAGGCGAATTTGAAACTTGGAATTGGTACGAATTTTCTATCTCAATTCATTAAAACCTATGATTTAGCAAATAGAGACAAGCTTTTATCTGACTTTTTAGCTCCAGCTATATTAGATGTATCGCCTGGACTTGAGTGGACTCCTCAACCTTATTTTAGAGTATTTCTTTCTCCATCTTCAGGAAGATTTACTATTGTTACCATTGATTCTATTATCTCCAAAGTGAATGCGAATAGATTCGGAAATGATTTAGACCAGCGTATAAGAACAGAACTTGGTGCTCGATTGGATATAGTGTTTGAAAAGGAAGTAGTTAAAAACCTATCTGTGAGAAGTAGAGCTCAATTATTTAATAACTATACGAGACCACAATTGCAAATTGATGCCATCGGAAGTTCAAGAGCTAATATCGATTTGAACTGGCAAACGGATGTATTCTATAAAATTACCAAACACATCGCTTTAAACTTTGGATTCCAAGTATTGAGAGATGATGATGTCAGAGTTACAGATAAGGCTACAGGAGTGAAGTCTGCCCCTTGGAACTGGAGAAATACAATTGGAATCGCTTTTATTACAGGCTTCTAAGCTCAGTTTAGCATAATACAGTTTTTCTTTACATTATTTTATACTAATTTAGTGCTCGGGTCATTAGCCCGAGCTTTTTTATGTACAAGTTAGTTGTTTTTGTCTTCATCCTATTTTCTTTTTCCAATATTCAGAGTCAGAGTTTCTCTATTTATGGTCAAGTTATTAATAAACAAACTTCAACCTACTTGGTAGGATGTTCCGTTTTCAATGTAACGAAACAAACTGGTACAGTAACTAATGAAGAAGGACGATTCAAAATTGCGGTAGAAAAAGGAGATTTGATTCAATTTACCTATTTAGGTATGGGCGTGCAGCAGCAATATGTGATAGATGATGCAGAAATTAGTATTGAAATGACCTATCAGACTAGAAAAATGAAACCTGTGACGATTACCGCTGAGATAGCCGCCAAGAAATCAGTTTTATATAATCCTAAGTACGAAAAAAACAAAGAAAAAATATTCAAAGAGCCTTTGCACAGAACGCCAGAATACATGATGAAACAAAGTACTGTGGCGGTAAATAACGGAGCGATTGTTATGTCTCCATTTTCAATGCTTTACTATTCTAATAAAAAGGTTAAACGCAAACTTAATGCTATCTTAGATATTGAAAAATTGGATGCTAGTAGTTTGAAATACTCTCTAGACTTCATTTCCTTGGTCACCAAAGTAGACAATATTGATGAGCTCAAAGATATCAAAGCCTACTGCTATTTTCCGCATGATGAGGTACTAAATGCGAGTTATTTTGAATTGGGACTCAAGCTGCAAGACTGCTATATCGAATATTTGGAGGATAAAAAGAGCAAAGCTGCGACAGATTCTATACCGAAGGATGAGTAATGTAAAATACCAACTCAATATAGTTAGGTTTTTTTAGAAAAATCAAGTGTTAACATGTTCTTTATTTATACAGCCTCACTATCTCCCTATTAAAATTCCATTCTAGCTTGGCTCTTGACACTTCAAGTTCTGCATTGAGGAGTTGATTTTGATAGGTAGCAAACTCGAAAAAATCTATCAGATTGAGCTCATATTTTTCTTTCGCCATTTGGTAGCATTCTTTCTGCGCATTAAGCACTTTCAGGCTCGTTTCATGGCGTTTCTTGGCTGCTAAGACATTCGAAAAAGCTTGAAAATAGTTCTCTTTAATTTTTTGTTCTGTGAGTTTTACCCTATACTCTTGTTGCTTAGTTTGCAGTTCTGCTAGTTTCACATTGGTTCTACGTTGTCCCTTGCCAAAAATCTGCCATTGGAGATTGAGTTGAAACTGGTGCTGTTTATTATTTCCTAGCTGTGTAAAAAGAGGGATAGCGGACTCCGATACTGCCACACTTTGACTGCTCACTGATCGCACCAATGATTTACTACTATCATTCACAAATCCTATAACTGGATTATTTATCGTTCTGCGCTCTGTAATAGTGGATGCTGTATTAATAAAATTGGAACCAAAAGCATAGCCAAAAGTTAAGGTAGGAAGCAAGCTACCTTTGCTAATTTCTATTTGTTTTTCTGCCGAAGCTAGTCTCATTTGTTCCAATTGAACATCTGGATTATTGTCAAACTTTTTAAAGTCTAATTGATGAGAATTATAGAAATCTTCAATTTCACTAGGTGTATAGCTAGTATCTATAGAGAAATCAAAACTAGGTGGAATTTGTAGTGTCAATTTCAATCTACTCTGACTATTTTCGAATCGGAATAATTGATTGGATAAATTGGCTTGGTCTATTTCTAATTGCAGTTGCTGCTCTCGAAAAGTGTTTTTTGCTACCAAGCCATTTTCTGCCGCTTCTTTCTTCTTAGTCAATAGAAATTCTGAGGCTTCCATCTGTTTTTTCTGAATTTTGAAGGACTCGTATTCAAGTATAGCTTGCAAATAAAGACCTATGACATTAATTTTAATATTGTTTTCTAGTGACTGTATTTGATAGTCCACTGCTTGATGGTCTATTTCAGCTTTCTGAATGGTTTTCAATTGTTGAAACCCTTGAAACAAAGTAACCTGTGAACTCAGATTTACATTTCCTGAAAAAGCATTGCGTTCTTCGAAGCTAAAATTTAGAGGATTGATCGTATAACCAATATTATAGTTCACTCCAGAAACTATATTGACCGAGGGAAGCAAATTCCATTTAGACTGCCTATGATGGAGTTCTGTCGTTTTTGTGGTCAACCGCAACATTTTTAGCTCTGGATTTGTTTCGAGAGCTTTATGGATACATTGCTGGAGAGTGTAGGTTTGTGCTGGCAAACAATTGTATAAAAAAACATATATCCAAACACTATTGTCCGACAAAAATAATCAAAGGATAGCCATTACAGCTATCCTTTTTTTGATAACTTTGTTTTTGCACCACAAAAGTTATCATGGACAAAAATACAAAATCTCTCGGACAGCCGATTCTAAATCAAATTTTC
>JAJTHM010000073.1 GCA_021297855.1 Sphingobacteriales bacterium | reverse complement strand
AACAAGAAAAAAGCAGTGCCAGACTTATTCAATTCCAGCTGACCCCCCTGCTATTTCATTTTAAAAAGTCTTATCAATGTTTTCAACTACTTTGAATCCCTAAAAGGGCCATTTCTTATATTTGTCGGACAACAATGATAATTTATATATATTCAGTGGTTCTTCAGGTGTAAATGACCTTTGGAAGTTTGAACCAGATATATCTTGCATTGGGATTACGCTTGATGCCAAATCATTAATTAAGCCGAAAAAAACTTCCATCTGCACATCCAATGACTCCGTAGTAATGTCTATAGATACAGCCTTATTCAATGTTTCTTGGAATCCATCTTCGACAGTTACGGTTAATGCGGATACATCTCTTTTAGTTTTTAAACCTACAGTGCAAACCTATTATACGATATCTGCGCATGGAGGGAAATGTGTGGCTATAGATACCTTGAAATTTACAGTAAGAATTGGAAGTCCTACTTATGATACTATTATTGATACGACATGTCTCACAGGAAAATACCCTTATAATAAAAGTGGTATCTATGACTATGTGATTAGAAATGCTAGCGGTTGTGATAGCAATATTCACTTAAATTTGACAATAAGAGATTATATAGACACTTCTTATGTTGATATTTGCAAAGGCGGCAGTTTTATTTTTTACGGAAAAACCTATAGCACCACAGGCACTTACAGCAAAATATTTAAAAATCAATTCAATTGTGATAGTACTAAGGTCATGGTTTTAAAAGTTGTAAGTCCCGATACAATTTATGTGAAACAAACTATCTGTCAAGGAGATACTTTGCTATATCGTGGAAATAAATATGCCACATCTGGAGAATATAATTTTTCGAGAGGCTGTGGCATGGATGTGTTATCTCTTTGGGTGCGTCCGAAAGACTCCTTTGTTATTTTCGATACGTTTTGTTCTGGAGATACATTCAAATATCAAATACATAGATATACAACTTCAGGAACTTATTCTCACAAATATATTAGTACAGATGGATGTGATAGCTTTATGGTGTTTAATCTTCACGTCAAGACCAAGACGAGTGATACTATCCGAATTGATTCCATCATTCTCGATAATTTGTGTTCTATAAATAATAAACGGATTTATATTTTCCCTCTCAATATCGATTTTAAAAATAAATATTCTCGAGATTTTGGATACAATTATCAGCCTGCCAGTATATTTTATAATTTAACAGCTGGCACTTATCCTATTCGTATCAAGCGGGGCTGTGCCTTTCTCGATACACCTGTTACTTTACCTTATCGAGAGCGAGATACGTCTGTGATAAATGATGAAACGTGTGTAATTTTCCCTTACTATTTTAATAATCAATATATCACCAAGTCAGGTATTTATTGGGATACGTTTACCAATGTATATAATTGTGATAGTTTTATAAAATTAAATCTAGTCGTTCACAAGACGGATTCATTTACCATCAGAGATACGATTTGCCGAGGAGATACAGTTATGTTTGACGGATTTGCTCGAACAGCAGCGGGTACCTATTATCAGTATATTAAGTTATTCGAAGGCTGTGATAGCACGGTAAAATTTATACTTACTGTCAAGCGCCGAGACACGATGATACATAACCGAACCATCTGTCGAGGAGATACACTCTATTTCTCTGGAAACAAATATACAGAAGCAGGTAGTTATAAACTCAGCTATATCAATAAAGAAGGCTGCGATAGTTTCGTCCATCTAAATCTCACTGTCAAACGTCGGGATACATTTTTATTCCATGATACTATTTGTAGTGGTGCTATTAAACTATTTGAAGGCATTGCACATACGAGTAACGGAAACTATGTTTATAAATTACTTAATGGTGAAGGTTGTGATAGCTTTAGAATTTTAAATTTGGTAGTACATAGACAGGATACTAATAATCTCAAGTATTCCAAATGTATTGATGATTCTATAGTTCATGGAGGAGTTACCTATAAAACTACTGGCGTACATAATAAACTGTATAAAAATATTTTCAAGTGCGATAGTTTAGTCATATTGGATCTTAAATTTTCAGCATTTGAATCACAAACCTTGAATAAAAATATCTGCCCTGGAGATATGTTTGAAGGTTATAAATCTGCAGGAACCCATTATGATACATTTAAGCGCACAGGTAAATGCGATTCTATTCGTGAGTTGATTCTCTCACATTTACCTATTCCTGTTACTAAGTTGACAGCTAGCATTTGCCAAACGCAAACATATACCTACCGCAGTAAAACATTTAAAACAAAAGGTGTTTTTTTCGATACAATAGTGACTTCAAAGAACTGTGATAGTATTATTGAGATAGATTTAAAAGTAAAAGATAGTTCTAGTTTTAGTTACTCCCATTTTATTTGCAAAAGTGAAACTTACCTATTCAACAATCAAAATTTAAATCGGCCAGGATTCTATAAAGATACTTTGATAAACTATTTAGGTTGTGATAGTTTTGTTTATCTCACATTGGGCTATAGACCTCCAATACAAGACTCGGTGAAAGCAGAAATTTGTTTTGGCGAAAACTTTAGAGGATATACTACCACTGGTATTTATAAGGATACGATTCAGACAGCGCTCGGTTGCGATAGCATTTTGAAAATAGATTTAAAGGTCTTAGTAGGGCCTTATCCTTATGAACAAAAATTGGAGGATTGTAAGTCTGTATTATTTAAAAATAAGTTATATACGAATTCTATTTTGATTCATGATACACTATATAATAAATTGAATTGTGATTCTGTCTATCGCAAAACGGATATTCTTATCCGTCCGAAACCAATAAAACGCCCTTTAGAAAATCTAACTTTTTGTGACTCTATACGTATGTCTGATGGTAAGGTGTATCGATTCAATTTTAGTTATCAAGACACTATTAGGACTAAGGACACTTTAGCTTGTGATAGTTTATATTTTCCAAAATTGTTGGAGAAAAAATCGAAAGTTAATATGACGATCTCCATCGTCCCTATGTTCGATGAATATTTCAAAGGAGAGAAGGTAGAACTGACTACTTATCCCGCTAAGAAATTATTCTGGACAACTGGAGATACCATAGCTAGAATTAATCTCGTATTAAATGAAGATCAAAGTATAGAAGTGATAGGCTGGGATAGTGAAGAGTGCAAGGATACTGCTTCCATCAATTTGCGTGTGATAGAACCTGGACTTCTCGATATACCGAAGGCCTTTGCACCCTATGGTATGATTGAAAACCGCCTTTTCAAACCTAATTTTAAGGGAATGGTAGAAATCAACCGCTTTGAAATATACAACCGCTGGGGAGAGAAAATTTATAGCACCAATACAAAAGAAAATATAGGCTGGGATGGAACCTACAAAGGGGAAGATGTGCCTTCTGGCTTATTTACATTTTTACTAGAATACAAAGTGAATCGAAGTATATTTTTTAAAACTGGAGAGGTTTTATTGGTGAGGTAGGTGATTCTACATCTTCACTCCAAAACTCAAATACCAAGTTCTACCTTCACCAGAAACCAAGCCTGGTCCAGGAAAACCCCCAGCTCTGCGTGTTGCATAGCCTTTGTCTGCTAGGTTATTCACTCCAAAACCTAGGTTGTATTTGCCATTGATTTTGTATTGAGCAGAAAGGTCGAAAAGAGAATAGCCTTCGATTTTTCCATTTGTCGCTGCAGCATTGGCTAGTTCTATATTCGAAGCATCGGTATAAATATCAGAGATCGTCCTACTTTGAATTTGGATGCCAAAGCGCTTGTAATTGTAATTGAGACCAGTGCTGAGAATCCAATTAGGAGAATATTCTACTTGATTTCCCTTTAAGTTGCTTTCCGTTATGACCACATTGGGCGCTGTACCTGTGGAAGTATAGGTTTTGAAATCACCATAAGAAGCATCAATATAAGAGGCACTTATAAAGGCACTCATTCTACCGAAACCTTGGTCTTTTTTCAACCATTGGGTCACTTCTAATTCTATGAAACTCTCTATACCTCTATGAATAGCTTGACCCAAATTGGTTCTATATTGGTAGGTAGCTAATGCAGGATTGTCATTAATAAATCTGCGCACAGTCCCAATTTTGTCATTATAAATTAGATAAAATCCACTGACATCATATTTCAAAATACCATCTATATTCCCTCTTACACCTAAGTCTATATTCCATCCACTATTGTCTTTGAGATTAGGGTCAATAAAATCGGTGGTCGCAGGCGGCACTAACTCGCTAAATAAAACAGGCCTAAATGCTTGTGTGGCGGAACCATATACACTCCATTTTTCATTATGCTTGTATTGAAAGCTTAAACCACCAAGTAAAACATTTCGCGTGATTTCCGTTGAAGGTACAGGAGTTTCAGTAGTATTGGTTTTATTACTTCGACCGATCATTTGGCTTTGAATCCATTCGTATCGCAGCCCGGGTGTCAAAGAAAATTTATCTGTGATATGAAATGTATTCTCAGCAAAGGCTGCAAAATTCTTGGTGTTAAAATCTAGCGCCAAGGGATAATAAGTATTCAATTCAGTCATATCAAAATCGCTTCCAGTTGTTCCCTTACCTCGTTGGTTTCTGTCCGTATGGGCAGCATAGACTCTTACTCCTAAAGACAAGTCTTGGTTTTTTTGGTTGATTTTATAATTTATCCTATTTCTCCATTCCAGCCCGAAGTTTCTGTATGCATCTCTGTCAACTTGTCTATTGGCTTGCAGTCCTGTGATGGGATGGACTGCATCGAACACATTGGCAGCAGATAGGAAGCCTACGCTATTGCGCTCACCCCAGAGACCGAAGGCAGAGATTTGCATATTGTAGTTTTCAGTCAGTTTATTATTATATTGTATATTGGCTATAGTCCACGGTGCACTAAACCAGTTTCTCGCCCTAAAAGACTGCCGTGGATTGTCTTTGAAGGCAGCATCGGTAAGTCCACCTCCCATTTGGTTTCTGTAATTCATATTCGTGAGTTCAAAGGAAATTGATGATTTCTCATTGAATTTATATTGAAGAAAACCATGCGAATTACGGATATCATAGTAGCCGTTATCCCTCCAGCCATCTCCTTTGCGGATTTGATTGTAGAAATAATAACTCCACTTTTTCATCTGACCATGAATAGCGGTATATAAACTAATCATACCATAGCTTCCAGTAGTGACCTGACCTTCAAAATTCAAAGGTCTATCTGATTTAGTTCTTTTTAAAATATAATTGACCATGCCACCAAACTGAGGACCATACTGAAGGGAACCACTGCCACGAATGATTTCAATTTTATCTACTGCTTCCAATGGTGGATTGTAATAAGCCTCGGGGTAGCCGAATACATCAGATGAAATATCATAACCATTTTGTCGGGTATTAAACTCCCAACTTCTATTTGGGTTCAAGCCTCGGGTTGAAATTCCAATTTGTATTCCAGATCCGTCTGTTTCCCATATGTTGATACCAGGAACCTTTGCCATGACTTGCCTTACATTATTGGTAGCTTTATTCGCGAGTACATTTTCCAATAAAATAGTTTCATTTTTTTTGCCTTCTAGAATTAAAAAATCTTGATTACTCGTTTGAAATACGACGGAGTTCTTAGTTCCATGTATATTGACTTTGGGCAGTTTTTTAGAATCTTGGGACAATACACCATCTATAAAAATCACCATACAGATAAGAAATAGGATTAACTGCTTTGCCACTGGGATTGAATATTTAGATAAATAATTATTGAGACCGCAAATATATTATTATTTAGAATAGTTCTAATTAAAAATTAATACCGATTGGTATTAATCTAATAGCATTCGAATTAAATGCTAAATTTTCAGCTCTTTAGCCAAAACAGTTTTTAAATTATTTTCATGTACATTTGCCTTAAATCAATTTAAAACTATGCGGTATTTTATTTATCTATTGTTAATCTCTAGTTATTTTCTCAGTTGCAAAGGAGGAAAAAAAGGTAAAAATGAGGTGAATGTTCATGAATTAGCAGATCCTGATAAATTGTGTCCATATGCCTCTACTTCGGCGAGTGCTACTGCCATTGAGCGATTTATGTTTCAGAAATTGATTGATTGGGATTATGAGAAAGGGGATTTCGTAGGCATGTTGGCTGTTAGTAAGCCAAAAATTTCAGAATACGGCAATGGGTTGAAATTAGACTATGAAATTAGACCTGAAGCGATGTGGGACAATGGAACTCCTGTTACAGCCTATGACGTGGTTTTCTCTTTTAAAGCGGCATTAAACCCAAAAACGAATTGCGAGCAAATAAGACCTTATTTAGATTTCTTAGCAGACGTTATTATTGATACAGCCAATCCAAAAAAGTTTTCAGTGATTTCTAATCAAAAATATATTCTCGTAGAGGAATATAGCGGCTACTGGGTGATTCCTGAATATATTTATGACAAGGAAAAAATCATGCGCAATTTCTCTATTTCGGATTTTAGAGATTCAAAGAAGAAAGAATCTTTAAAAGGGGATAAGAATATATTGCGATTTGTGGACGAGTTTAATTCGCAGAAATTCTCGAGAGAGAAAGGCTTTGTGGTCGGTAGTGGTCCATATGAATTTGATGAATGGGTGACTGGATCTAAATTGACTTTAAAGAAAAAGAAAGATTGGTGGGGACATAAGACGAATGATGAGTTTTTGAAAAACTACGGAAATATTGAAACGATTAAATTTAGAATAATCAACGATTGGAAAACGGCAACTACAGCCATTAAAGGGAGAGAGCTGGATGTAGCTAGAGGTATTGAATACAAGATATTCAATGATTTAAAGAATGATGCCAAATTTAATGAGAATTATTATGCATATACTCCTACTTCGCCACAGTATTTATACATCGGGCTTAATTTGACCAACCCAAAATTAAAGGATTTAAAAGTGAGACAGGCGCTTGCACATGCCATTGATAAAAAACAAATTATTTCTACTCTTTTATTTGGATTAGCGACTCCGACCGAATCGATGGTGCAGCCGGATAAAAAATACTACAACAAAAATCTAAAGAAGTTTGATTTTAATATTGCGCTCGCATCAAAATTATTGGATGAAGCTGGCTGGATCGATAGTGATGGTGATGGAATCCGCGATAAAGTAATCAATGGTAAGAAAATACCTTTGGAATTGACTTATAAGTACAATTCAGGGAATGATACTCGCAAAAATATTGGACTTATTTACAAGGAAAATTTGAAAAAAGTAGGAGTCGAGTTAAATATAGTAGCCAAAGAGTGGACCGTGTTTTTAGAGGATACAAAAAAACATGATTTTGAAATATATTGCGGCGCATGGGTCGGTGATCCGAATGTAGAAGACCCTAAGCAAATTTGGCATAGCGAATCCTCCGCTGGGGGCTCTAATTATGTTTCGTATGGGGATGCCACATCGGATAAAATGATCGACGATATACGATCAGAGTTGAATGAAACGAAACGCGATGCTATGTATCTGAAGTTTCAAGAAAAAGTGCATAATGAATTGCCTTATATTTTCCTTTTCGCACCTTTAGAAAGAATCGCGGTAGCTAAAAAATATGATCCCAATACTGCTAAGACATATTCTGTGAGACCAGGATATGACTTAGGTTTATGGAAAATGAAAGAGTAATAAGTGGATTGACAATTATTTAAACGCAAAGTAGCAAAGGGTTTCGCAAAGAATACAAAGGGTTTTCTTATAAAGTAGAACAGATAATCATAGAATAGACTAAGTCATGTTTCACTTAAATGAGAACGAACTATCCAAAATTGTAATTGGATTAGCAATTGAAGTCCACAATACTTTAGGTCCAGGTTTACTTGAACGAACATACCTAGAATGCTTATACTATAAATTGAAAAAGTATGGGTTTCGAGTTGAGAAGGAAAAACCAATTCCCGTTTATTTTGAAGATGTAGAGCTAGAGTGCGGTTATCGAATAGACCTATTAGTTGAGAATAAATTAGTGATAGAATTGAAAAGTGTTGAAGAAATAAGCGATATTCATTTAGCTCAAACGTTAACTTATCTTAGACTAGGAAATTTCAAGCTAGGACTATTAATGAATTTTAATGTGGTCTTACTTAAAAATGGTATTAGAAGGGTTGTAAATGGTCTTGAATAATAAATTCTTAGCACTCTTTGCGATAAAATTTGTCTCTTTGCTTTAGGAAAACTGTAATTTTCATATAATGTAACCCGTGTGTTTGGAGCTGAAATCTGCGTAGAAAAACGAAAATTGGCCTTTGTAACTTTGCGCAAAAACTTTGCATCTTTGCGTTTAAAATATTCATCTTTGTATTAAATAAATTCCTAAGTGGAGATAAATCCTAAAAAAGATATAGAACTCGATATAGAGGAAAAGGAAATAGACAAAGCCCTAAGACCAAAGCGACTTAGTGATTTCTCTGGGCAGGATACGTCTATTCAAAATTTGGAGATATTTATAGAAGCTGCTAAGCGCAGAGGAGATGCTCTAGATCATGTGCTACTGCATGGTCCACCAGGATTAGGAAAAACCACCTTGAGCAATATTATTGCACTAGAACTAGGAGTAAATATAAAAATTACTTCGGGGCCAGTACTTGAGAAACCGGGAGATTTAGCAGGATTATTGACCAATTTGCAAGAAGGAGATGTCCTTTTTATCGATGAGATACATCGCTTGAGCCCAGTAGTAGAGGAGTATTTGTATTCAGCTATGGAAGATTATAAAATCGATATTATGATCGATACTGGACCGAATGCCCGGAGTGTTCAAATTGCCTTAAATCCTTTTACTTTGATTGGAGCTACCACGCGTTCGGGGTTGTTGACCTCCCCGCTGCGCGCTCGCTTCGGTATTACCTTGCGTATGGAGTATTATACCTTAGATGTTTTATCGGGTATTGTTCGTCGTTCTTCACAATTGTTACAAACAGAAATTGATAAAAAAGCTTCCATCGAAGTGGCTCGAAGAAGCCGTGGCACACCCAGAATCGCCAATTTATTATTGAAACGAGTGCGCGATTTTGCCCAGATTAAAGGTGACGGTACTATTGATTTCAACATATCGAAATTTGCCCTGGATGCATTGAAAGTAGATGAGTATGGATTGGATGAAATGGATAATCGTATTCTAACGACTTTGATAGATAAATTCAATGGAGGGCCTGTAGGTCTGAACACCATTTCTACTGCGGTAGGGGAGGAGCCCGGTACTATTGAAGAAGTTTATGAACCATTTTTGATCCAAGAAGGATTTCTCAATAGAACGGCAAGAGGGCGTGAGGCAACGGAAAGAGCTTATAAGCATTTAGGTAAAACGCCGCCGAATAAAGTGAATAATTTGTTTGATGTTGATTAGCAGATGTGATGATTTGACAATGAATTTGAAAATCTAACAATTTGATAATTTGAAAAGGGTAGAGATGTGTTGAAGAAAAGATGTGATAATGTTGTGATTTTAAAATGATAGTTTACTTTCAACCTTCAACTTTTCCCTTTCAACCGATCTCTGCGACTATTAACTAAATATACTATACCATGATCCCACACTCCGAACTCATTCTTAACAGTGATGCTAGCATTTATCATCTAAATCTTTTACCAGAAGATATTGCTTCAAAAATTATTCTAGTAGGAGATCCCGATAGAGTAGATTCAGTTTCCAAGATTTTTGATTCCGTGCGGGTCAAGAAACAAAAGCGCGAATTTGTCACCCATACAGGAAGCTATCAAGGTAAAGAAATTACTGTCATTTCCACGGGTATTGGTACTGATAATATTGATATAGTATTGAATGAACTAGATGCTCTCGTCAATATTGATTTAAAGAAGCGCGAAGTCAAAACAAATTTAACGAGTCTCGATATAGTCAGAGTTGGCACTTCAGGTAGTATTCAGGCTGAAATCGATATCGATACGTTTTTAGTTTCTGAATTCGGTTTGGGAATGGATGGTATGATGAATGCATATGACTATGACAATAGATCGGATGAACAAGAAATTAATCTAGATTTTTCAGACTATTTATTCGATGAAGAAATTGATTTATGTTTACCCTATTGTTTTGGAGCTCATACCGATCTTTTGAAGAAATTTTCGGAATTGAAAAAGGGAATCACTTTAACGCATAATGGTTTTTATGCTCCGCAGGGAAGGCAGTTGCGAGCAGAACGAGCCTATCCCGATTATATCGATGCAATGGTTAAATTTAAAACTAAATATGGTCAAATTACTAATTTCGAAATGGAAACCGCAGGTATTTATGGACTGAGTTCAGTTTTAGGACATAAAGCGATTTCACTGAGCCTCATTCTTGCGAATAGATCTAAAGGACAGTTTAGTGAAAAGTATAAAGAGAAAATGGATGACTTGATTCAGTTGGCTGTAGATAGAATCTAAATTTTAAGGTATTGGAAAGAGATAAAGCATTATTTTCATGCTAAAAATCTACAATGAACAGAAAATATTTTGTTTTTGCTTTTATAGTTTTTTTCTCTACTGCTTATACATCTAGATTGCCAAGCGATCAAGAGCTATTCAATATATTATGTGGTAAGTGGAAGGGAGTAGATAAAGATCAACAAATAGTAGGGTTGACTAGAAATTGGATAGTAAAAAGATACAAAGATGGAACATATACTATTCAATTTCACCTTACCGTAGACGAAAGTTTTAAGAAATTAGATGCTTACCAAATTTACTTAAAGGATAGTTTATCGGAAGAAAATGGATACTGGGTTATAGAAAATGGTATTTTTTATGAAACTAACGATAGCCTAAAGCCTAAAAAACATTCATACAACCTTGAAATTATTACCCGAGACAAAATTAAATTTACAACAACAGAGCCGAAATGGAATTTTGATAACCCAGACTATTCTTTTTATGATATACGGATTCCTGAACTTTAATAATTTGGTGTTTTGAACCGTCAATCTTTTCTCAAATCCTTAGCCCTTACTCCGCTTGCTATGCATTTATCCTCATTAAATTCACTAGAGACTTGGACGTACTCACTTCCGCATACGGAAAAAATGCCCGTACTCTTTTTGGGTCATGGAAGTCCCATGAATGCTATCGAAGACAACCAGTTTGTTCGTGGTTTTAAAGAAATACTAAAGTCCATACCAAAGCCCAAAGCCATACTTTGTATCTCTGCCCATTGGTATATCAAAGGGACTCAAGTGTTATCATCCTCTATGCCTAAGACAATACATGATTTCGGAGGTTTTCCTGATGAGCTCTATCAAGTTCAGTATCCTGCCAAGGGAGATCCAGAATTGGCTGAAGAGGTGAAAAATTTATTGGGTGCTCAGGCTAGTCTTTCCAATGATTGGGGATTTGATCATGGTGCATGGTCTGTTTTAATCCATTTATTCCCTAAGGCAGATATCCCCGTGATTCAGTTGAGCATTGATTATTCCCAACCTAGTGCACACCATTTTGAATTGGGAAAATTGTTGAAAACGCTCCGGAATAAAGGAATATTGGTAGTAGGAAGTGGTAATATTGTGCACAATTTAGGCAGGATAGATTGGCAAAATATGAACAAAGAAGATTATGGCTACGATAGGGCAATAGAAGTAAGAGAACGGGTGAATAACGCTATTTTAAATCGAAATATGAACGCACTCATACACTATGAAAAACAAGGGAAAGCATTTCAAAATGCCATTCCTACACCAGATCATTATTTGCCACTCCTATATTCTCTAGGAATGCTAGATTATGCGGACTCCTTGGAACTGTTCAATGATAAGTTGTTAGCTGGATCCTTGAGTATGACATCCTTGAGGATAGGATAAATTGTTTAATTTAATGTTAATCAATTAAATGTATAGTCAAGGTGAAGAAATTTTTAAAATATTAATTAGTGTTAACATTTTGTTAATTAAATGTTAAACGATGTTTTTCCTTAGTTAGTTATATTTGCTAAACAAAAATCTAAATTTCCAAATAATGAAAAAACAATTAATGCTCATTTTGGGTATGCTTTTGTTCTCTGGCTACATGATGGCACAGGTGACTTCAGGAGCTATATCTGGTAAAGTAGTTGACAGTAAGAAGCAACCTGTAGAGGGTGCAAAAGTCAAAGTAACTCACGTACCTTCTGGTTCAGTTTACGGTTCTGCATCACGTGCGAATGGTAACTATGAAGTTCGAGGTCTTCGTGTTGGTGGTCCTTACACGATAGAAGTTAGTTATTTAGGTAAAGGGAAAGATAGAGTAGACAATGTTTATGTCACTCTCGGTGAACCGATTTCTGTTGATTTAACTTTAGAAGAGTCTGCTACTTTGATTAAGGAAGTACTTGTGACGAGTGCTAGAAATAGTATCATCAATGAGAATAGAACAGGTGCTGTTACAAACATTAACGCGACCATGATTAACAACATGCCTACAGGTAATAGAAGCTTGAGTGATATGACAAGATTATCCCCTCAAAGTGGTGCGAGTTTTTCATCTGGACTAAATAATGGTAATACTTTCGGAGGCAGAGATGGAAGATATAATAATCTTCAAGTTAATGGAGCTAATTTGAACAATGGTTTCGGTCTCTCTTCAAGCCTAACTCCAGGTGGCTCAGGTCAACCAATTTCTCTCGATGCTATTGAGGAGATTCAAGTAGGTGTTTCTCCTTTCGATGTTCGTCAAACAGGCTTTACGGGAGCTAATATAAATGCTGTGACGAAAAGTGGTACAAACCAATTTCATGGCTCTATTTATACGTATTATAGACCTCTGGGACTTATTGGGGATAAGGTTGATAGTACAAATCTTGATATAAGTAAATTTAAAAATGAAAATTTGATAGTAGGGGCACGCCTAGGTGGACCAATAATTAAAGATAAATTATTTTTCTTTGGAAATTTTGAGCATGAAAAAACGACATTAACAGGTAATAGTTATGTTGCTCAGGGTTCCACATTGTCAGGAAATCAAAGTATAGCAAATGCAACAGACTTACAAAGATTTAGCAATTTCTTATCTTCAAAATATGGTTACAATACTGGTAAATATGAAGGCTACGATGACTTCATAAATAAGAACTTAAAAATGTTACTTCGGTTAGACTGGAATATTAATGAAAGTAATAAATTTAATGTTAGTTTCAGTAATATGAATTCATACGAAGATGTACTTGTAAATGCAAGTTCTGGAGGTGCCAACACCTCACGTTTGACGTTTTCGAGAGTAGGACCTAATTCTATGTCTTTTCAAAATTCAAATTACGGATTTTTACATAATGTTCGGTCAGTTGCCGCTGAGTTAAATAGTAATCTGAATCCTATAATGAGTAATCAACTTATTGCGACATATTCCTATATTCAAGATAAACGAACTACTCCAGGGAATGATTTTCCTTTTATTGATATAACTTCTGGAACAGTTGCAGGAACTACCTTAGCTAATAATATAATGTCAGCAGGTACAGAGCCTTTTTCCTACAAGAATGATTTAATAAATAACAATTTTATCGTTACAGATAACTTGACTATAGATTTAAAACAAAATCAACTGACTATTGGGGGTTCTTATGAATACTCTCTTTTCGATAATAGTTTCCTTTCTGGGGGCACTATGTATTATAGATATAATGGATTGGCCAATTTCGAAACAAATAAATTGCCAACTGCATTCGGAGTTACTTATCCATTGCCAATACAAAATGGTAATACTTATTCCAAATCATCATACTCTCAGTTAGGATTTTACATCCAGGACAAGTTTAGTGTCTCAAAAAGATTAACCTTAACAGGAGGTATCCGATTTGATTTCCCATTGTATAATAATTCATTCCTAGGGACTAATACTGGTATCGAAGCAATGACGTTCAAAGATTTAAATGGAAATCCATTGAAACTTAGCACTAATTCGTTTCCTGCTTCTACTTTGATGGTATCACCTCGTATTGCATTTAATTGGGATGCGAATGGAGATAAAACACTACAACTTAGAGGTGGAATAGGTGTATTTACGGGTAGAGTACCTATGGTTTGGTTAGGAAATATGTCTAATGGAATTGGCCAAATAACTACTACGTATAATCCAAGTGCCGCCGACATCACAAAATATAATATAGGATTTTATACATCTTTGGAGGATTTAAAAACTAAGAATCCAGCCTTATATGCTGCAATGCCAAAAAATGAAAAGAGTGTACCAGGTAGTATTGCTGTAGTGGATAAAGACCTTAAAATGCCGCAAGTTTTAAGAGGAGATTTTGCTATAGATTATAAATTGCCTTGGTATGGGTTAATAGCAACTGGAGAAATTATTGCATCACGTGATATTCAAAATGTAATGCAATATAACGCCAATCTACAATCCCCAAATGCAACATTGAATGCAATTGGTGACAATAGACTAAGATGGACGTCCTCTGCAGTTAGATTTGTGAATAATACACCATCAAATTTAAATGCGATGGTACTTACCAATACATACCAAGGATATGCTACAACACTTACCTTTGGTGTTCAGAGACAAGCTAGAAAAGGATTGTTTGGTTCGATATTCCTTACAAGAACATGGTCTGAAGATGTGTCTTCAAATCCAGGTTCACAGGCGACTTCTGCATGGAATGCTTTGCCAAACACTTCGTCTCCAAATACTTCGGTATTAACAACTTCACAGTATAATACTCCTGTAAGACTTATGGGATCTTTGTCATACAAATTTGAATATAATAAGAAGAAATTAGCGACTACTGTTTCCCTATATTATGAGGGTGCTAACCCAGGTAGATATAGTTATTTATACAATGGGGATATGAATGGAGATGGAGTAAATGCTGATTTATTATATATTCCAAATAGTGCGGATGAAATTAATTGGACTACCATTACGAATTCAAGTGGTGTAGTTCAACCAGGCGGATCTATTAAGGAGCAAAAAGATGCATGGAATGCGTTTGTAGAACAAGATGAATATCTTAAAGAAAATAAAGGAAAATATGCATCTAGATACGGAGCTCAATATCCTTGGTACAATAGAATAGATTTAAGAATTCTTCAAGACTTTAATTTTAACATTAAGGAGAAGAAACAAACTATTCAATTGAGCTTAGATATCATTAATTTACCGAATTTGATAAATTCTGCTTGGGGTGTTCAAAAACAATTAGCAATTGGAGGCTTAAGTAATAATAATGCCGTTTTACGCACTGCAAGTACAAGCGGGGCAAATGCAGCTAATCCAACTTATACCTTGAATTATGATGTAACTAACTATAAGATTTTCAATTATAATCAAACATTTGTGAATAATAACTCTCCATTCAGTACTTGGTATATGCAATTAGGTGCAAGATATATATTTTAGTAGTTTTCTAGATCATAATAACTTTAGAACCGCCTTCGGGCGGTTTTTTTTATTGTTTAAAGGCATTTTGGAGTAGTTTGGAATAGATATAATAAAAAAATCCACCTAAAACTTAGGTGGATTTTTTATGTGATCCCGCTGGGATTCGAACCCAGGACCACTACATTAAAAGTGTAATGCTCTACCAGCTGAGCTACGGAATCGTACCCGCTCTTTTTCAAAAGCGAGTGCAAATGTAATCAATAAAATTTAAGCACCAATTTTATTTTTTAAATGAGAGATACTATCCTTAGTTGCGTTTTGAGGGTCAATTAAATGAATTCAAAGTGTCAGTAAATCAATGAGATATAAATGTATTTTTATTACTTTGTAACCTTTTCCAACTCTAGCCATCCAATCTGTATAAATTTCAAAAAATGAATTCAGAAAATACGATTTTATTATTGCCATACAGCACAGCAGAAGAGAGAAATATGATACAAATGCTACTAGAAGGCAAAACAGAAGAAGAAAAAAATAAATTCCTAACTTCCTATATCATAACAAGAAAAGACCCTCAACAAATCCTAATTTTTACCCTTCTAGGCTTTCTCTTGTTTGCAGGAATTCAAAGATTTATTATCGATGAAATTTTAATGGGAATCTTATATTTTATTACGTTTGGATTTTGTGGTATTGGGACCATAATTGATGCTATTCGATATAAGGAAATTACATTTGAATACAATCGGAAAATGGCTCGAATGGTTTACAACACCGTTTTTTCTTAGGCTTTCTGCTAAAAATTCTCTTTTATTAATTGGATTTCATTAAATTTGCTTAGTTAAATTTCAAGCTAAAAATAAAATAAGTGGAAAACAAGGATACAAATAATGGTGTGTACTCACATAAAGTGAGAGCGGGTAAGAGAAGAACCTATTTTTTCGATGTGAGAGCTACGAAGTTTGATGATTATTATATCATCATTACAGAGAGTAAAAAGAGATTTGACCAAGATGGCTACGAACGTCACAAGATTTTTTTGTATAAAGAGGATTTCAATAAATTCGTAGATGGATTGAATAAAGTCGTCAACTATGTCAAACTAGATTTAATGCCGAATTTTGACTTTGATGCATTTAATTCCGATCAGGAAGATAATCATGAAGGAGCAGCAGATCAAGTGACCCCAGATCGCCCAGCAGCAGAGGAAACGGATATGTAATCCAATAATATAGTTTTGCTACAACCCGAATAGAAATATTCGGTTTTTTTTTGTGCTTATTTCTTCAGTTTAGAAGCATATTTTTTCATCATTTTATAGAGCTTATCACTGACCACTTGACAATAAGGATTCTTGTCTTTATTGAGTGCGTAGTAGTTTTGATGATAATCTTCTGCGATATAAAACACAGTCAATTTTTCCAATGTGGTCACTATCGGCTTTGAAAAATCCTTTTGGACTGATTTCAATTTCTCTTGTAAATGCTTTTTTTCAGAATCTGTGGTGTAAAATATAACTGACCTATACTGGGTTCCTACGTCCCCTCCTTGTCTATTGAGGGTAGTGGGATCATGGGAATGCAGATGAATTTCAACTAAATCATCATAACTTATCTTTTTTGGGTCATACGTTATTTTCACGCATTCAGCGTGTCCTGTCTCGCCAGAGCACACCTCTTTGTAGCTGGGATTTTTTACTGCGCCACCACTATAGCCACTCTCTACTTTTGATACTCCATCTAGGCTTAGAAACATTGCTTCTGTGCACCAGAAACAGCCTCCTCCAATTATTAATTCTGCAAGCATAAAATAGTGTTTAGTTTGTTAAGTGTTTAGTCGTTAGTAAAAAACTGAAAGTTGAAAGCGAAAAGTAAAAAATCAATTTTAAATTTTGAAATTCTTCCATTTCAAATCATCACGTTATCACATCATCATATTATTTCATCATCACATCAAAAAAAATCATTTCACCTTTTCTAGTGCCAAGGAATTCATACAATATCGTAATCCTGAAGGTTCTGGCCCATCTGGAAATACATGACCTAGATGCGCATCACAGACATTGCACCGCGTCTCAACTCGCTCACGCGATAATGAGTTATCTAGAATATATTTTATGACATTATTAGCTATTGGTTGGGTGAAACTCGGCCAACCAGTTCCGGATTCAAATTTTGTCGTAGCATCGAATAGTAAAGTTTTACAGCATTTACAAGCATATATTCCTGGGTCAAAGGCTGAGCAAAATGCCCCTGAACCTGGGCGTTCAGTGCCATGTTTTCGAGTAACATAATACTCTTCTTCAGTCAAAACTTTTTTCCACTCCTCATCTGTTTTCTCTACTCTCCTAGGAGGCTCCGCATTTCCTTCTGTAGCCAACTTTAAAATAATGTACCAAGTAATGATCATAATTATTATCTTTGAATGGTAAATATAATTTCAATTTCTGTTATGACGAAGAAAATAATAGTTTTAGTATCTGTGCTTTATTCATTTAACCTTTTTTCTCAAGGTTGCAGTGATGCGGGTTTTTGTTCGCTTGGAAATATCACTCCCCATATGGATCATTTTCAAGAACAGAAAAAAGTTAACTTGATGCGATTTGGACTTTCGTATGGTAGAGGTCTGCGGTCGGTGAATGTATATAATCCTTATATTGAGTATACCCGAATTGTCAATTCTACTATTTCCTTCAATACGAGAATCAACTTTATGGCGCACGCTGGAAATGATATTCAAACGGGGGAGATAGGAGATGTTTACTTCACTGGGGATTTCAAACTAGCTCCTAAATTCAAGACCGTCATTGGGTTTAAAGTGCCACTACAGCAAGGAGCTAAAGTGAAAAGAGGCGTTACCCTTCCTATGGATTATCAAAATACCTTGGGTACGCTCGATTTCTTATGGGCATTGCAAACGAATGTAAATAATTTTCATCTAGCCATGGGTTGGCAAATACCTTTGACTCAGAATGCCAATAGGTTTTTTACTACTGATTTTGTGTCTTCAGAAGAATTTCCGACCACCAATGGATTTAGAAGAAATCCTGATGTATGGATGCGCTTATCTTATCCTATTCATGTAAAAAGTTGGTCATTTATTCCCAATCTATTGCCGATATATCACCTAGGAAATGATTCTTATCAAGATGAGTTTGGCACCAGAAAACAAATACTAGGTTCAAGGGGTCTCACATTCAATGCGGATATTCAGATTGATTATAAACTTTGTGAGAATAATATTATCGGTTTGAACTTCGCGGCACCTCTTATCACTAGAGATGTGCAACCTGAAGGCATGGGTCGTAAATATGTAGTTACTTTAGATTATAGAAAGAGTTTTTAATATAGTCGCAGTAAGCAGTATTTAGTTGCAGTCAATGTAGTAAAATAGTTTTTATCCCGTTGTTGGTGTCACCAACAACATTATTTCTCTTATACTTTAATCTAAGGTTTCTCCTTCCAAATTTTATCTACTGAGGGTAAATATTCAGGTAGAGCTGCAGAGCCATACCATGGATAAATCTCTACATCAAAAATCTTGTTCTTGATGGCGGGGTCGGATTGGAGGAGTGTTTCCGTCTCTTCTTTTGTTTTCGTATTGAGAATGAAAATACCTCTATAGTTGTTTGCATTCTTAGTTAAAAATGGACCAGCAATAATTAACTTCCCTTCTTCAGCGAGACGATGAATATTCTCCATGTGTCCTCGGAAGCTATTTTGAAGTATATCTTTATCTGTCGTCTTATTAGTCCCTGTTTTGAGTATCACGAGAAAGTAGTTTTTCATTCCTAATTCATCTGCGCCTAATTTCTCAGCTAATTCAGCATCGTAATTTTTATTTTTTATTGAACTATCTTTTGCCATAGCTATTTGTTTTATCAATCTATATGAAAACTTTTTGTTTGCACCATCGCTTACTACTATTCCTAAAGTATCTCTGCTATTAAATTTATAAACTATGACTTTAGGGAAATCGTGAAGAGGATTTTCAAAGTTATAACTATTATCAACTTTCCGCAGTTTAAAGCGAATCTCTTGATTGTAATTTTGACCTATGACAGTCGGGATATAATATACCTCTTTATTGATTACTTTAATATCAAGATATTCATTCAATTTAAATTCTCCATTTTTAAAAGTGTAGGAAATACCTTTTAGAGTGATATCTCCATGTTTTGTCCATTCTTCATAGCTTTCTTGACCCTCCACTTTCCATTTCCCTTCTAAAAAATGAGGAAAATTTTCTTGAGAAAAAATGAAAGCTGCATTTAAAATGAAGCAAAAGAATAAAAGGAGAAACTTAGGTTTTTTCATTTTATTCTTTTGCTAAAAATTTCTTGAATATAATCTTATTTGTGTCTTCTTGCCATGGTGGCAAACTATACTATGCTGTATAATTCGCACTCGCTTGGTTCCAATCGACTACATTCCAGAATGCTGCGATATAGTCTGGTCTTCTATTTTGGTAGTGCAGGTAATAGGCGTGTTCCCATACATCCAAACCAATAATAGGTGTACCAGGGCATTCAGCGATATCCATCAATGGATTATCTTGATTGGGTGTAGAGCAAATACAAAGACTTCCATCTGCTTTTTTGCAAAGCCAAGCCCATCCCGAACCGAATCGAGTCGCCGCCGCTTTGTTGAATTCTTCTTTCATCGCTTCAAACGAACCAAATTGTTCCTTGATTTTATCTCCTAAGGCTCCTGTCGGTTGACCTCCGCCATTCGGACTCAGTATAGACCAGAAAAAGTTGTGATTCCAATGCCCACCGCCATTATTTCTCACTGGCATGCCGTATTTTGAAATATTTTTTACAATATCTTCTATTGATAGATTTGCCGCATCGGTGCCTTCTAGAGCGGCATTGACATTATTGACATAGGCTTGGTGATGCTTGGAATGGTGTATCTCCATTGTTCTTGCATCTACATGAGGTTCTAGTGCATTATAAGCATAATTGAGTGTAGGTAGTTGAAAAGCCATATTTTTAATTTTAAGTTTGATAGAGTTTGAACAAGTTTAACTTCTACAAAGTTCGCTTTTTAAATTAAATTATCAATAGGAAGTTTATAAAAACCTCATTGTTTCAATATAAGCCAGTATTTTTGGCAACCATTATTTATTCAAAATTTATAATTAATAATTCAAAATTAACTTCAATGGAATTTCTCAAAGCATTAGGCATAGAAGCCACTAATAAAGGAACCTCTACGGGCAGTGTTTTCTTTGACTCTAGTTCTAGTCTTTTAGAGTCTTGGTCTCCTGTCAATGGCCAGAAAATTGGAATGGTCTATGAAACGACGGAGTCAGAATATCAACTAGTGATGGCTAAGGCTGAAGAGGCCTTTAAATATTGGAGAAATGTACCAGCGCCAAAACGCGGAGAGATAGTTCGCCAATGTGGTGACGAGTTTAGAAAATATAAACAAGAGCTCGGTCAACTTGTGAGCTATGAGATGGGAAAATCCCTGCAAGAGGGCTTGGGCGAGGTGCAGGAGATTATAGATATCTGTGACTTTGCAGTGGGTCTTTCAAGACAGTTATACGGCTTGACCATGCATAGTGAACGCCCCAATCATAGAATGTATGAGCAGTATCATCCATTGGGCATCGTAGGCGTGATTTCTGCCTTCAATTTCCCCGCAGCAGTATGGAGTTGGAATGCCATGTTGGCTTGGGTTTGTGGCGATGTCTGTGTGTGGAAGCCATCTGAAAAAACCCCGATTTGTGGTATCGCATGTCAAAATATTGTCAATAAAGTTTTCCAGCGAAATAATATTCCAGAAGGAGTGAGTTGTCTAGTTAATGGTAATTATAAAGTAGGGGAATGGCTTTCTAAGGATGAGCGTATTCCGTTAGTGTCGGCTACGGGTTCTACACGTATGGGTAAAATAGTCGCTCAAACCGTGGCTGCTCGTTTGGGCAGAAGTCTTTTAGAATTAGGGGGAAATAATGCCATCATCATCACTGAATCTGCAGATTTGAAGACAGTCATACCAGGAGCCGTTTTCGGGGCTATAGGCACTGCTGGTCAGCGATGCACTAGTACGAGACGATTGATCATTCATGATTCAATCTATGATAAGGTCAAGGAAAACCTTTTACTAGCATATAAACAAATTAAAATAGGAAATCCATTAGATGTTAATAATCATATGGGGCCTCTGATTGACTTAGATGCTGTGAAAACTTATCTTGCGGCTATTCATTCTGTGAAAGAACAGGGGGGGACCATGCTACTTGAAGGTAGCCAATTGACCATCGAAGGCAGTGGATGCTATGTATCTCCTAGTATAGCCGAAGTAAAAAATCACTTACCTATCGTCCAACATGAGACGTTTGCGCCAATTTTATATTTAATGAAATATCAAACACTCGATGAAGCTATCGCTATGCAGAATGATGTGAAACAAGGTCTTTCGAGTGCTATCATGACGATGAATATGCGCGACGCCGAGAAATTTCTATCTGTGAATGGCTCGGACTGCGGTATAGCCAATGTCAATATCGGAACTTCCGGTGCGGAAATAGGAGGTGCCTTCGGTGGTGAAAAGGAAACAGGAGGCGGACGCGAATCAGGCTCTGATAGCTGGAAAGTCTATATGCGCCGCCAAACCAATACCATCAATTATGGCGTGGACTTACCATTAGCGCAGGGGATAAAGTTTGATTTGTAGAATGAGTTTGTGAATCCGCATTTATCTAATTGACTTTAAATTCTCTATCAAATTATCCTCTTCAATGATTCCTTTGGCATTGTTAAAATCATAACGACACTTAGGCTTTTTGAAATAACCATTAAAAGAGAATGTTTTTTCTATAGTCAGTAATTCCCTCTTGTTATTTTGAACCTCTGTTTCGATAACTTCAATAGTATCATTATATGCCCTTACTAATTTATTTTCAATGTTATAATCTTTTAAATTTTTTCCTATATATTTATATATCCCATAACACATTAATTCGTCAGAATATGAGAGATGTTCATATTTTTGAGAATATGTGATAGCTCCATTAATAATTGTCTCTTTTTTATTATTCTTTACAAATTGATAAATTTTATAAGAGGTTAGCAATTGGATATAAATACTTGAATCTTTGCTTCCATCAAATAAAAATTTTAAAGGATGGTTTTCTGAAGTTGAAGCATCATAAATTTCTTGCAATACTTTTGCAATACTATTTTTTGCTACTTCTGGTTCTTCATAAAAGGTAGCATACCAAAATTTCAATACCGTTTCGCTATCAACTTGGTTATGAAAATTAACATAACTTGATTTAAATCCATCACCTCTCTTGGTAACATAATCAATTCCAGAGTTTTTAAACACTTCTTTTGTTAAACTATTGAATTCCTTGATGCTTATTTTATCTTTATTGGTAATTGGAGTTTGTGTATTTGTTGCATCAGTAATTTTCTCAATTAAACTGGGATCCTTACTTTCATAAACTCTAACATTTACAAACACGCCTTTAAGTTTCTCTTTATTATTTTTATAAATATCATATAAAACTCTGCTTGTTTGCAAACCATTAACGATTTGTGGATTTACAACTGGTAAATTATACTTACCATCTTGTGCAGATTTAGGCACAGTTATTTGTTCCGTTATTATAGTAATTCCATTATTTAGAAAAGGAAATAAGACAGCATCTTCACTATTTAAAGTCTTATTCATTTCTCTATTTGCTTTAAATTTTGAAGTGCCTAAATACTGTCTAATGTTTTCTTCAAATAGCAAATCAAAAGAGCCGTTTATTGATTTCTCTTTTTCAATAAGTTCACATATTTCAGTTGCTAATATTCTGAAATTTGCTGCTCGCGTGTTTCCAATTGAAAAAGTATATAAAGCCTGATTGTCTAATAGGGAAAAATTAGAGTTTTCAGGATGAAAAGCAAACTCAACTTTGGCTCTATGATTTTTAGCTATAGAAGATATTTTTTCATAAATCCAATAAGAATCATAAATAAAAAAAGATATCTCTTCTTTGTAGTATGCCTTGTATAAATGCTCATTGTATGAATTTTCAGGATCAATTGAATTACCATTGAAAATGAAATATAATTTATTTTCAATTACTTTACCACTATGTGATAAATTTTTATATTCATCAATAAAAGGTTGTAAATCTCTTATATTAGTTTTGCCAACTTTATTTCCATCAGAGAAAATATCATTTACTGCATTTCTGAAATCACTAATTTCTTTTTCTTTTAGACTTCGAGAATTTTTACATTGAAAGACATACATTTCGTAATAATCTCCTAAATCATTGAACCAAATGCCATCAATTCCACCATCCATACTCCCTGAACGATTAGAATTTTTATCTTTGATAATAATTTTATCAAAAACTTCTTGAAAAGGTTTATCTAAAACTGAAGCAATTCCAAAAATTTCAAATGCTAAGTCTAAATTTTTTTTAGGATTTTCATCTTGAGGATATTCTTTTGCTATTCTTTCAAGAAATCCATTTATAAATAAATCTTTATTGTTCATAACTTCTCAATTAACTTAAGTCTAAAATTTAATTATTATTCTTTAGGTCTTAACGTTTTTCACAAAGCTATGTAATTCTTTGGAATTTAGTCTTACTAAGTTTTTTTATATAATTTCTAGTGGTTATTCTATCTCGTTTTAGGTCGAATTTTGGGGCAGGTATATTATAACAATGAATCCTACCTTATCACATACCTATACAATTCCACACCATCTTTGTCCTTGTAGATGACTTCTACTCGCCTTTCTGCCTTATTTCCTAGAACTTGAATCAGGGCATAATTATGTGTGCCACCGATATAGCTGCCCTCTACTCGGAGGGTGTTGGGCTCATTGGGATTGGGGGTAGTACCTGAGGTGAGCGGTGATACGGTCAAATCATAAAACACATCTCCATCACTTGTGGTGAATTTACTGATTTCTGAATTGTGTCTATCGCCCGTTAAAAAGATAACGCCTTTGATATTATTCTCATCGAGCTGCTGTAAAAGCTTGGCGTGCTCATTATCATAATTACTATGATTTTCCTTGGCTTTCGCTGAATTCAGAACCTGACTTCCTACCGCTATAAATTTAAACCGCGCTGCGCTATTTTTGAGCGACTCGATGAGCCATGACAATTGCTCCTGTCCAAAAATAACTCCATCCTTTCCTTTCGTGGTTCTAAACCATCGATCGTCCATAAGAAAAAATGCACAATCTGACCAGTCGAAATAACTTGTGATTCCCTGTCCATTCTCGATTCCATAATTATTCGAAGGAAAAAAATCTTTAAAGGCTTGTAAGGAGATGTCCTTCAAATGAAAACTACCTATGGCATCATTGGATCCATAGTCGTGATCATCCCAGATGGCATAGTGATGGGTGCTTCTCAATAAATCTTGCATCTCCGGTAGTGCTCTCGTATGCGTATATCGGTATTGTATGCCGCTCTTACTGTCCCAGTCTGGTTCTCTCAGATATATATTATCACCTAGCCAAAGCATAAAATTGGAAGACTCTCTGGCCATATTTTTGAAAATTTGATGATTGCTCCCATAAGCCTTCCCTGGACGATCAAATGCAGAGTCATTGACATAATTACAGCTTCCTGTCAAAAAACTAAAATCAGGAGCATCTGTTCGCCATTTCCATAGTTTTTTGGTTTTAAACTTTTGGGAAGGAAATGGTTTCACCACTTTTTGATTGATTATAATTTCATAACCATATTCCGTATCCAAGTCTAGTAGAGAAGTCACTAAGGTAGCTGTGTAGGCTGATTCTGGCTTCGTTAGGACGGTATTACTCGCAAACTTTTCTTGTGGGTTAGTTAGTTTCCAATACTTCATCTGGACTTCTGCGGCCTTATCCGTCTGCACCCAGATGGCAGTTTCTCGCATAGCGAGATAGGTTAGCATGGGGCCATTTTTTAGGGACTGGGCAGAGGCTGCGGAAATGATACCAAATGCAGCTAAATATATTTTTAAAAATAGTTTCATTATAGTTTGATTTAGGAAGATAGATTATTTGTTAGTCCGTTTCTTTACCAAATTACACATTATAGATTCCTGCCTTCGCAGTAATGATGAGGGTCTGGTCTAACAACGTCCGCCTCTGGCGGATGAAGCGCAGCCCTGTCTGCCGAACAGGCAGGGGAATTCAGGAATCTTCTTATTAGTAGTATTTTTGTAGACTTGCATTTGATAAATTAATGAAATAGATATTAATCAGAGCTTAGTTAGAATTAATATTTGGAATCTCGCCAAGAATAGAATTTGTCTTATCTTCTACAGTCCAGCCTATAGCTTTGGAAATATTGACCAATGAACCAAGATTTTCTATCAGTCGCTGTCTGGCTTGAATTTTGAGCGAACTATTTTCTATTTGCTGTTCTATTTTATGTTTTGCATCTGCTTGCACTTTATTGATATCATCTTTATTGAAACTGGTGAAAGTTGAAGCTTGGACATCATAAAATTTTAAATCTGGGATAATATTGACCTCTTCCTCAGGTAATTTTTCTATCACTACTCTCTTATTTTCCTTATCGATGAAAATGACCATTTTTTTCAAGTCATATCCAATCAAGACTTTGGCGTCCAATATAACAATCGCCCTCTTTTCTTGGGGAATGAGGTCAAAGAATATTTTTGTATTCTCTTTGTAGGTATAGGTTTCGGTGAAATGTCCTTCTAGTACCATCAATTTTGAAATAGATTCCACTGATTTCATGATCGTCGTGGCTTCTATCTCTACATCCGATTTTTTAGATTTAAATTTCTTATAAATTAGAAACAAAATTCCCATAACTAGGAGTCCAACAATAAATCCTTTTAAGAAAACCATTTGATTCATTTATTTTAAAATATAAAGTTTGTAATTGTCAATAACCATATTTGTAGGGAAATTATTGTCGAAAAGCTGTCCCGTGCCTAGTCCCTGAGGCATTTCATAACATCTATCATATTTACTACACCACTGTGCTATTACATTTAATCCCAAATTGCTCTCTAATGCGGACGTAATCCACCAGTCAATTTTTAGCTGATTAGCGATAAAAATCCACTCTTCAGAACCAAGAATTCCACCGTGAAGTGACGGTTTGAGCACTATATAATGAGGATTTAGTCTATCAAGTAAGGACCATTTTTCTTTATAAGTATTCTTTCCAATCAGTTCTTCATCGAGGGCTATAGGAATAGCAGAATCTTTAATTATCGAAGCGAGAAGCTCTATTTGATTTGGTTTAATAGGTTGTTCAATGGAATGAATATGGTAATCACTTAATCGCCTGATTTTTTCGAGCGCCTCATCTGCACTAAATGCTCCATTGGCATCTAGTCGTATGGAGAGGGTTCGTTCGTTTCGATATTTGCGGATATATCTGAGAAGCTCCAGCTCTTGCTCGAAATCTATGCCTCCAATTTTTAGTTTGATACAGCTCACTTCTTTTTCTAGGATGGAGTCCACTTGAGATTTCATAGACTCAAAGTCTCCCATCCAGACTAGGGCATTGATCGGGATCGGTTTATTTTCTTGTGTAAACGGAGTTTTAAAAAAAATGAAATCGCGGTGTTTGTAGCTCATCCATGCCGATTCAATACCAAAGAGGATGGATGGGTAGTCCAGAAGCTCTTGTTTGTGGTTGAGATAGTGTTCTATTTTTCTCGAAACCTCTATTAGTTTTTCCTCAAAGTTTTCTTTTAATTCTGCGCTTAGTCCTTCTAGTGGTGCAATCTCTCCATACCCGTCTCGACCAAAATTATCCATGATTTTAATCGTCCATATTTTTCTTACTTTCATGGTACTGCGGGAGGTAGTAGCCGGTTCATGAAATTGTAATTCATAAGGTTTTATTTCACAGGAATATTTTTTTATCATGTTGAGGACTATATTATGCTTTAAAACACCTGCGATAGAAAAAAGAGAATAGATAGGAAGAAGCATGCGATAGCTGTTGGCTTGAGTATGCCGTCGTAGTCTTTTAATTCCTTGATTTTCCAAAATTTCCCAATGACAAATAGGAAGGGAATAAAACCAATCCAATAGGAGTAACTATATAGATTAGTTATATTTTGAGTCCATACATAACTTGCCCAAGTAGCAACACCGATTAGAAGTAGGAGAATAAAATAGATTCTAGAATTTTCATAACCAAGCTGAATAGCGACTGTTATTTTACCTGAGTTGGCATCATTGATCATATCGCGCATATTATTCAAGTGAAGTACGCTTGTCGTCAAACAACCTAAGCCGATAGCGGGTAATATAGCTGCATTATTTATATGGTGAATGTTGAGAAAAAATGAGCCAAGGACGCCTACTAGACCAAAAAATAGAAAAACAAAAACATCTCCAAAAGCCCTGTAGCCATAAGCCACTTTTCCATTCGTATAGTTGTCTGCTGCCCATATTCCAGCTATGCCAATGAGCAATAAAATCAATTTTTCCCACCATAGCAGATTGGCGATATAAAGCAAGACTAATCCTGAGACTAGCGCCAATATCATAGTAGTTTTGGAAATTCTCTTTAATTCATGCATCGATAATAACCCACTTTGAATTGTGCGTTTTGGGCCTATACGTGCATCATTATCTGTACCTTTTTCGCTATCTCCTATATCATTTGAAAAATTAGAAATAATTTGTAATAACAATGTGGTGACTATAGATAAGATGAATATCTTCCAATAAAATGCACCGAAATAATAGGCCATGGCATTTCCTGTAATAATACATGATAAGGCTAAAGGTAAAGTGCGCAGCCGAGAAGCATGAATAATGGATAAGATTAGACTCATGTTGCAAACTTATTTAACTAAATTCATTTTGGAAGTAAAATCCATATTATCTCAATAAAGTCACTTCTCCTGCCTTAAAAACTTTTCTACCGTCCAAGTATATAATTTCTGCCCAATAGATAAATACATCATATTTTAAATGCTCTCCTTTATAGATCCCATCCCAGCCTATTTTGTGCGCTTGGTCAGATTCAAAGACCTTCTCTCCCCAACGATTAAATATACTTAGTTTCGCTTTGAAAATATGATTTGAATATACTCTAAAGGTTTGATTTTCTATGTTGGGACTGCTTGGAGAAAATGTATTCGGAATAAATATATCATCAAGTTTATGTTTAATTCGTGCGGTATCACTTTCATAACAGTTTTCATTATAGGTTAAAATAACACTATAGAGCATAGGAACAAAAGGAGAAGCAATCGGATGAGGACAATCCGTGCAACTTAACCCTTCTGTGGGTTTCCATATATAGGATTGTACTTTGGCAGGATCCCCTTTCAAATATTCAAAACCAAGTCTTACTGGATCGCCGATTCCAACTATAGTATCTTTGGGATAAATACGTATTTCAATGCGCTCAGCTTCTTTGACTCTAAAGGTATCTTTGGCTAGACAGTTATTAGCATCCTTTACTTGCACACGGTAAAGAATAGGTTGACTGATTCTGAATGTATTGTTTATGCTAAAATTCGATCCTGAGTCTATGCTAAATAAATAATTCTTTTTACCACCTATCGCATTAAGCACTATTTGCCCGTAGTCTTCACAATTGAGTTCAATAGGAGAAATAGAATCAAACTTCAATGGGTCAATGTCTTTGATAGGAATTTTAAAGCTATCTATACAATTAGAGGTATCTATAACCTTTAACACAAAGGTATTTTGTTTCAAATTGATTATTTTATTCGTTGTTTTACCATTATCCCAGATATATTTATAAGGAGAAGTGCCACCTTTGATAACAACCTCTATACTCGCTAGTGAATCTCCAAAACAGGGATTTGGTTTAATAAAGGTATCCTTGATTTTGATTGGAGTTGGTTCCGTTAGATTTATCATATCAGAAATAGTACACTTATTGCTATCTGTGATAGTGACTTCATGGTCACCTGCTTCTAAACCCTTAATATAGAAGGAATCCTGATTGGAACGACTCCAGCTATATTCATAATCTGGGGTGCCTCCAGATACAACTAGTCTGATTTCTCCATCTCTACTTTGATAGCATCGCAAATTTTTTCTTTTAATAGTATCAATTTTAAGCGCCGGTGGCTCACTAATTCTAAACGTGTCAGAAAATAAACAACCTTTTGAATCCTTAACAGTGAATTGGTCTGGACCAGCAGGTAGGTTTTTGAAAATTCCACTATCTTGATAAATCGTCTGTGAAAGTTTATACTTATAATTTGGATTACCTCTATTAGCTAATAAATGTATTTCCCCGGTTCTATTTGCATTACATTTTATATGCTCCAATACCGCGTCGCTTATTAAATCATTATTTTTAATCGAAACAAGCACGGTATCCTTGTTGGTGCAGCCTGTTAGATTATTGGTAAGGGTCAGATAATAGGTAGTTGGTTGAGTCGCTTTTGACCAAGGTTGGGCTATTGCTGGGTTGCTTAGGAACAAATTAGGAGTCCAATTGTAAGAATGATTCGGGATGGAAATAGAACCAAGCAAAATACTATCCTCGCTGCAGTTTACTCTCGTTGCATCCGCACCTGCATTCGCTGTTGGTAGAGGGTTGACTATTAGATTTAAATAAATAAAACTATCACAGCCTGAAGCATTGACGAGGGTGTCTTTAAAACCACCTTGGGTCTTTCTAACTATCTGATTGAATAGGAAAGAGTCCCCCTGACAAATATTTATTGTAAAGAAGTAGTTTGTAGTATCTAATACATTGAGATGTAAATACAAGAAGCTGTCACAACCTTTACTATTAATCAAAGTGTCTTTGTATGTCCCAGAAGTATTGATTGTATTTCCATTGAAAGTGACCGATTGATTTTTACATATCGTTCTAAAGCTATCTTTCTTCGTCGTATCATTGACCGTTAAATGCAAATACAAGAAGCTGTCACAGCCTTTGGCATTGACCAAGGTGTCTTTGTAAATACCCGAAGTATTGATTGTATTT
>JAJTHM010000091.1 GCA_021297855.1 Sphingobacteriales bacterium | reverse complement strand
TTTTACTATTATGTCTAATCTCACAAACAATCGGATAGATACAGTCATATCCGATGCAGACCTAGCCAAGGTAAACGCAGCCCTCAATGACATAGAATCTACTCTGTCATTTCTCAAAGGCTTGACTGTGGAGGAGCGTATACAGCTCCCAAAAATCAATGTAGCCAATAAATCCTTCACTCAAGACGCTATTAACGCCGTGGTAAACAATGGCACGATGCTACCAGCCTATCTAGACCAGACGGCTATGCAGAATGACATGAACCTCTACAATCAGCTAGACAAGCTAGCAGGGCGCATACGCCAAGTGCTAGAAAAGATAGATGACACGCAGATGTTGGCAGGGTCAGAAGCTTTCGTAGCTGCGCTGACAGCCTACAAGTTATTCTCCGCCGCTGCTGCGGCAGGCATACCAGGCTCAGATGCTATCTATGATACACTTCGTGAGCGTTTTGCTGGACAGGGAGGGTCTGCTGCTCCACCTACAACCTAGTTCGTTCTTTTTTTATGATTTATTCATCCGCCTCGCCCTTGCGAGGCTTTTTTTTGCAATACTTTTCATTTTGTCACGTCGAGGTAGGAGACGTCTAAATTGTTTTATTTCAGCGCAGGTCGTCGAAAGACATAAACTTTGAATATCGTAAAGTCAAAACTGACGAAGCCTCTACCCTAGCTGTCTCATGTCTCTAGACAGCTCGTTCGTGTCTATACCTAACCAGCACCTCTTTTAACTGAACCAGTTCTCAAAAATGGATAACGGACGGATGTCTGAACCTAGCTAGTTCATCAAAAAGCTGCGTCCACTAGGTTCTGAACCTAACTGGCTGAGGTCTAAACTTAGCGAGTTAGGTTCAAAGGTGAATCAGTTTATGTCAGAACCTAGCCAGTTCATCTACCAACCTAACTGGCTGTGTAAAAAGCTGAGCCAGCTCACCTCTAGGGGGTGGGGGTCTAGCATCTTAATCATTTAACTATCAATTAATTGTAATTTTTTCTTCATTTAGGCTAAATTCCCTATTTCCATTGAACCCGAATTCAGCAATAGAGGTTTGAAAAACCAAATAATGCTGATTATGAGGGTAACCCCGAATAAGAGAATGCTTCAATCTCGTTGATACGGGATTGAAGCATTCTCTTATTCGTTTCAGCTCCGCACATGCGGAGCTGAATCTGGGTTGAAAAATGTCTAACGAAGCTAGTTTTTTCTTTTAACAAAATTTCAAAAATATAGTTATCTTTGTCATACAACAATCGATAAGGAAAAAGATTAAATTTTTCAACCTCTTAAAATTGGATTATGACATAGATATAATTAAAAACATAAAACGGTAGCGCATGTATATACTCTTACTATAAAGAGTCTGAAAATCAATCGGAGAGATTTACAAGCAAAGACGCCCCAACTGGGGTGTGTCCTTTGCTTGTTTATAAATTCCGAGCAGGATTCAGACCCCTTTAGTAAGTTTATGAGCACAGCAAAGGCTCACACCCTTTATGTTTTAGGCACACATGATGAGCCATAACACGTTAAAACTTAAACTATATTCATATGAAGAATTTCTTACTCTTGATTTTTTTAGTGCCGTTTGTTTCAGTGTTTTCTCAATATTGCGGAAACCCAGTTAAGCAAAATATTATTACACCATTTAAAACCGACCCTGCTTCGCTTACTGTTAAAGATAGATTTGGCAATAGTTTTGATTTTGAGGAAATCAAATTGCCAAGCACGATGATAGCTCCAACGGGAGCTACGCCGTTAAGTCTACCTTATCAGACTACACCAGCACCATGTCAAGCGGGATTATTTACCATATACTTTGCCCCTGATGCACCTGGTTTCGGCTTTGATATTGATTCAAATAGAAATGTAGTGTGCCAAGTATTTAAAGATATTAGTAGATTGCTCCATGATATCAATCCTAGCAATACAGGAAGGGTGAAAATATGGATAGCATCCAATGCTCAATTTACGAGTTTAATGCAGTGGCCTACAGTGCAAAATGGGTCTGTGGTTGCGTTAGCATCCGCATTTCAAGTGATACCTTCTGGGCTTTCTCATTCATTAATAGATAATGAAGTTGGTAAAACAATTAAAGGAGGTAAAAATTCATATATTGGAATCCCATCTGCGCTCGTGCCTGTGAAATCAGATAGTTTATTTCATGGATATATGGGGGTCAATTTTTCTGATAACAACTGGTATAAAAATTTTAAGAGCAATGCAATAGGGACAACGCAAAATGATTTATACTCAACAGTTTTGCATGAAGCGTTTCATTTACTCGGATTATCTTCTGAACTCAGAGAAAATGGTTCTGCCAAAAAAGGAGCTAATTTATACGCATTAGTGGATCAGTTCTATACCATAGGTAATAGTCAAACGAGTCGAGTGCTTAATTATAATAATACTAGTGATGCTTGGACATATTCGGGTTCTGTTTCTAGTCTTGCGCAAGGTTGTGGCAACTCCAATAGTATTTATTTTAATGGTTTCAATTTGACAGGGCAGTCCGTTCACTCGGGTAGTTCATGGGAGCAGGGTTCTAGCCTATCACACTTGAGTTGTCACAATGCAGGAGGTTGTTCTGGGTATGCTAAGAATTTTTCGCCTCCAAATGATTATATTATGGCGCATTGTGGAGATAAAGGGGTTCACTTCCTCAAACGTCAACCTAACTTCAATGAAGTTAAAATGTTATGCGACTTAGGCTACTCTCTTAAAAGTCTCGGAAGTGTTTATGCTTTTGGCGATGATACTTCAAACACTACCGTTTATAAAACATATACTAATTGTAGCATAGATAGATGCTATGCTATTGGTTTTATGGATGGCTATCATAATACACCTCATAATACAGCTAAAACATTCTCAGTATCTACTTTACTGGCAAATGATGGCAATGCCAGTGCAATGGATACAGTTTTTAAAGTAATACCAAGTTATGCAGGTACTGCAAAAATTGTTGGTACTAATCTTGTGTTTACACCTTCTAATAATTATATAGGACAATCCATTATTGGATATTACCCCAAGTGTTCATCCAATGTTGTACGTGGTAGTATTTCGTATGTATTTGTTTATGTTAATTATCCTACCATTTTACCTTGCAATACCACAGGATATTGCAATATGATATGCAATGGAGATTTTGAATTAGGAACAAATCCATTCGTATATTCAGATTTGATTATAGCAAATAGAAATAACGGAACGCCTTTACTAGGAAGAACGGACAATGGTAAAACTTGTTTTTGGAATCTTGGCTTTACACAATGGTGCGATACAATAATTCCTACTCAAGCATGTTCCTTAAACACAAAAACTTTAAAACCATCTGACGGAAAGCAATTTATGCTTATTAATGGTTATAGCGGCAATCTGGTAACCGCACTATTGTTTAAATTAGATAAGCCAATGTTAGCTGGAAATACATATGCATTAAACTTACTAGGTAGAAAACTTTTACCAAGTTGTCCAAATTCAAGAATAGAAATTTATGGAGATAGCATACCTCCTTGTTCAAGAGCAAGTGGATCTACTTCCCTAATGGATGGTACTCCAGATGCTTGTGGTTTTAGAGCTAAATCATTTGGATTTATCCAGATTGATACGCTTGATTGGAAGAAACATACCCACACGATATCTCCTTCTTCTAAAATTTCATACATTGTACTCTACACGAGAGGGGATTATCCTGGTACCGCCGTGACCGAGAGATTAGCCCTCTTAGATAAAGTAGAATTATTTCAAACGAATACTCCAAAAATTGTAGTAACGGCTACGCCATCAACGATAGCCCCATGTATCGACTCGGCAGGTAGTCTAAGTTATAAAGTATGTTTAGATGTAACTACTAACAATGCGGATTCAATTGTGGTACAACTAAATTTACCAATGGGCATAAATATTGCCTCAACGAGCAGTTTTAACACAAGTGGCAAATATGTCATTCCTAAGAATACGATTAATAATACTAATTGTGTAACCCTTACCCTTAATTATAGTTTCGGGGCATCTGTTTCGCCTAATTTTCCATATAATTTTGATATATTGGCTACGAGTAATGGTCTCTGCCAGTCAACCTCATCAGATGAACGAGTAGTAATCACGCCTATAACAAATACGCTTACCTATACCAGTAATTTCAATGATACTTCTTCCTATTTTGGAGATACCATCACGCACTACTTCAAGGTTTGCAATACTGGTGATCGTGCCTTTGATAAACTGCAATTAATCATGGATTCCATACCGAGTAGTTATAAGGTGTTAGATTCCAATGGATTTAAAAAATCTGGCAATCAATGGTCAAAGCTCTCCAATATACCCGCAGCTATTTCTGGTCAAACAGTTTGTTACATTGACTCAATAATTCTTGTAGTTTCAGGTTGTGGAAATTCAACCCTATGTTCTCGTATCTCACAAGGGCAGAATAGTTGTATTAAAAACAGTTATTGCGCTGCGATAAATATAAACAAGCTAGGGCGCGTTGCCTTTGATCCTAAGTTTCCAGAAATATGTCAAAATATCCCTACCGAAATAACAGCCAATACGACTCCATCGTGCACGAACTGTAGCTATGAGTGGAAATTCAACGGCAACATTCGTGGAAGCACCAAAACAGATACCTTTAGTCCATTAGGTGTGTATTATGTCAAAATTACTCAAGCGAATGGTTGTGTATCACATATAGATTCTGTTGAACTGACTAGGGGGAAAGATACAATTAAATCAAACGCTGTCATAACAGATACACTATGTTCAAATTACTTGGGCAAAATTCACCTAAATCCGAGTGAAGGAGTTCCTCCTTACAAATATCTATGGAATACTGGGAGTAAAGACTCATTTATTGACAGTCTAGTTCCCAGTACATATACAGTTCGTGTCACAGACATGAATGGATGTAGTGATTATGATACGTTTAGGTTTCAATTTAAAACAGATACTCTGCAGGTAAATACGATGGTACAAAATTCTACGTGTGGTCTAGCGAATGGTGCTATTTGGGTCACGCCTCATCATTCAACGCCACCATACTCTATATCTTGGGCTGATAATAGCAGCTTGACGAATTTCAATCGATTTGATTTGGCATCGGGCAATTATGCTGCCACAGTAACGGATGGACGAGGGTGTACAAGGACTTTCCAATTTGTTTTGACCAATGCAGATACCATTCATTTAAGTGGAAAAAATATCGTTGATACAATTTATTATGTGAGAAATTATGCCAATGTAAATACGAAAACATTAATCTTTAGTAACCTTCAAAACACAATTTTCAGAGCAGGTATTGTCGTGGACAGTGGATATAAATTAGAAATAATCAATAACTCTGTACTAGAATTTGGAGAGAATGCGATGATAGAAGTTGCGAATAAGGGTATATTAAAAGTAAGTAATTCCATCTTAAAATCAACTCACTACAGCGATTCATGCAATGCAAAATGGTGGCAAGGAATACGTGTGTTTCCATATAAGATTAACCAAGCGAATCCTTCGGGGGCATTCTGGCCATTTGCGCTTACCCCTTTAGAGATAACTAATAGCACTATTTCACATGCGCAGATAGGAGTAAAGTCTGGATTTAGTTATAACTCAGGGGATGCTTTAGGATGGAATGGTCAACCCGTAATTATTGAACATACCTCACATAATGTGAAAATTCAAAATTCCAATTTTATTAATAATGCGGAAGCAGTTGTATTTGCAACAGAGTTTTACAATGGAGGGTATCTCCATTTTCAAGGCAATAAGGTAGAACAGACAAATAGTAAGTATATACAACCATATAAGACTATGGTAGATATCTATTACTACCAAACACCCCTAAGACCTCCTTTGGCAACAGCTAGTCACCCAGTCTGGGATTGGCAGTTGCGTATCCATAATAATCGTATAACGACCATGCAGGACTATACTAATTCCTTGCATGGCGTACGTTTACAACTTGGCAAAACAGGAGATGATTGTGACTGTGTCGTTTCAGATGATTTAAATTTCAAGCACAATAAGATTTCCAATTTTTCTACAGGGATCAAAATGGCAGGGTCACGTTTTTATACCTTCGTCTATGATACGTTAGAGCAGTGTCAGACAGGCTTGGAGATTAACCGATTTGAAGCTATCCGAATAGACAGTTCACAATTCGATTATAATGTAGTCGGTATAAATTTCAGTACAGTTGGAGCTAAAAATTATCCTTATGAATGGGGAGGAAAATATCGCACTACGGTTATAGCTAATAGTAGTTTTAATGGTATAAATGGAAACAATACGAGTTATAATAATATTGCAGCTAAGGCTATTTATTTAAGTAATGTGAAGGATGCTAATATTTTTAATAACCTCATAGCTCAAGGCTCAGTACAAGCAGGCGATAATGTGTCGAGCTACACAGGCGTACACCTGAATAAAACAACCGATGTCAAAGTGTATGAAAACGCTTTTACCAATCCAAGTGGTGCAGTCAATTCTGTCACAGCAGTGGCTTTCTTTTCAGAAAATAATGCGACCAATGTGAATGCCTTTTCTAAAAATACGATAGCGGCGAACTATCACGTGGGCGCATGGGTATGGGGTGAAAACCGCAACCTCCGCATGCGATGCAATCAATTCAATACTCCAGCCAATGCAGCTATCCTCGTACAAGGAAATTTGAGAGACCAGGGACTACCTGATGGGGTTCAAGAGTTTCAAGGATGTTGGATGGAACATTATCCAGCAGCGAATACCTTTGAATGGCTTACTTCCCATAGTTCGAATTGTGGTGTATCTCCTGAATCTGCCATAAAAGTAGATACAGCGAAATCTAATTTTAGATTCTACTATAATACTCAGTCTAAAACAGGACCTACTTTTAACACCCCACAGACGCCTGACCCACTTTGCATTACCAATACTTATGGAGATAAGGAATGGAAATACAATGCCTGTGACTATTCGTCTCCTGGTGGTAAATTCGGTCCGACTACATGTGACAATGGCAATATATTTAATATCGTCAAACCACCGCATGAAGATGTGCCATGTGAGGAAGTGATGCCTATATTGATAGTTTTCAATGGCGTGTAGTGGATTACAGAGGGAGTCTGACCACCTTATTAGGAGGCTACCATGATTTTGTGCACCTCGCTGACCAGCAGCGTGTATTTCATGGTCTCTTAAAAGAATCCAAAGATTTACAAGTCTCTATTCGCCGTAAATGCCCTGATACCTTGCCTATTCTCCGAGATTATTTAGAAGAATCTCCTTTCTGGGAAGATAGAGTAGAGCTGGTCGAAGAAGTATTGAGAAAAAGAGATTTTAATGCTTTTGCTACTGCGAAAGCTAAACTAGACTCTTTCCAGATAGAATCCATCGTCTATCAAGGGCAAAATACTTTGACTAAACTATTGGAAGATAAAGGAGATTTGAAGTATATCTACACCAAAGAAAAAGCGATGCTACAAGCAGAGTCTAATGGCGATACGAGTTTTCAATTATCCGAAAGCGATGTAGAGCAGTTGTTTACTATCCAGTCCAAGCAGTCCTATGCAGGCGCAGTAGCAGAGCGAGTTTTAACTAAGCTACTGGACACCAACTTTATACACCCACTCCCTAGTCTTCTTGCGAATGATACCGTGCCGGATATCAACTGGGAGCAATACTACAATGACTATCCTGTGATGATATTTCCGAATCCTACAGAGGGTTTTATGCGCTTTGAGTTCGATGTACCCACCCCTATAGAAACTGCTTCTATTCAGATAGTGAAGGTAAGCAATCCTTCTACCTATGCTTTAGTAGATGATTTCACGGAGAATTTCTTTAGTCGTGTATATGATTTAAGTGATAAAGCGAATGGTATCTACATTATGGCTATTAAAGTCAATGGAACTATTGTTACTGCTAAACAATTTCAGATAGAAAAGTGATAAGTAAATGTAAATTAATGATTATATTTAGTCTGTTGAGTAGTCTTTTGACTGCTCAACAGACTACTTATACTTCAGTCCCTAATATTAAGGATACCTTTGATTATGCTCAAAGAACTTTTATTTTTCAAGGGCAATCATACCTTATGAGAAGTCGAGTGCCTGCTGAAATGTTTTTTAGTCGCTTAGACAATTATGGGATTCCCCAGAAAAACTATGTCTGTTCTCCCAAACCTTCTAATATAAAGTTAATTTTTTTTTCAATGCAAATTGGTTCTAAATTATTTCATTTAGGTTCAGAAGATGACACAATTGATAGAAGGGGTAATATTTTAATATATAATTCAGATTTAACGGTCTACAGAGATACTGTTTATTATAATTATCCTAATATGGAGTTTATTATGTGCCGCTATGACCAGAAGCGTAATAAAGTTATAGCAACTTTTGCCTATTCCATTCACAAAGATAGTTTTAACGTAAGACGTTGGGGTATTATGGAACTAGACACCTTAGGTAATACAATAATGACTAAAGTAATTACGCCTTTGACTAGATACGAGTACGTTGATAATCTTTTAATAGCTTCGGATGGTGGTTATTTAGTATCAGGAAAAATGAAAAATCAAACAGCGTACATTGACCCATTTTTTGTAAAACTAGACACAAATTTTAATGTTGTTTGGAGGACGGATTTAACCTCAACTGGAGAGAAATTTTTTACCCAAGATTTTTCGGAAAACTTGGTTGAGTTGCCTGACAACAAAGGATATGTGTATTTGGGAAGTCTGTATAGAAATATTGATACTATGACCAGAAAATGTAGGTATTTTGATCATTTCACTTCTTTACATTTAATTGCTCTTTCGGGTCAGATTACAAGAAATTATTATCATAATTTGAGTAATCAAAACTGTGAAAGTAGTTTGCCTAAAGGTATATTTCTTAAAAATGATAGTACACTCATGATTTTCACACAGCGAGATACCACCTCGGATGGAGTTATTACAGGTAAAGATTCAGGTTCTTCCTTAGTCATTTATTATAATTTTAATCAACATAGGGTGACTAAAGAAATCATAGGTGGTCAGTTGCTTAATGATAAAACGTCATGGGTTTTACCAGGCGATAATGGAGTGTGTTTTCGCAAACATGTAGAAAGGGACATTGATGGTGGCTTTTTGACAACAGGCTATGCTTTTATAAATGATAATAGAGGCTCATCTGCCTACCTCATGAAAACAGATAGCTGTGGCTATACCCAGGATCATAAATGTAAGATAGTTTACAAAATAGATACCCTATATGGGAATACACTCAAGGTGCGAGTTATCGATAGCCTCTCCGTGCTTTGTCAGCCTATATGGACGATAGAAGGCAAGCAGTACACGAGCTTGGATGTTACCCATAATTTCTCTACTACAGGCATACATACTATTAAGCTTTGGGGCTTTGCAGGGAGCACCGTTGATAGTCTCAGTTTTCAAGTCAGAGTAGATAGTATGAATTCAGGGATAGTTACTGCTGGGGAAAATCATATAGTGGTTTATCCTAATCCTGCGAGGGACATAATTATAGTAGAATTTATCGACAATTTTCGATTAATCGGAGATATTCAGTTTTATGACATACGTGGACGTCAATTAGATATGCCTTCATACAGAAATGAAAAAAATAGGCTCATATTGAATTTATCAAATATGCCAATAGGGTTTTACTTTTTAAAATTAAATAATCTCACCTACAAAATTCAGATAAGTCATTAAGAAAAGAGTCTTATACAAATAAATGTACGACAACATGAAATCACAGATGAAAAAATTCTTTTGGATCTTTATCTTTTTACCAATATTTGGAAATAGTCAAACCTATAATCCTATTTTTTTGAAAGATAGTACGGTATGGAAATATTATGTTTTAACATTTTTTCCGTGGAATGAAGGAACGGGTAGTAATAGAAACTTAGGCACAAGTATAAAGAATGGTAAATTGTATCATAATATCCCAAATAATCCATATTCTCCATATTTGGTAAGAGAAGATTCAATTAGTCGACAGATATACTCATTTGACAGTTATTCTAACGCAGAATATTTATTATATGATTTTAGCTTAGTTAAAGGGGACTCTTTTCGTTTGTATGGCTACGACCAAGCAAACTGTTTAGCACGTAAATTTCATAATTTAGTAGTAGATACGACTTATTATATTATAACTCCACTTGGAATTAGAAAACAGATAGAGCTTGGAGGCAACAAAATGATTTGGCGAGAAGGAGTAGGTATGATTATAGATAATCTGTATTTGACCGCTACCCATTTCGTTTATAATGCTTATTGTCCCTATTATCTAGATGGTGCTCATGTTAGACTTATCTGTGTTAAGCAGGATAATCAGCTGGCATATGAAAATCCTTATATTAACAATGATGGTATAAAATACTATTACTGTGATACTCTAATTTATGACTCTTGTAACTTCCAATCCATTGTTGTCCGACAAATATAAGAAATGGCCCTTTTAGGGATTCAAAGTAGTTGAAAACATTGATAAGACTTTTTAAAATGAAATAGCAGGGGGGTCAGCTGGAATTGAATAAGTCTGGCACTGCTTTTTTCTTGTTCA
>JAJTHM010000042.1 GCA_021297855.1 Sphingobacteriales bacterium | reverse complement strand
TTTAATTAGTAGCACGGGAGTTTATTATGCTAGTTTTTATGACCCAGTGAATGATTGTTATTCAGGTTTTGGAGGAGCTATTACTCCAGTATTGGTTATTATAGAGCCTTGTGGTCCTTGTAATTCAGGCTATGAATCTCCTAAATTAAACGCCTTCTATCTAGAGAGTATTTGTCCTGATGATTTTGTTGATATTTCTTCGGTTACGGCTTCAAATAAGCCATCAGGTGTTGTATTGACGTGGCATACAGGCTATCCGGCATCCAATTCAAACAAGATTACGGGGACAAAAATTTATAATCAAGGCTGGTATTATGTATCTTTCTATGATGCAGTCAATGATTGCTATGCCAATGGTGGTTTGGCGGTAGCTCCCGTATTTGTGCGTATAAAAGATTGTGGTTGTAAGGAAGAAATAATAGTAAGTTCAAATAAATTTGTGTTGTGCGACCCTAGTGATAAGACGACAGTGTTTGTCAATATCCCCAAGACATTGAGTGGATGTATTACCAATTGGTTGAATGATAAGAATGTATTATTAAGCTCAGGAACTAGCTTAGTTATTGACAAACCTGGAATATATACTTGTATCGTTATGTGTTCTAACTGTATAATGAAAAAGATTTTTGACGTAGTTGATTGCAATTTTAAGCCTACCGTTGAACAAATTAATTTGGAGGATTGGAATTCCAATTCTTTATTGAAAGTAGTCAATCCTGCAGATCCAATATTTAATCCATGGATATGGAGCAGACAGCATATTGGTCCAGTTTATACTGGGAACCCATATTCCGTAGATCATTGTCTAGATGCAGGTTGGTATGAAGTAGTTAGTGAAAGATGCATTTTATGCCCTAATTCCAAAGCAAGAATTTATTTTGATCCTAAAAACATAAAATACAAGAAATGAGGGAAGTAGTAATATTAAGTATCATTTTCACCTTCATTGCAAGGATGGAGATTTTAGCTAATCCTGGGAATACCCAGGATAGTTTGGTTGCGTTTAGCTTAATTAAATACAGCGAGACGAAAGAAACGGAACATTATGTTATCCATATGAATACCTTGAATGAGGATGGGAAACATTTCTTGGATTCTTTAATAAGAGTAAATCATGTCCATTTTACCTTCTACGGGGAAAGATTTATAAAATTGGAATGCGATGAAATGACCTACGCTCCTGTCAGCTATCTCTTTGAGGATAATTTGAGTGGAATCTTACCGTACTATAAATTTTTGGTCGGATTTAATAAAATAAAAAACAGTAATAAAAAAAGGATAGTTATTGAATTAAATGGTAAAAACTTTCAAATTCCACTAAATATATGAAGAATAAAATAACCATAGAAGCTAAAAGAAAGAAAGTATATGCTATTTTCTTGCTGATCTTATTGTTTTCAAAGCATGTGGTTCTTTTCGCAACCCCAGGTGGACCTACTCAGCCTGAAGCAGAAAGTTTTAAACCTATTGGAGTAAGTGATCATGTGAATAAGTTTAATGGCGCTTTTACTTATACTATACCACTTATGGACGTCGATGGATTTCCTATTAATTTGAATTATAGTGGTAATCCCTCATTAGAAGGTGATGCCTCTTGGGTCGGTCTTGGTTGGGATTTGAATTTAGGATCTATCAACCGTCAACTGCGTGGAGTTCCTGATGAGTTTGATGGAACAGATAAAATGGGAAAGACCTACAAGGTAAAAGATAATAATACCTATGGGGTTAAGTTTAACTTTAATGTGCAATTGGCAAATTTTGAAAAATTGAAGAGAAGTTTGAGTTTAGGTTTAGATTACGGTATATATTATAATAATTATCGAGGTATGAAAACAGAGTTATCAGTTTCCCCAAGTTTTAACGCAACTAACGAAATTAAAGATGAAAAAACAGGGCAGATAAAACAAAAGAACAATGGAAATAGTATTAGTTTATCCGTCAATAGCAGCTCAGAGTCGGGTCTAGAGTTAGTTCCTACTGTTAACCTAGCTTTTTATGCAAAAAATGATGATAAGAAAGAACGGTGTTTAGGAGGGGCAAGTATAGGACTACCTATGAGTGCTAGAGAGGGAATAAAAGGTCTTAATTATGGGTTTAAAGCCAATTATAAACTTAGCAGAAGCGTTGATCAAAGCGATGGTAGTACTAAATATTATGAATATAATGGTAAATTTAAACGAGGTGGCAGTATATCATTTGTAGGACCAGCTACACCGCCCTTTGCAATGAATCCTATGGAGAATGAATCTTATGCTCTAACATTAAATGGAGGAGGAGATGCATGGACAGTAGATTTTGGGGCAGGAGCCTTGGGTATGTATACGTCTAATAAAGTGTCTCAAAGATATATTGAAAGACCGATGTATGGATATTTTAATTTAGAAAAAGGAACAGGCGATGAATTGGGATTGATGGATTTTCAAAGAGAAAAAGATATTCCATATCAAAGTGAGATTCCTATTATTGGTATTCCACAAGCAAACTATGACCTGTTTTCTGTCAATCAACCTTCTACGTCTAGTCAGTTTAGAGCATTTCGAACGACGAGCGGTATCTTTAAAGATCCAAAAGTAGAAAACACTACTATAAGTCATAATCTAGGTGGGGAAGTGCATGGTGGGTCTGTATTTGAAGCAGGTGGAACACTGACAAATAATTTTGGAGGTACTACTTCGAGTAAATGGAATAATGCATTTTGTTCTATAGGAGATTTCTTGAATTATTCTAATGAAAATTCACCATTAAAAGAGACAGTAATCATTAAATCCCAGAATGAAATTTCATCTACCAATGAGGAGCTTTATTTGCATTTAGGTCAATCTAGTCCAATTAATTTAAGTGTAGGATCGTTTTCTACAGGGAGTTCGTTTTTGGCTAAAGATCAAAAAACAGAATTTACTTTTCCTCGTCTCCCCATAGAACCAGATTATAGCAAGTCATTGAATACAAAGAAGTTCACTCGAGGTACCTTGTTTAGTTATCTGACTACAAAAGAAAGAATGGGTGTAGGGCTAGATAAAAAACTCTATGATGCAGGTACAGGTTTGAATTTATTTGAAACAAATCCTAACAAATATAAAGCTCACCATATATCTGAAATTACAGTTACAAATCCCGACGGATCACGTGCCATTTATGGCTTGCCATTATATAATGATACTAGTCGAGAAGTGAATTTTAGTATGCCATATAGAGCTAATTATAGCGATGGATTTATAAGCTATACCGCAGGAGAAGCTTCTGAGGCCAATGGACATGGTACAGAAGCATTGTATAGTTCAGAAGGTACTCCTGCATATCCACATACCTGGATGATGACTGGCTTAGTTTCGGCGGACTATGCAGATTTACATGGCGATGGAATAACCGATGATGACAGGGGTGTGGCACATAAGATAAATTATAGCCTTAAAAACCCCAACTATGTCTGGAGAATTCCTGCGCATAATACTCCGATGATGGCTACATTCAATCCTGGATTAGAATCGGACTTGAAAGATGATAAAGCCAGTTTTTCAGAAGGCTCTAGAGAAGAATGGTATGTGCATTCTGTAGAGTCAAAAAATAAAATAGCCATATTTGTTCTAGAACCTAGAAAAGATGCTTGTGGTTCTAATTTATTAACTGGGGGTAAAAATATCTTATCTAAAAAATATCGTGTTAAACAAATAAAACTTTATGCCAAGGAAGACTGGAATAAAAATGGATCCAATGCAGAATTGATAAAGTCAGTGAATTTCGAATATGATGAAACTTATCCTTTATGCCCCGGAGTGCCAAATACAGACGGAGTTTCAGGTAAACTAACCTTGAAAAAAGTTTCTTTTGCATACGGTAGTAGCAGTCGGTCCCAAGTGAATGCTTATAGTTTTGAATACAATAATGCAAACTATGCAGTTAAGGCAATGGATAGATGGGGAAATTATAAGACTGCTGCAGACAATCCGAATGGGTTACCAAATCATGATTTTCCATACTCGACGCAGGATAAGACCAAGGCAAATAATAATGCAGCGGCATGGTGGATTAAATCAATAACTCTCCCTTCAGGAGGGAAGATTGAAGTAAACTATGAATCGAATACGTATGCTTTTGTGCAGAATAAGCGCGCATCTTATATGACCCCTATTTTAGGAGTGGGAGCTACTGAAAATGGACCCATTGATAAGACATTGTATAAACAAACAGGTACTGATTTGGGAATTAAATTATACCAAAACATGAACTATGTATTTTTTGAGTTCGATAAGAATGCTATTCCCAAATCCGTAGAAGAGATGAAGTCCATGTATTTTACTGATGGACAAAATCTGGAGTATGCAAACAATCTCTATTATAGAGTTAAAGCTAATTTAACAAAGAGAGGCGGACAAATGCGAAAGGAATATATTCCTGGATATGCAGAAATAGAAGGAATGGGGATCAATAAGAACAATCCATCGATAGGATGGATTAAACTAAGAGAGGTAGAGTGGCAACAGCCCTTTGCATTTAGCGCATGGCAATTTCTAAAGTCGAGTAATCCTAAGTTAGCTTACCCATATAATGATCCTGCATATACAGGTCCTTTAGCTGCTGTATTAGGAATGTCAAGTTTTATGGGCAATATAAGAGAAATGCTAGAGGGCTACTCCAAGGTAGCCAAAGGCTATAATATAGCTCAAACCATAGAGCCAACGCAATCTTATATCCGACTGCTCAAACCAGATATGATTAAATATGGAGGAGGTACAAGAGTTTCTAAAATTTTGATCAATGATGATTGGGCAAATATGAGTGGGGCAGGAAAGACCAACACCTATGGCCAAGAATATAAATATGAAGCCGAATACAATGGAAAAACAATTAGTAGTGGTGTAGCAGAATATGAACCATTACTAGGGAATGATGAAAATTCGCTCAAAAAACCTATAAACTATTCAGGAGCAATGGGTCTATTAGCTCCTACTTCTCTCTACTATGTAGATGAACCGATTGGAGAGAATTTCTATCCAGCCCCTACGGTAGGATACTCAAAAGTTTCGGTACGAAGTATACATTCAAACCCCACCAAGCCAAACGGCAGCGGGTACCAAGAATACGAATACTATACCGCTAAAGATTTTCCTGTCAAAACGGATAGAACCCATCTGGGAGGACCTAATGTAAACTCATTTAGTGTTCCTTTTCTAGCTAGTTTTATAAAAATATTAGATTATTCTTCTGTAAAAGTGGCACAAGGATTTTCTGTAGAGGTCAATGATATGCATGGCAAACCAAAATCAGAAAAAAACTACAACCAAAAAGGCGTGGTTATAGCCGAAACGAATTATAAATACTGGGTAGATGATGAGAATAGAGCCAATCCAAATTTAGTAAACGAAATCCCAACGATAGATCATAATAATAAAATAGAGAATACATTAATGGGAGTGAATTTTGACTTTTACAATGATCTGCGACAGAGCGTGACGAAGTCCACAGAGTTTAGCTTAGAGCTAGGTGGGGGTATGTTTCCATTAGGGTTTTTGCCAGGCTTTTTTGTTGTTCCTTTAACTACATTTGGTCATACAGTACAGGAGTATAAATCTGCAGCTACCATGAAGTATGTGCATAGAAAAGGCTTCCTGCGCCGCACGGAAAAATTCCAAGATGGTTCGAAGATAACTACGGAGAATCAGTTATGGGATAAGAATACTGGAGAAGTTTTAGTGAGTTCTGTGCAAAATGAATTTGATAAGCCAATATATAATCTCAATATCCCTGCATATTGGAAGTACGATGGTATGGGTTTTGGATTTAAAAATACGGGGGCTGAGTTTTTTGTAAGGTTAGATACAGGCAGGCGAGAGATTTCAGATGTCAATCCAAATTCTAATATGCAGAATATTTTATATCCAGGAGATGAAGTAGAGTATTCGCCTATGTTACCTATTAACATTTCCAACCCAACCCTATTGAGAAATAAAAAATACTGGGTAGTAAAAGATTTTATCACGAATAAATTTTCCTTAGTAGATGAATATGGCTCTAAGATAACAGACTATACCCCAAATCCTTTGAAATTGCCCTATGGTGGTAAATTAAAAATAGTCCGATCGGGCAGGAGAAATCAGTTCGGTTCTCCATTATTCAGTGCCAGTATGCTAGAAAACCCTACCGTAAAGGGAGGAATAAATATTGATGCTTCACGGCGTATCCTCAATGCCTCAGCGAATACTTACAGCGATGACTGGAAAATAGTATCTAACTATAAAGAAAAAGTAAATGATAGTTGTTGTAATGAGGAGAAATGGTATGCTAAGATTAATAAAATTTTCAATGACAGAAAGGCTAATGCATCTTCATGGCTGTGCCCGCTAAATCAATCTTCTGCTCCTCCACCAATGATGCAAGAAAAATCAAATGAAGAAATGAAGGAAGAATTATATGAAAACAATAAATAAAATCAGAATAGCTGAATTTATGAAAATTTTAAAAACAAATAAAACTAAGGGTATGAAAATTAGTTCTAGAAGAGTCGTTTTTGTCATAATTTTATTAATCTCTAATATTATAATGGCGCAAGAAAGTGATTTAAACAAATTACAAGCCTATAAATTTTACGAATTATATAAGATTGAAAAGAGCGTAAACTTTAATCAGGAAATTTTTAAACTTGAATTTGAAAAAAAATGTAAGGAATGGTATGAAAGTATATTAGCAAATGAAGAGCAATTAGAGATGATTTTACATGAAAGTCATTCAGACCGTTTAGATTGGGATGATTTTTTAAACACAATGTCATTTCAGTATGCAAAATTTAAAGCTACATATATAAATCAAGAAAATATAGAACCAGATAATCAGCAAATAGATGCCCCAGCTTATAATCCAAATAACAACACATTTTATTGTGACAACGCCATTAACTTTGAGCTAGGAGGCGCTTTTCCCACAAATCTTGATTATAAAATTGGAAATCAAAATGTTTGGTGTAAGCCTTGTCCTCCAGAGTACAATGATAATAAGATTATTAAAGACCCTTGGAATGTTTTAGTTCCAGTAAATCCTAATACTGTCAATTCAGGTATAACACCTCCTGTTTTGGCTGGATATTTTACCATAGAATCAGCAGGGAATGATCCATTTGTCACGAGTTTAAATAAGGTTAGAACGGGTAATTATTCCTTAAGATTAGGAGATAGAGTAGATAGAAATCAAGTCATATCTGCTATTTCGAGAACGTTTAAGGTAGATCAAGGGAATAGTGATTTTTCGTTTTGGTATGCTATCGTAACTCATACGGAAAATCATGAAAAAGCTGACCCTGGTATGGGGTATAGAGTTTATGTAGATGGAAAAATTGTAGACGGTCGGTTTTTCATCTCTAATCTACCAAATCCATTTCTAAATGCCCATCCAATATCTGTCTCGATGACAGCTGATATTACTATTCCACCAAATATTACTAGCTTTAGTTACCTTGCTTGGGTAAGAAATTTATATTATACAGACTGGAATTGTCAATATTTAGATTTAAAAAAGTATATGGGGGAAACGGTGACTGTTGAGATTTATACAAAAGACTGTGCATTTCCCAATGGAGGACATTTTGCTTATGCCTACATTGATGATATAAGTTGCGACGTTCTGGATTGTAATGATTTAGGTTCCATAGATATTAATAAATGTCAGGAGGATTTAAAAAATTACTGTGTTGATTATGTTCTGCCAAAGAAAAATGGTATTATAGGGCAGTTAAGAAATCCTATTCTCAAAGTTTGGGTTGCCAATCAAACAAATCCTGTTATAGTGTCTAATCCAATTATTTCAAATAATAAATACTGCTTTGATATTTCTGGAATACTAAATATAATAGCCATTGAAAGTGAGACAGATTTTATATGGAATGGCTTAACATGGAAAACAGTTTCCAATAAGGTAAATAAGGAAGTACCCCTTTGGGATATAAAGAATTATGAATTCATACAAAATTCATGTAAGTTAAATGTGGAAAGAATAGCGCCTTATATAGAAGATATAGAATGCTATAACTCACTATGCGTCTTGAATGATATTATTGAAAATTTTGATTTCATAAATGGATTCAAAAATTTAAACTCATCTATAGGTAATTTTAAGTTAATTTCTATTGATAGTATATTTAATTTTGATTGTAAAGACAATAGAAAACAGTATTCTATAGTATACAAAAATGACCAGCTATTGGCATGTAACGATTGTGTTGATGAATTTAAATTTAACATTTCCATAGACTGCTCCTGCACCCCACCTGAGTGCCCACCTCCTACTAGAGTAAATCCTTATCTCAACAATCTAGCAGGAAACTGGCAGGCTCAGAATAGCTACGCCTATAATACGAAGCGAGTCACCGATCCAGACCGTCCAGTCAAAGATGGGCAGTATTTTGAGAATTATAACGCTATCCTAGCACATAATGGTTCCTACTGGTCCATGCAGGATAAAGATCATTGGATATCGAAAGAGACCAATGCCAATATTGACTTCAATGGAAAGTCTATAGAGTCTACTAATCCACTTCAGATACCAAGCGCAGCGAAGTTTAGCTTTAAAAATACATTGACCAATCACGTGGTATCTAATGCCTCATCACAAGAAACCTTCTTTTTGTCGAATGAAGATGAGGATATGTTTATAGAGTCTAAACGAATCCTTCCATGGAGAAATATATTCGATGTAAATGAAATTGAATTGCCACTCCTGCCAAATAAGAACAGATTTTGGCCGCAAATTTCCAATCACTGGTATAAGGAGATAGATTTAGTAGAACAATCCAAAGATGAATTTCATACAGGGATTAATAGCTTGAAAGTTAAACCTAAATCGGGAAGCGAGAGCTATGCCTATACCCAGTATTTTACTTGTGAAACCCAGTATCAGAACAATCATGGAGGGATTAACTATTGTGCTAGTTCTCCAGCACAAACGACTTATTTAGACATTACAAGAGTTAGATTTGGGATGTCTAATCCTGGAACACTATTTCCAATTGATAATGCTTCGGCATGTTCAAGTCTAAATGGGACATTAGGCACAGCTTCTGGAACTCAAGGAATGTATTCTGACTTTTCTAAAATACAACCAAATCCAATTCATGTTAATAAGGGACAAAATTATAATTTAGAATTGGATTTCAATTTATGTTCAGCCCCTTCTTATGTGCCTAATGCGTTCTGCCATGTTTATTTTGACTGGAATCAAGATGGAGATTTTTCTGATCAAGGAGAGACGTTTGTAGTAAAAGGTGTGATCAATAATAGTTTCAATCTTGTCAAAGTAATTAATATTCCTCACAATGCTTTAGTAGGAAAAACTAGGATGAGAATAGTCTATCAAGGTGCTTGGAATTATTCAGCCAATTCATTTACGATTCCGACGAGTGATCATCCTTGTGGATTTAAGCGGCTGGAAAGTCATGGGGAAACCGAAGACTACACTATACAGATATTAGATAAATACGAGTTAGAGGCTCCCAAAGAGACCTATACAGTTACTGAAAAAGAAGTTCAACTCAATTCAAAATCTATTGTAAATGAGTTTTCCCTGCAAAAAGATAAGGAGTATCTTCTTTCTTATTGGGTCAAAGATAACCAAACCAGTGAGAAAATAGGCTACATAGATATTGTGGACAATTCAGAGCCTAAATTGACGCCTAATTATCCTTCTAGACCCCTACAGATAGAGGGTTGGCACAAGGTAGAAAAGGTCTTTAAAGTATCGACCAATAAATTTAAGCTCGTATTTTTCCCTACACCAAATACCACAGCAGCTACTTATTATGATGATATTCGGATACAACCCCTTGATGCTTCGATGAAAGGTTATGTCTATGACGAACGCACCCAGAGATTGGTTTCAGAGCTTGATGAAAATAACTACGCTACGTTTTATGATTATGATGAGGAAGGACAGTTAATTCGTGTGAGAAAAGAAACTGAACGGGGGATTATGACCATAAAAGAGAGTAGAAAATCTTTGAAACAATGATAATGAATAAGTTTAAATCGAAATTTTTATTAGTTCTATTTATAGGTTCGAGTAGTGCTATGCTTGCACAGCGAGAAACTCTTGCTGAGATCTATTCAGATACTAGTTTTACCTACAAAGTGATTAGTAAGATGCTAAAAAACTATGATAATGTTAATGGTAAACTGTGTTATGAAATGAATATGCGCCAATATGATAGTAGTCAGCAAAACCTATTAGATAGTTCTTTTTCAAAAGTGTGTTATTCTGGTAGAGAGGTTCGTATGGAACAGAAATATGATATTATCATTACCCTAGATACAGCGATTTTTTACCTAAATCATAGTCAGAAAATAGCGTTTTATAGAGCCAAGCCAAAAGGAGGAAAAGATATGGAGTATTCGAGTAATCCTATGGCGTTTATACTTAAATTCTATAAAGAAAGAAAGCTAAAAATGAGAAAACTAACAGAAGATGCACATACGTACGTCTATTCTGTTGATTTTGATTTTCAGAAAAATATGTATTTGGTCACTACAGATAAAAAAACAGATTATATTCAAAAAGTAGTTATAAACTATTTCGTCCCCGATGCGGCGAATCTAGTTAATACTCGAATATTAAAAGTAGATTATTTAAACTATAAATTCGATGCGAACAAATCTGGAGTCAATCTTTCTGAATTTTTAGAAATAGATAACAATCGAAAACCACAACTAACAAATAAATACAATGATTATAAATTAAACATATATGAAAATAAGAATTAATTTTATTTTATTAATTTATTTTGCCATATCATTTAATTTAATGAATGGACAATCTGTTAGACAAACCGGGGTGTTCAGAGGGAGTGCTATTCGGGTTCCAGGAGCTTCTGTTTCATACCAAGACAATGACCCTGTAGCTTCATGGTATTTATTTACCCCGAAATATGACAATGTATTGACTTTCGAGGTGGACAGAAACGCAGGGAATGCGGTGCCATTTTATCAGAATACATCTTGGACAGCAAAAGTTGAATTAGTATTGCATTGCTTTACCACAGCTACCCAATTCACTGCGGTTAATAAAACGTACACCCTCCATTTCGATGCCTCAAAGCCCGATGCGTATAATTTGCCAAGAATATCGGAAGTTATCACAGAACCGGCACCTTATATGAATAGGATAGAATTGCATGTAAAGTCATTGACTGTTACTCCATCTTCTCCACTGCCTAAGTTGGATGATGCCTTTAGTCTTTCTATGAGTTATAAACGTTCGGGTGTTTTAAAACCCAATTTCCAATCTGCATTTTCAGCTATTCCTGCTGCCAATGTTGCCACTGGGGTATTTAAATTAGGAAATTTGACAAGTTTATTCCCGATCTCAGACGAGTTAGATGTAGAATGGACATTCATAGATGCAAAGAGCAGCTTTCATGCTGCAAATATAAGCACACTTCAGGGAAATAGCGCTGTATGGACATCTAAATATCTCAATTTTTCAAGGGTGACCGTGCCTTATACCTATGGTGAATTAAATTTACCAGCTATATATAATGATGGTTTCATTGTATATCGTATTCGCCAAGTATATTACGATGCGTTGAAGAATCGACTGACAGGTCAATGGGTAGAGTTTCATAACTCTAAATTAAACACAAAGCAAGTCTCCAATAATCATACATCGAAACTCAACTGGACCTCGAGCATATCCTTTGCTGAAGAGGGCAAACACAAGGATGTGGTTACTTATTTTGATGGTGCACAGCGCGATAGACAGTCAGTGACCTATGATAATTCCTCCTCCAGACCTATTATCGCAGAGACTTATTACGATAAGGAAGGACGAAAATCAGCCGCAATACTCCCCGCTCCACATTTGACAAGTTCAGAAATTAAATATTATCCAAGTTTTAATGTATTCTTCAATACCGTATCGAGAAAGGATGAGCCATATGATGCAGATGCTTATAGTTACTTACCTACATGCGTGTCTAATCCAATCAAATTATCTGTTGCGTCTGGGGCATCTCATTATTATTCGCCATTTAATATTTTGAAAAATGATGGATTTAATCAATTTATTCCCGATGCCGAAGGATATCCCTTAACCATTAGCGAATATACGAACGATAATACGGGTAGAATTAGAAGACAAACAGGCGTAGGTGCCGAGTTCCAATTTGATAAAGGACATTATACAGAATATATTTATGCCAAACCGAGTACCGAAGAACTCGACAGATTATTCGGCACGAATGTAGGCTATAGCAGTCATTATTTTAAAAATGTGGTGATAGATCCTAATGGTCAGCAGAGCGTCACCTATACTGATCTCAGCGGCAAGACTATAGCCACTGCACTAGAAGGTAGTGCCACGAATACATCTATCCAGGATGCATCAAATAATACAGGTTCTACCGCAGAGATTAATCTGGATCTCGTCAAACCGAGCGATATGAAGGCAAATCCTAGTTTGGCGAAAACATCTGGTCAAGCTACCATCAATGTTCCTTTCGACCAGGTTGTAAGATTTAGTCTGAGCAATGATCGAGTGGACGTAATTACCGCCAACTGTAAAGAGAGTTTTTGTAATGATTGCTATTATGACATTGACTTTACGGTTAAAGACAATTGCGGTGTTCAGGTAAATAAATTCAACTACAAAAATTACAATGAAACGGATGTCGATGATGAAAAAATAGATGAAGCTTGTGATAGATTTTTAGCGCCGATGACAAAGTGGGAAGACATCTCACTTAATAAAGGGGAGAATTATGTTTCGGTGGATGTCAAAATTCCTCCTAAGGTCATTGATTTTTATGAAAAAAAGTATCTTGAATCGGACAAATGTGTCACTAAATTGAGTGATTTAATCGAAAAACATAGGCTAAAAATCCAACCCAATAGCTGCATTCAAAGCTGTGAGGAATGCCTTAAATATTATGGAGATGTGAATCAGCAAAAATCGGATATCTTAAAAAGACTAGAACAGTCAGGCATAGACATCAATGCGGATTGGGAAAAAATGGCTGAAAAAGAAGCCAAAGATTTAAGAAAACATTGTGATTTATTATGCGACGCCGATAATGAATGTGAACTCAAGAGGAGTGCTTTAATAGCCGATGTATCTCCAGGAGGGCAGTATGCTCTTAAGTTTTACAGAGACCCTGAGCCAGGCTTTTATGCTATCGAAGGTCCTAGCTATATATTATATCACCTCAACACATCTGGTTTTAAAAAGAAAAGTGGTCTAACGTATAATTTCCCTACAATAGCAGAATTAGGAAGTAAATTTGGAGGCAAATTTCCTATTAAAGCTAGTCAAGTACCAGATATTGATACACTATTGGAGAGCTGGACCGATGAAATGGCAGACTATCTCGTACAGTTTCATCCCGAATACTGCTATTATGAGTTTTGTAGAGATAATAGAGCGCATCTCCAGTTCATAGCAGATATGCAAAAGGTAGAGAAATGGTCAGAGGCGTTGACTAAAGGCTATATTGTCGCAGGTACAAATCCATTAAATTTTGCCAGTCATATTGTTAAAAATATGGATCCACATTTCGCTCTTGGTGCTCTTGGTCATTCAAAGTTGTCTGATATGGAAAATCTATTGCGCTCCTATGATGTAGGACCTGCTAAATTTAATATTTTTGAATTAGCTGTACTATTTACATCGCCAGAATTCTATGACAAAGATAAGCAAACCTTTGATTTAGGCATTTTTGCCGATGTCAATAATGCCTATTGTCTTGGGCAGAAAGATGTCGCTTGGCTCGCATTTAGAAATTTATATATTGAAGTAGCGGATCAGATTTTTGATGTCCAGCGAGAAGCCTATGTGGGAAGCCAGAGCAGCAGATGCGTATCCGCCACAGATATAGGAATAGATAAGTTTAATGAATCATTGAAAGATATGTCTTGGTGGATGAGAAAAGCACTTCGAAGAGATGTGGATAATAATAACTGGAAGCAGGTAGTATATAGACATAAAACAGTTCGCTTTCAAAATAGACAATTGATGCGTAAAGCCATGGAGGTAAAATTTCGAACAGGAGCGACTTCGGTAGATGATGAAATGAAAAAGTCAAAAGACTCCCTCAGAATCTTCTGTGATACCAACTGTATCAATATGGCAGAAGGCTGGATACAGTCCTTAAGTTTTTGTGATGAAGTGAAAAATAATGTAAATGGAGCCAAGGATAAGATTAGAACTGGGCTAATAGCTGTCTGCCGCTCTAGCTGTGGGGAAGAAAATTATTCCAATGGTGCAGCCTCCGTATCGCCGAAAGACCCTAAAGCTAAATATATGCAAGGCACGGGTAAGTTTTATATTACGTTACCAGATGGAAATATAGTGAGTAGCTTCGATGAGGTCATCAACCTCTATACTTCTAACGCCAATCGAGCGAAATGCAATGGACTCTATATTGACTATCCTAAAGAGTATCATGTTATACCTCAGTTCGAACCTAGAAAACTGACTACGCAGGTCGATACCTGTTCCTGTGAAAATCTAAAATATGAGCGAACGCAATTTCTCCTCAATCCTAAAGGTGCTAGCACCCTCTACCAATATCTCAAAGAGAAATACCCCAATCTATATAATCCAGCATTGCCATCCGAGGATTTCAGTATCAGCGAAGAAGACTTCGATATTTTTGTAGAAAGCTGTCGAGATAGAAAGTGTAAATACCTGCCAAAGGACATCGAAGTGCCTTATGTACTGGAGTGTGCACCTAAAATCACTTGTGACCAATTCAATAACGCTAAATTGGCATTCGAAGCCGAGTTCGGATTCGATCCTATGAAAATTAATGATGCCAACGATCAACCAGAATATCATTACAAGAAACTTTGGGCGGGCTATCTCAATAAAAAACTAGGGGTCAATGCCAACTATGTAGAGTATGAAAAATTCGCTATCTTATGCAAAGACTGTAAAAATGACTGCTTTATTTCAGACTTTATTCAAGAATATGTCACTAAAAATGGTCTAACGTTGAAAGATCTCACGATGGCAGATTTTCTAGATATAGCCAAGGCTTATAATACGGCCAACGGCACCATTTATACTCCAGAGCATATACTCACCATGTTTCTTTCATTTAGAAGGATTGATTGTTTTGAACTCACCAGTGTATTCTATGTGCAGGTGGCACTACCTAAAGGTGGACTGTTCAATACCACTACAAGGCAAATAAATGCGGCGTTGAAAATAGAATTTGACAAACATTTCAAAACCAAACTCGCCAGTGATGTTATAGAATTTATGTTTACGCAGTGTATGATAAACAATAAACCTATTACCGATTTTAGATGCGACAAACCTCTATTTAGCAAGCCACATAGTCCTCTTACTGAATATAAGCCAGATACGACAGAATGCGCTCGAAAAATGGATAGTCTTGCCGTGACCTCTGCCCTAGAAGAATACCATAGAGAAAGACAGGAATCGGTCAATAATTTCAGAAGTGAATATATATCTAAATGTCTCACCTTTGCCAATACCTCTATTTCTGCTTTGATGCGCCGAAATGAATTTCACTACACGCTTTATTACTATGGGCAGGATGGAAACCTATTAGCTACGATACCACCTGCTGGGGTTAAGCCTTTGGATCCATCAAATGCGGCTACGGTAGCAGCTAATAGAATAGCCAATGCAGTACAAATACCAGATCACATGATGAAGACCACCTATGAGTACAATTCACTCAATCAGGTCATAGCACAGAATACGCCCGATGGAGGCACGTCTCGCTTCCTCTATGATCAGCTAGGCAGACTCATCGTCTCTCAGAATGCGGAGCAGAATGCCCATTCTAAATTATCCTACACGATTTATGACCGACTAGGAAGAATAATCGAAAGTGGAGAGCTGGAGTTAGATCCATCGAATCCACTATATACTTCTATGATAGGGTACTTGAATAATTTCCCATATCTCCCTTTTGATCAATATATGGTCTGGATAACACAGGCCAAATCGCAATCTACCCTGCACTTTGTCACCAGAACATATTATGACAAGCTAGCTCCTATCTCTACTCCAGACCTACAGTCACGTTTTGGCTCTATACAGCAGAACCTCCGACACCGCATAGCCAGTATTACTCTAGACGAAAAAGACAGCGATAGAGATGAAAAATCCTATAGTACAGCCCTGCACTATAGCTATGATGTGCTAGGCAATGTCAAAACACTGGTATCGGAGAACAATTATGCCGCAGCTAGCTATGCAAATCAGAAGTATAAAACCGTGCACTACGATTATGACCTGGTCAGTGGTAAAGTCAATAAGGTCTATTATCAAAAAGAAAAAACAGATCAATTTATTTATAAATACACCTATGATGCAGAGAATAGAATCAAAAACTTATTTTCCAGTAAAGACGATGTAGTATTTAACCAAGAAGTGCAGTACGAATACTATCTGCATGGTCCACTAGCCAGAACCATCTATGGAGAAGATCAGGTGCAGGGGATAGACTATGCCTATACCCTACAGGGCTGGCTCAAAGGAATCAATGCCTCTACGCTGAATACCAACTATGACATGGGACGGGACGGAGATGCTAGTTTAGTGGGCAATATCAATGCCAAGACAGCCA
>JAJTHM010000117.1 GCA_021297855.1 Sphingobacteriales bacterium | reverse complement strand
CACAATACCCGTTTGTGGGGTCCATTTATATTTAGTGCCACCACGGGCATAGGATCGAACGGGCTTCCCACCGATACAATAGTATAAAAATTGCTTATGCGTAGTGACCGAGGGTCGAAAATTGATGACCAAGGTATAAAACTGAGAAACCTTCATTCCAATATTGTTGCAATAAAATGCCTCTATTTCAAAAAGTTCCTGCCCGATACCCAAAGTAGAATCAAATGTAATTCTGCCATGCAGCGTATCCACTTGATTTTTTCTATCCATTGTAATAGCATATTGGAAATTTAATACAGAGCCTGGACTCGGTACACGATGAATCCTATATTTTAAAAACTCCTGTGGAGCTCCTACCATTTTAAAATTAATTTGTGTGAACTTAGAGCCACAAACATCCACTGTATTAAAGTTAATTTTATTGGCGCTTTTTAAAGAATCCTCCGTGACACCTCCTGGAATAATTGGTGGACATGTATTCCTAACCGTAAACTGAATATCACGACAAACATACCCAACCATTACGCGCGAGATGCCAGCACCGTTTGGTATAGCTCGCCATTCTTGCACAGACATAGCCATAATCGCATCTTGTTCTATGGAAGGAATACACGTGATAGTACCTGTGCGAGGATCAACCTGCACTCCGGTTGTCGTAAACAAGAAATTATTTTGGTTTAGAGGGCTTACAAAAGTTACCCCAGGATTATTGTAAAGTACTGCCTGATTCACATTGCCAGCCACAGCAGTAAAAGGAGTGTAAAGCCTATATACAAACGAATCTCTTAAGGTGGTGACTCCATTTGACAAAGTGATAAGACGAGGATCGAAACTATCTACTGCACCGTGGTTATAAGTGTTGACTCGCAACTTACACCAATACGGGATAGGAGGGGTAGTAAAAACAGGTGAGTTGTTTCTATAATTTGTGTTGATAACAGCTTGTATCCACATACCAGCACTACCTGCCGCGACTATGGTGTTAATGATATTATTTCTACAGCAGGAACCCCAGCCTACAAAAGCCCAACCTATATTTTTTCCTATATTATATTCTCTGGTAAAAATCCATCTCTCAACTCCTTTATACAATCCAATCGCGCCGTCTGGACAATTTGTTTGAGGTTTGACAGCTACATCTGGAGGCAAACAAATAGGCGTTACTTCCTGAATTACTGGCGGATTCATCGAGACGGTGGTATTGACCGTAGAGGTAATTATGGTCAACTGCTCACTTCCAAAGTTTATACCAGAACAATCGCGATACAAGGACAAAGTAAATCTATATCTACCTGTAGTCGTATCAATTTCTCTGTATGTAATGTCCGCACCCATAATATGCGTTGCTTGTAATTGGTCAGCTCCAGAAAAACTAAAAATCAAAAAACCTAGGACTCTTAGTTTTTTAAATACGTTATCTATAATACGTTGTGTAAGCATGTTTAAAAAAATTTCTAGCTGTAAATTTAATACATTTCCTCGACTTTGTGGACTATAATTTTGCATAACTTTTAATTTTAGTTTCATTGGATTTACCAATTTTCACTCTTCAAGTACAAAAATAAGGGGAGCTATTTAAAAAAAAGCTATCAAAAAAATAGCTTTGTTACTATCTATTAAATAATATATTCTATTTAATTACTTGATTATGTGAATGTTGCACAATTTTTTGTTAATATAATTCCTGGTATGCAGTGATTATACTAGGTTGTAAAAAAAGTTTAATGCTGTTGAACCCTCCCCTTACCATTAAGTTCTTTTTCTAGATAGAGACCCGTAAGGCTGCTTTTAATTTTACTAATCTCCTCGGGGCTGCCTACAGCGACTATATTTCCTCCGTCCTTACCACCCTCTGGTCCCATATCAATTATGTAGTCTGCCATTTTTATAATATCCAAATTATGCTCAATGATAAGAATGGAATTTCCCTTATCTACTAGACGTTTCAATACATTATATAGCATCTGTATATCTTGAAAATGAAGCCCTGTTGTGGGCTCATCAAGAATGTACATTGTATTTCCCGTGTCTCGCTTGCATAGCTCTGAAGCCAGTTTTACTCGTTGCGCCTCACCGCCTGATATCGTTGTAGAGGGTTGACCTAGTTTTAAATATCCTAAGCCTACGTCCTCCAAAGTTTTTAGCTTTTGATAAATGCTTGGCAGATGCTCAAAAATCTGCACTGCCTCCGTTATTGACAATTCTAACACATCGTAAATTGACAAGTGCTTATAGCGAATATCTAAGGTCTCTCGATTATATCTTTTACCTTGACATTTCTCGCATGGCACTTGAATATCGGGAAGAAAATTCATCTCGATAGTCTTCAATCCAGCTCCTTCGCAGCCTTCACAGCGCCCCCCTTTTACATTAAAACTAAATCTTCCTGGTTTATAGCCGCGTATTTTAGACTCCATGGTATCTGAGTAGAGTGTACGTATGAGATCAAATACCTTCATATAAGTCGCTGGATTAGATCTTGGAGTTCGACCTATCGGACTTTGATCTATGCTGATTACCTTATTGATATTTTCTAGGCCTGTGATTGATTTATATGGCAATGGTAGCGCGTGTGATTTATAAAAATACTGAGATAAAATAGGTTGCAATGTTTCGCTAATGAGCGAACTTTTGCCGCTACCTGAGACTCCTGTAATACAACACAATACTCCGAGAGGAATCTTAACATCAATCTTCTTTAGATTATGTCCAGTGGCTCCCTTGATCTCTATCCATTTCTCTGATTGTTTTCTTTTCTTAGGTATAACAAAATCTAGCTTCCCTGCCAAATAATCCGCCGTGGATGTATTCATTTTCATAAACTCTTTCGGCGCACCAGCCGCAATAATCTCTCCTCCATACTCCCCAGCCAGTGGTCCAATATCTATTAAAAAATCGCTCTCCAGCATAATTTCCTTATCGTGTTCTACCACAATGACATTGTTTCCAAGATCCCTCAGTTTTTTTAGTGATTTTATTAGTTTATCATTATCTCTCGGATGAAGGCCTATGGAGGGCTCATCGAGTATATAGGTAATTCCCATGAGCTCAGAGCCAATTTGGGTAGCTAATCGAATACGCTGCGCCTCACCACCTGAAAGGGTTTTACCTCCTCGGGTTAGATTGAGGTAGTGCAAACCAACGTTGATTAAAAATCCGAGTCTATCTCTGATTTCTTTTAATATATCCTTTGCTATTTTATTCTGATTGTCTGAAAAATGTTTTTCTATCCCATCAAACCAGACCAGCAATTCATCCAAACCCATTTGGCTGAGTTCTGAGATATTTTTTTCTTTAATTTTAAAAAACAACGATTCTTTCTTCAAACGACTTCCCTCACAAGTAGGACAAGGGCTTGGTTGCATAAAAGTCTCAGCCCAATTTTTTATCCAATCACTTTCGCTGTGATAAAAATTATTGTATACAAAGGAGGATACACCATGATTAAAATTAGAATATACCAACGGTATTTCTTTATCGTATTCATCCTCCCCAAGCTCATTTCCAAAAAGGAGTAGATTTTTTTCTCTCTCGGTCAATTTCAATATAGGCACACTTAAATCTATTTTATTCATCTTAGCATACTGCTTGACCGTTTCCCATAGCTGCACAGGTCGATATTCTCCAAGAGGAACTATGCCTCCATTCATTACACTCGTTGCTTCATCGGGAATCATTAATTCCCTCGATACCAAAAACTCCTCGCCGAGTCCTTTGCAAGCTGGACATGCCCCATAGGTAGAATTAAATGAAAATGAATTGGCAGAAGGCTCTTCATAAGATATTCCATGCTCCAAATCCAATAAATGTTTAGAATAAAACTGCTGCTTTTTGGTGTCAAAATCAATAATAACCAATGATCCTTCCCCCTCTTTCAGAGAGGCTCTTATAGATTTTTCAAGTCGTTCTTTATTTTCCTCATTCACTGCCAACTTATCCATGACTAAATCGATATCATGTATTTTATATCTATCAAGTTGCAATTTTGGAGCCAATTTAGTTAACACACCGTCGATATTCATCTCCGTATATCCTTTCTTGGCAAAGGATTCAAATAATTCACGATAATGTCCTTTTCTACCTCGCACAAGTGGTGCAAGTAGGACAATTTTTTTATTGTTATAATTTTTTAGTACGTCTATAATAATTTCATCTTCTGTCAACTTCTGCATTGGCATATTACTTACGTACGAATAAGCGGTACCTACTTTGGCATAGAGCAGTCGAAGGAAATCGTATACCTCAGTAATGGTTCCCACTGTAGATCGCGGATTTTTATTTACCGATTTTTGTTCAATTGAAATTACTGGACTTAATCCCTCAATATAATCTACATCAGGTCGTTCAAGTCCTCCGATAAATTGTCTAGCATAATTCGAAAAGGATTCTAAATACCGGCGCTGACCTTCTGCATAAAGCGTTTGAAATGCCAACGAACTCTTCCCGCTCCCACTCAATCCGGTAATGACAACAAGAGCATTCTTGGGAATTGAAACACTAATACCTTTGAGATTATTTTCACGTGCACCGGATATAACTATATGAGTAGAGGACATCCTACAAAGGTAGATAAATTCTCATTAAAAAAATTTAGAAATTGAAAATACTCTAACGTCTCTTCTCAATAAAAAAATCTTTGATTAGCTTAGCGCAGACCACTTCTTCTATGCCTGAAATCACCTCCGTTTTTGGATGAAGTATGCTTGGTTTATAGAGAGAGAATCCGCACTTATCCTCCGCGGCTCCATAGACCAATGCTCCTAACTGAGCCCAGCGTATAGCCCCTGCGCACATAGCACAAGGCTCTATAGTGATATAAATGGTACAATCTTTGAGTATTCTTGAATTGAGATAATTGAATGCACTTGTCAGTGCTATAATTTCCGCATGTGCTGTCGCATCATTCAGTCGTTGGGTTTGATTATAACCTTTAGCTATGACTTGATTATTGGCTACTATGACACAGCCAATGGGAACCTCTTCTTCTTCATAAGCCTTCACAGCCTCTTTAATAGCCAGAGACATAAAATGACTATGGTTCAGTTCCACCATAAACTCAAAAAATTTTATTACTTCATTAAATAAAAACGAACCCCAATTCCATAATGAAAAGATGCTGGATTATAATGCGGCACTGCCTCTGGATTATTTAATAAAAATGGGAGAGTATACCCACCATGAAAGTTAAATATAGTATAATCAGTAATTCTCAATCCGAGATTTAACCTAGGAGTGAAGTTCACATAATTTCTGTAAATAAAATTATTGGTGACGTCTGTATACTGAGGATGTTGAATAGTAAATTCATTATAACCAATTCTCAGCTCTGGGTCTAACAATAGTGTTCTTCCTAGCGGAAAATAAGCGCCAACACAAACTCCAGTTCCCCACTCCTTGAGGCTAGACACATCGTATTCAATGTTGTTATACCTCAACACTTGGTAATCATGTGTGGTCAAAATCTTATGCCGAAAATATGGCCCTATATGCAGCATTCTTGCTATATCAAAGTTTAATCCTAAATTTCCATAGATATTGATTGTGGTGATATCTCCATCGCTAGGCATAGCGCCAAACTCAATTACGGTAGACATTTTACACGATTCACTTTGAGGGGATAAATATGATTTACCCGCATATTCATTGGCTGAACTACTTGAACTTGACTCGCCACTTTGTGATTTTTCCTTTACCGACGGATTCTCTGCCTTTTTTTTATCTTTAGTTGATTTAGGCTCCTCTTTTTTAACTTCCTTCCTTGTCTCATTTTTTACTGCAGGCTCAGTAGAACTAGACCTTCTATTCTGCCCATAACCTAATGAAACCATAAGCAACAACAATAATGAAGCGAAAACTTTAATCATAAAGATTGAATTAAATCAATGTAAATATATAGCAATTACTAAAGTTGTCTGTAAATTTAAATATTTAAGGAGTGTTCTTGGGCTGTTTTCAAAGCAATATCATATCCCGCATCCGCATGCCTTATGACCCCCATAGCTGGGTCATTGTGAAGCACCCTGCTCAATCTTGCTTTAGCATCCTCAGTTCCATCTGCCACAATCACCATACCGGCATGGATAGAATATCCCATACCTACACCTCCTCCGTGGTGGAGACTTACCCAGCTAGCGCCACCTATAGTGTTTATCATCGCATTGAGGATAGGCCAATCTGCTATGGCATCGCTTCCATCTAGCATCGCTTCTGTTTCCCTATTGGGAGATGCTACAGAACCTGTATCTAGGTGATCTCGACCTATCACAATGGGTGCTGCAACTTTCCCTTCCTTAACTAAATCATTAAATGCTAAAGCCGCTTTTTCTCGTTCCCCCATTTTTAGCCAGCATATTCGCGCTGGCAGGCCTTGAAAGGCTATTTTTTCCTTCGCCTTATCGAGCCATCTCAAAAGACCAATATTATTGGGGAATAGTTCTTTCAGCTTAGCATCGCAAACTGCTATATCATTCTCATCTCCACTTAATGCGACAAAACGAAAAGGACCTGACCCTTCACAAAACAAAGGACGAATATAGGCAGGCACAAACCCGGGAAAATCAAAAGCATTTTTTACTCCCCTTTTATCCCTTGCCTGACCTCGCAAATTATTTCCATAATCAAAAGTGATAGCGCCGCGCTTCTGCAGCTCCAGCATTAAGTTAATATGGTGCGCCATTGTATCATAGGCCAGTTCAACAAATGCTAGGGGATGCTCAGCGCGCATTTTATATGCATCTGCTACATTCATTTTTTCAGGAAAATAACCTGTCAAAGCATCGTGAGCTGAGGTTTGATCTGTCAATGTATCCGGTGTAATATTGTGATCGATTAAATACTGCAATAAATCTACGGCATTGCAGACAACACCTATAGAAACGGCAAGTCCATTTTTCTTAGCCTCTAATGCTCTTTGCACTGCTTTTCCTATATCATGAAATTTTTCATCGAGATAGCGCGTTTCCAATCTTTTATCTATGCGCCACTCTTCTACTTCAGCACACAACGCCACTCCATCATTCATTGTAATGGCCAAAGGTTGAGCTCCACCCATACCGCCTAGTCCGGCAGTTACATTGAGTGTGCCTTTCAAGCTTCCATTGTAATGTTTATGAGCTAAACTCAAATAAGTTTCATAAGTCCCTTGAACGATTCCTTGTGAGCCAATATATATCCAACTTCCAGCCGTCATTTGTCCATACATTATCAGACCTTTTTTTTCTAATTCATCAAAATGAGTCCAATTCGCCCAATTTCCAACAAGATTGGAATTGGCCAGAATTACTCGCGGCGCATCCTTATGGCTTCTCAATATCCCCACAGGTTTACCTGATTGTACGATTAAAGTTTGATTGTCTTCTAGCTTTTTCAAACATTCAATAATTTTGTCATAAGCTTCCCAGTTTCGAGCAGCCTTGCCTCTTCCTCCATAGACAATCAGTTTATCGGGCTCTTCAGCCACATCAGGGTCCAGATTATTCATTAGCATACGCATAGCTGCTTCCTGCACCCAGCCTTTACAGGTTAATTGATTTCCTCTTGGTGCTCTAATATTGGTGTGTGACATATTGATTTTTTCAAATATACAAAAATATCTAGTATTGAATTGCCGCAGACTGATTTTTTAAATTTTACCCTCATCGGCATAACTAAAATACTTATCTTCAGCTATTATAAGATGATCTACTAGCTGTATTTCCAGCAAGGCTAAAGCTAATTTAACTTGATTTGTCAGTTTATTATCCGATTCACTTGGCTTTAAATTGCCAGATGGATGATTATGGGCAATAATAATTGAGCTTGCCAAATTGTCTAAGGCTAACTTAGCAATGATTTTAATGTCAACCAAAGTAGCATCTATTTTACCTATGGAGACTCGCTCTACTTTAAGTGGCTTTAGTGCTTTATTTAAAAATAAAACATAAAACTCCTCCTGTTTCAACCCTTGAAAATGAGGTTGCAAAATTTGAAAACTTTCTTGACTCGATTTGATGGCTTTGATTTCTAACCTCGGCTCCGATTGTTTTCGATTACCTAATTCTAATGCTGCTGCTATCGAAATGGCCTTGGCATAACCAATCCCTTTGTATTTCATCAATTCCTTTATGCCCAACCTACTCAATTTTTCCAGCGACTGTTCACTGTCATTGAGCATATCTTTGGCTAAATCCAATGCTGATTTCTCTCGAGTACCCATACCTATCAATATAGCCAATAGCTCTGAATCACTCACTGCTGACTTTCCTTTTAGATATAGTTTTTCCCTTGGCCTATCGTCCTCTTTCCAAAGCTTGATTGACATGTTTTTTATAGATTTTGTGTCAATAGTATAAAATTTTTTCTATTTCACTCAGTTATATATAACGAAATCCTTATATTTGCCTATAGATTCAATTTTCTGATGATGAAGAGTTTTACGCATTTATCTTTTATATTTATTGTTATTTCATTGACTAGTTGTGGTAAAATTAATTTGCTCACTCTAGAAGACGAAAGGCAACTTGGAGAGCAGGCTAAGACAGAAATAGCCTCCAACCCACAAGAATTTCCAATACTACCTAAATCATCAAATCCTCAGGCATACGCGTTCATAGAAGGAATCGCTCAGGATATATTAAACTCTGGTCAGGTTCAGAATAGAGATAATTTTCAGTGGGAAGTGTATATAATAAAAAGAGACGATGTCCTAAATGCCTTTTGCACCCCAGGAGGAAAAATTTATTTCTATACTGGACTCATGAAATATCTGGACAACTCCTCTGCCGTAGCTGGCGTAATGGGCCATGAGATTGCCCACGCAGATAGAAGACATTCTGGAAAACAATTGACAAGCCAAATGGGGCTTCAAATATTACTTCAAATCGTTGCTGGAACCTCTGGCCAAGATATAGCGCAAATGGTTGGACTTTTGGCGGGAATTGGATCCTTAAAATTTAGTAGAGACCACGAGGAAGAAGCGGATACATACAGTGTGAAATATCTATGTCCCACCAAATACCAAACCGATGGCGCTCATTTCTTTTTTAAAAAATTGATTGATGATGGTCAAGCAAATTCAGGAACTCCTACTTTTTTGAGCACTCACCCTGATCCGGGAAATAGAGTTTCTAATATTCAAAGCCAAGCTAGCGCTGCTAGTAGCTGTGTCTCGAAAACAGAAAATTATACCAACGATACAAAATATTTACAATTGAGATCAACCCTTTAAATTTATTGAAAATTACTTTGAAAAAAATCAATTACTTTACTCTACTCATCTTCCTTGCGATACTGGACAAAACAATCGCACAAGATGCGCATTTCTCTCAGGCGCTTAACTTCCCTATGCTTATCAATCCTGCATATTCAGGTGCTTTTGATGGACAAACCAGGGCCTTGCTATCCGTGAGGAATCAAAATTTGACCGTGCCTAACTCCGCCTTCTCAGGAGTTTATAATACCTTTGGCGCTTCTATAGACCAAAAGATTTTTCAGGATTTTACAGATCAAAACACTTGGAGCATTGGTGCTATGGCTCTCTCTGACTATGCTGGCAGCGGAACTCTCGCTACAAATCAGCTTCTAATTCACAGTGCCTACTCTTTAGCCATGGACCGATATAGCCAAAGTTTTATCTCCATTGGAGCACAAGTTGGGGTCACCAATAGAAGATTGTTTTCCAACGATTTACTCTACGCCTCGCAGGTGAGAGAATTTGAATTTGACCCACGCTTACCAAACCTTGAGCCTTTTATTAATGAAGGTTCTGAGTTTGCCTTTATGCTCAATCTTGGGGCTCTATACCAACAACAAATAGGCGATAAAGTAGTATCTCAGGTCGGCTTTTCTTTATACAATATCAATAATCCCCGTCAATTTTTCTTTACAAATTCTAAGGAGAATATTTATGCTCGGATGAATATCAGCGGAGGCTTACTTTTTAAGTTAGATGACTTTTCTCAAATTTATCCATCAGTGATTTTTATGAAACAAGGGAACTTCAGCTCCACCAATATAGGCATGAGTTATATGTATAGCTTAAACGACGATATCACCCTCATAGCAGGTTTACGCACACGATTAAATGATGCTTTCATAGCTGTCGCTGGTCTAAAATACAATCAATTTCAAGCCACTGTTAGTTATGATGTGACTACTTCTGGATTATCAAAAGCAAATAATTCTATTGGAGCCCTAGAGCTAAATCTTAGTTATATACTTGGAAAAAGTACAGAGAGCTATGGAAATGATAAACTATATTGTCCCGGTATTTAAATTAATAAATTGATAGAAATATGAACATTCGCATTTTATTCACAATTCTTCTGATAGGTATTCTAAGCTCATGTAGCAAAGAAGAAGAAGCTTCCGTTTATAAAGCACCTATCACTATTCTTCAACCTTCTACTGATCCAGCAAATATAGTTAAAGGTGGATCCATTAAATTTGATGTGCGCTTCACTAATGATGAACATATTGATTCTGTCATGGTTTTCTATCAGATAGATTCCTTTAAAAAGGGATATGATTCTAATAGATATGATTCTCTAATCAAGAAAGCAGTTTACCCAATAGTTAATAATGTAAGAAAAAATGAGCAATCAATAGATGGAAGCTTCGTGCCACACGTTTTTCCCGCAGTAGGTGAAAAAATTTATTTGATCGTTCGCATGCGCTCAATAACGCGCAATCATGAAAAAATATTACCCCTCATTGTCAATTAATTTATGAATCTCTCAGATTGGCGTACAGAATACGACAAATATAATCTGCACGAAGAGAACCTTCCATCCCTGCCTTTGGATCTGTTCAGACTTTGGTTTGACAAAGCGGTTGAAGACCTAAACCCAGAGCCAAATGCTTTCATACTTAGCACCGTTTCTGCAGATCTCCAACCTAAATCTAGGGTAGTGTTATTAAAAGAAATTGAAGCCGCTAAATTTGTTTTTTATACCAATTATAGCAGTCAAAAAGGCCAAGATTTACAAACTAATCCAAAGACTTCCATGCTTTTCTTTTTTCCCTTTAGCCAAAGACAAATTCGAATTGAAGGAAAGGTAAGTAAACTTTCGCGTGAAAAAGCGGTGGAGTATTTTGCCAGCAGACCAGTGGAAAGTCAAGTTTCTGCCATGGCCTCCTCACAAAGCAGAATAGTAAAGAGAGAAGCACTTATAGAAAAGGCTGCCGAATTAAGAAATGCTGGAAATATTGTATGCCCTGAGGATTGGGGCGGATATGCAATTGAACCTCACTATTTCGAATTCTGGCAAGGCCAGCCTGGAAGACTGCATGACAGAATCATCTACAATCTCGACCCCCACTCCCATTGGGAACAATATAGAATAGCCCCATAATTCGCGATGTATAAGAACATTTTTTTTACCCTTATTATGTTTTGCGGCCATACCCTTCTAGCCCAGGCAGAAGATACCGCCACCAACGCATTAAAGTCCTCTATCATAGACCATTCCAATGTGCAACCTTACATTTCTGCCCATCCTATGATTGACAAGAAGAAGCCGTTTTTTCAGGGTTATCGAATTCAAATTTTTAGTGGCAATAGCAAGGAAGAAGCCAATAAGGTCAAAACAGATTTCTACCGTAAATTCTCCTCTATGCGCTGCTACCTCACATATCAGCAGCCTTATTACAAACTTCGAGTAGGAGACTACGAAGATCAAGAGAGCGCCAAACTAGATGCCAAAAAATTAGCAAGAACCTATCCCTCATCCTTCCTCGTTCCAGATGAAGTGCGCCGAACTGGCACCTCTGAAGTGGAAAAAGAAAAAAAATAATTGGTCTAAAGACCTATGAATAGGTATGTTTAAGCAATTTTAAGCTTTCGGAGCAACATAATTGAGCCCTACTTCGTTTATTTTTTTATTATTGTGCCGAATAACATTTTGAAGCGTTAAAAGTTTTAACAAAAAGATTTGAATTTAGTTTAACATTATGGCAAAAGAAGTTTTTGAGATAGATTATGTCATGAAGACATCGCCGAGAATCTTATATGATTTTGTAAAGCAACCTACCCACCTAGCTCAGTGGTTCTGCGATAAGTGCGAATCAAACCTAGACCAATACAATTTTATCTGGAAAGGGTATTCTGAAAAGGCGATACTGATAGATGATATCGAAGAAGAACTAGTCGCTTACCACTGGGAAAACAGTGATGATGACGAGTTTTTTGAATTCGCTATTCATGTGAATGAAATAAGCGAAGACACTATTTTAACGATTAACGACTTTGCCGAACCAAATGAAATGGCAGATCAAAAGATGTGGTGGGATAATCAAATACAGAAGCTCATTAGAGTAATGGGTGGGTAATCTATTCCCAAATTTATCTTTAAGCGAAAATGGATAATTCAAAACAAGAACAATTAGAATCGCTTAGAAAGTACGTAGAGCTTTTAGAATCTAAATTTACAATACCTGGCACCCAATTTAAATTTGGAATTGATCCTATCCTAAATTTTATCCCTGGTCTTGGCTCTTATTCTGGGCTTATATTAGGATTTGTATTTGTTTTCTTAGCCCATAAAAAAGGGGTTTCTGGAAAGGTGAAGGTACTCATGTTTAGGAATCTTATCTTGGATCATATATTAGGCTCTTTACCTATTGCAGGCTATGTAACAGATTTTTTTTATAAGTCTAACGAGAAAAATATGCGTCTTCTTGAAGAACATTTCATGGAAGAAAAACATACGGGTAGTGGTTGGAAGTTGATACTTATCTTCATTCTTATTAGTCTTTCTATTTTGTTTATTACGGTTACAGTCTTCATTTGGATGCTAACCAAATTAATAGCATTTATTTCTCAAGTTTAGCTTGACTCTAAAAGACATTTTTAATTATTCACTACTAATTATTAGTCCATCATATGTCTATCAAATCACTGGCTAAGCAAACAATCATCTACGGTGCCAGTACTATATTATTGAGAATGGCGAGTTGGACACTAGGACCATACTACAGCTTCAATATTTCAAAACAATCAATTGGAGACAGCTCCAACCTATTATCTATAATTGCTTTTTTGAATATAGTCTATATGCTAGGCATGGAAACCAGTTATTTTAGGTTTGTGAAATCTGATGATGGTGATAAGATTTTTAAAAGAACCCAGACCATCGTTTTTTTCAATTCCATGCTTTGGACTATCGCTCTCATTCTTTTCTCTACACCTTTTGTGAATTTACTAAGCTATCCTGGTAAGGAAATTTATGTCCACCTTTTTGCATCGACTTTATTCTTTGAGAATTTATGTAATATTCCTTTTGCTAAACTAAGACAGGAAAATAAGGCTTTGCAATTCGTTTCCTTCAAAGCGGTTTTTATTTTTCTCAATATCGCTCTCAATGTTTTCTTTTTATCATTTGTATTAGGCAACGAAATAAGCTTACCATTTAGTATTAGTTCAGATCCTATCGAGTTAATTTTCTGGGCAAATGCTATTCCTTGGTTTTTAATATTTCTCTATTTCTCTCCTATGATTGTGAAAAATATTTCTTGGTCTGAACTAACTAATTCTAAGGAGCTCTTTCGATATTCCTGGCCTTTATTATTAGTAGGTACAGCTGGTATGGTCAATGAGGTTATAGATAGGCCTATGCTCAAGTATTTATTGCCTGGAAGCCTAGAAGAAAATGCTGCACAGGTAGGAATTTATAGCACCAATTACAAACTGGCGATCATCATGACTCTCGTCATTCAAGCATTTCGAATGGGTGCCGAGCCTTTCTTCTTTAAACTAGCTGAAGATAAAAGTTCCAAAAAAATCTATGCTATCATTATGGATTTTTTTGTCATTTTCTGTTCTATAATACTAGCAATCACCAGTCTCAATAGAGATTTGATAGCTCAGTTGAATGAATCTAGCTATGCTGTGGGGATAGATATACTACCTATTTTACTCGTCGCCAATTTATTTCTAGGAATGTATTATAACACTTCGATATGGTATAAAGCGACTAATAACACGATGAAGGGTGCTTATATCTCTATTGTAGGAGCGATTATAACACTTGTGTTCAATTGGATTCTTATACCGCATTTAGGTTATATGGGCTCGGCGTGGACCACCTTAGTTTGTTATTTTTCTATGCTTATGATTAGTTTAATTTGGGGAAGAAAGCATTACCCCGTGCCATATCATTATATCTATAATTTTAGCTGGATAGGGTTAAGCCTAGTCTATAGCTCCTTGGCTTTTTATTACTTAGCTGAACATACTTGGCTACTTCTCATTCTATCCTTTATTTACCTGCTATTTGCCCTATTTTTTACCTACAAGAGATTTTGTATGCTGCGTCAATTTCTCTAAAAGAAGAGGATTGTAAAAAAACGTATAAATAGTACGATAAAATAATAATCAACTTTCTCCTGCGTTTTAAGAGTGTAAACCATATTGTTAACCCTTAAAATATACTAGCCATGGGATCAAAAATTGAATCTGGTCACGCAGTCAACGTGTCAAACTTTTTCAAACTTATTCAAAAATGCGACAATCTAACTGGATGGAATCCTAGCAATGATTCACTCAAAATCGCAGAAATGACTACCTTTCATACGGATAGTCAAACCCTACTCAATGCCTTTAATACTGCTGTGATGGCTGCTAAAACACCAATAGCCGACAATACTGCACTCTTCGACCCACTCAGTAAACTCGTCACTCGAATAGTGAACTACTACGACAGTACGAATGCGAAGGAGCAATCCAAAAAGAATGCTAGAAGTCTAGCCAATGACCTACGCGGCTTTAATGCGAAAAAACCAAAAGGTACAGCACCAGATGCCGAATGGGTCAGCAGCAGTCACCAAAGCTTTGTACAGAAAGCGAATAAGTTCAAGGAGATCATCGAATTTCTAAATGCCGATGGTCTTTACAAGCCAAATGAAACCGAGTTAAAGATAGCAGAACTAACCACCTTATGGACTAACCTAGATAGTTCTATTAAAGACTTAGCTACAGTCATGGCACCACTAGACCAAGCGAAGGCGAGTCTCTATAGAAAAATCTATGCCAAAGAGAATGGACTCATCACTATAGCCCTCCTAGCTAAACGCTACGCCAAGGCTCTGAAAGGAGCACAGGCGATAGAAATCAAGGAAATCATGGCTATAGTATTTAGACGAATTAGTAGCAAACTCATAGTTTATTAAATAACATAAGTCAAAGTATTCTCGATAGGTTTTCGGAAAAATCCGAAAAAGCGCAGTTCAGAAATGAGCTGCGCTTTTTTTTGTTCAATACAAAGTGAGCGCATAGCACTATAAACACACCCATTATTGATAAAAAACAAGATAAAATCGAATAAATTCCAATCAAAAATGATTAGCAACAAGTCGAAAATGAACAGCCACAATGCCATTCTGACCGACAACAAGGATAAAATGAAGCGCAACAAGGCAAAATCGAACAACTACAAACGAAAAATGAACAGCAACCATCAGTAAATGAATAGAAACCATGCCATTCTGACCGACGACAGCGAAAGAATGAAAAGCGACAGAGGAAAAGTGAACAGACACAGCCACGAATGACACAGATAGGCAAGAATTATTTACAGCGGAGGTGTTTGTTTTTTTAACGCAAACCTGTCAGATGACAGGCAGGGGACACGAAGGAGGCGCAAAGGACACAAAGGTTTTTTTCTTGCAAATTAGAAATCTACTATCGCTCGAACATAGGCAGGGACAATGCTCAGCGAGTCATCTATTCGTCATCACTCCTCATCTAATCGTCTTGACGGGTCATCTATTCGTAATGGCGGGTCATCTGCTTGCATTGGTGGGTCATCTGCTCGTCATTATGGCTATACTATAGGAATGGTAGGGCGATATGCTCATACGGGGCTACTAGTCATTAGTTACTTCGCATTTTTGCTTCTAGTTCTATCCTTGCTTTTTCATCTTCATACCACCTCTGATTTTCTACTGACGTAATAGCTCGCATCTCTCCAAATTCATTCTCTGCTAGAATACACATCTTAAATAATGGGGAATCTGAGAATTTCTGAGCCTCGGCTTTATTATCTGGTAAGAAATCACCACTAAATCTAATAATTGGTGGTAAAGTTTCTTCTAATATAGAAATAAAGTACTCCATATGTAAATCAAACATATCTGAAACTCCGTTTATAGGACACTTACCTTGAAGCTCTGCATTATCATATACAACTACATTTTCTTTAGGAATTTCAAATCTAGGTGCTGTCACATAATCTGTATCTGCTAGCGTATTTAGAAGTTTTAATTTCTCATCTTCTTCGCCAGCAAGACTATAAGCTCTAGCTGACCAGTTATAACATAGGTCACTGCCTATATCTACAATAAACCAAATATTCATACATAATTCTGGAGTCATAATTTTCTTTTATTTTAAGGCTGAAAAATATATATGAGAGTCCGCATTTATACCACTAAATTGAGTTAAGCAACAGATTATCAAATTTATTCGTATAATTTCTTCGGTTGAGTTTGAAAGCGAACTCATTCAAGTATTCCTGTAGGTATCGCTCTTTCACCACATGGTAAAT
>JAJTHM010000070.1 GCA_021297855.1 Sphingobacteriales bacterium | reverse complement strand
TGCTATTTGAGAAAATAGGTGCTGTCCGAAATAATTTGTACTTTTGTTCATGGTTTTAAAAGTGTAGGAACTTGCAAAACTAAAAAAGCTGACCTTTTTCGGAAGGTCAGCTTAATTTATCTCGGACAACAATGGTTTTTTTGTAATTTATGGATAATCAAGTATATGTAAAATCACACAAACTTCCTCAAACTCATTACAATCCCCATATGTAGGGCTTCATGGACTTGATTGAAGCGAATGATATCATCCAATGTTTTCAATTCAAAATTATAGCTAGTGGTATAGGCTTTAGGTAAATTTTGAGGAAAGATTCCTTCTTTTACATCAATTTCTATTCTTTCTAGCTGGGAAATTAAATTCAGATTCAACGTATCAACCATCGCTTGATTAAACATTTCCGCAGGTTTAGTACCTTTTCTGTAACTCTCAATAAAACTAGAATCTAATTTAGGAATGAGTCCATTTAAAGTATAAAAAAGAATGTCCATTGTCGCTACAATATGACCGATATTCCAAACGACATTATTATTAAAACCAATGGGAATAGCATTGAGTTCAGCGATCGAGGACGACTCGAGTATGGATTGAAAGTTTCTTCTCGTCTGTAGCGCCAGAGTCAAATTTTCTTTAAATAGATTAGCCATTGGCTGTTTGAACTAAAATAGTTAAGCCTTTCAGCATATTGAGTCCGTCTGTATTCCCTAAATCAGGTTCTGAGGCACGCTCAGGGTGAGGCATCATACCGAAGACATTCCCTGTTTTATTCATAATGCCGGCTATACTTTCTAGAGAGCCATTGAAATTAAAATCTTCATTGACTAACCCTTTTTCATCACAATATTGGAAAAGGATTTGATTATTTAGCTTCAATTCTGCCAAAGTAGCCTCATCGCAATGATATCTTCCCTCAGCATGGGCGACAGGAATGCTCAACACTTGATTCTGGTCCAATAATTGAGTGTATTGGGATTTGTTGTTGACGACCTTGATAGATTGATTATTGCAATAAAAATTTTGATTTTTATTTCTCAGTAAAACCCCTGGTAATAGACCTGACTCACAAAGGATTTGAAATCCATTACATATACCTAAAACACGACCACCATTATTGGCAAACTTAATCACTTCTTCCATAATCGGAGAAAAACGCGCGATAGCACCTGTTCTCAAATAATCTCCAAAGGAAAAACCTCCTGGCAATACAATGCAATCTTCTTTGGAAAAGGCTGATAAATCAGTGCTTTTATGCCATAATGTAATCACTTCCTTACCTAAAACCTCTCCACAGACGTGGATCATATCTCTATCACAATTACTTCCTGGGAAAACAACAACTCCGAATTTCATACTTGAATTTTAATGCTACAAAGATATGGGTTTGGAGCCACGAATTCACGAATTAATTATAAACATTTTTTTAAAATTAGCCACAAAGACGCAAAGGAATTATAGTTTTTCTTGATCACGGATAAAGGAACACAAAGTTCCACAAAGATTTTCACCAAGTTTCACAAAGTTATTTTCGACTGAGACCTGACTTTTTACATACAAAGGAATTGAAAAACTTACCGCAGAGTCGCAGAGAATGCAAAGTAAAGTTCATTTTCAATCCCGATAGCTATCGAGACAAATTTTCAAATCAACTCATTAGCACAACAGATTATTCCATATCTCCCATGAAAGGTCTGCTTGGTTATGCAGCATAGGAAGTCCATTTAATATCATACATCCCTGCTCGTCGGCTTTTTCGAGAAATTTTGTAATCATAGGATTATAAATTAAATCTACAAATAAGGTGTCGTGCTGCGCTGAACGATAATCTAGTGCTGGATATGTATCAATATCAGGGTGCATTCCTAAAGGTGTCGTATTGACTATAAGCGAATATTCACCTAAATTAATCGTTTCAATATCACTCCAATCTAAATCTTTACGGTCTCTGCTAATGATATCTACAGGCATTTTTAATAGATTTTCTATAGCGTAGTTTACGGCTAGACTCGCTCCGCCATTTCCCAAAATCAACGCTTTTCGATTTCTGGAAAAACTCTTTTTAAAGACTGACTTATAAAATCCCTGAAAGTCTGTATTATAACCGTAACCCTTCCCTGCTCTGATCGCTATACAATTGATAGCGCCAATTTTTTTCGCATGAATATCTAGTTCATCGATTTGATCTACTAAAGTTTTTTTATAAGGTATGGTGAGATTGAAACCATCGAATTGATTTTTTATTTCAGGCCAAGAATTGATTAAATCTTCCTCTGAATTGAATTCAAAATTATCATAACTAGCTTCTATGTTTTCTCGTTGAAATTTCGAAGTGAAATAGGACTTGGAAAATGAATGCGAAAGAGATTTACCTATTAATGCGAGTTTCATTTCATTTTAATTATTAATTCAAACTTTGTCTATGGGCTAATTGCTCACACCAAGGACATTCTATTTTTTGACAACAACCAAATTCTTTATTTTGAATTTTCTCAAAGGTAGTTAAAATGAGATTTTTCATATATTTTTCATCCTCCATGGTTGGCTGAAAAGTAAATACCTTTATTTCCTTATCCTCAGGCAAAATATAGACATAGCGGACTTCTTGGAGCTTTTTATCGGGATAATTTTCCTTGACTAGCATAGAATAAATCACCGCTTGGCGCCAATAATTTCCCCCATAAATTTCATCTATGGTAGCTTCTTCCTTTAACTCCTTTTCAGGATTATAACTATCTAATTTGTGCTTCTTTTTTGAATTGGATAACTTTCCTGTCTTATAATCCACGATAGTTATCGCATTATCGTCAAAAATAATTTTATCTAATTTACCAGTAAATAAACAAGGTCCTATTTTCATTTCTAAACTAGCTTCCAGCTCAAAATTGGTAGCTTTATTCGATTGCAAATATTGATGATAAAGTAAGGGTAGATTTGTCTCTAGAGCCTGCTGGACATCTCTAAACTCAATCTCAGTCATGAGTCCACGGTAATTATAGATCAATTGTCGCGCCATTTGAAGCAGCTCTTCTAGACTGTCTTTTTCGGGTTGGTCATTGACCATTTTATCAAAATTTTCAAGTAAACTGTGGTAGAAATTTCCCATACTCATCTGAAACGAAGTCTCAGAAGGTATGCTAATCATCTTGTCCATATAAAACTTCTGTGGACACTCGAGATAGGTATTCATCGTCGAATGGCTCATTTTATAATTTTCCAAGCGTTGATGAATAAAATTATTCTCAAACAATTCTTCTTCCTTTATCGCTAAGGCTGAAATATTCAATGCCTCGAAGCGCGTATAATCATTTTCGGTCAGTTTATAAATAGAGGAAATCACAGGCGCTGCTATATCAGGCGTTTTTTTCATCTCTTCCTCGGATATAGGATTGATTTCAACTTTGAATTTGTTTTTCGAATCTCCTTTGCCATCCGTGACGATATCCGTGAGATACAGTTTTTTCTTAGCGCGAGTCATAGCCACATAGAGCAAACGGCGCTTCTCCTCCTCATTTCTAGACTTCTCGTTATCCTCCGATAAATTCAAATCGATGAGTTCCTCCGGAACATAGAGACTTTCTTTACTTCTATTGGTGTATCTTCCTGCGTTATATACAAATACATAATCGTACTCCAGTCCTTTACTCTTATGATAGGTCATCAAATTGATGCTATTCTCTGACTGAAATCTTTTAGAATATGGAATAGCTACATCTTCACGCAAATAGGCTTCCAAACGATTAATGAAATCATTCATTTTCCCATTTTCTAACTTATTTAGATAATCCTTTAAGAAATTATCTAGAACTTCTATTTTCTGTAAAATATCCATTCGCTGTGGCTGTTTCAGCGCCCATTCCTTGATTTGAAAACTATCGAGGACGAAGTGGAAAAACCTCTGTGGAGGCATCAATGGAAGCTTTTGCACGCAAGTTTTGTATATAGCCAAGGTATGTTCTATCTTTTCTATGCCCTGATATTTCTCCAAAAACTGCAAGAAATCAAGCGGATTGCGAATCTCTAGTTCCTTGACTTCTACCCAAAAACGACTGATATCATAGAGAGAAATTCCCATCCATGGGTGCATCAACAATTCGCCGAATTGCTCTGGCGATAGGACTTTTCGATTCGCAAAGTCTTGAATAAAATAGAAAATTTGAATGTAGGAAAGTATGAGTTTATCCTCTAATATGTTCTCATCCTTGCTCAATTCGTAAGGGTAGTCGAGCACAGCCAAATACTGTGCAAAGTCAATCATTTGATTATTATTGGGGAATAGAACGGCGATATCTTTAAAATTGACTCCTTTCTTTACCAAGTCTTCTATTTTCAAAACTATCGGCAACATTTCATCCTCTTTATTCTCCACTTCTATCAGTTCGATAGGTTCTGAACTTGCTTTCAGACTAGGATGAGCTGCTTCCAGCTTTTTGATAATCGTCTTGCCTTCGATAATATTCGTAATTCTCTCCGTATTTTTTTCTATCAATACGCGGGAAACGTCTAAGATAACTGGCGTAGAGCGATAGTTTTTATCCAAAACCACCATGCGATCGTATTGTTCTTCCGCTGGTAAATGCGCTAAATATCGCTTGTGAAAATCATGAATATTAAATAAGTTGGCACCCTGAAAACGATAGATAGACTGATCCTCATCCCCTACCACCATGACATTTGGATCCTCAATATCTCGACATAATTGATGTATAAGGTCCAACTGAGCACCGCTTGTATCTTGAAATTCATCGACGAGAATGACTTGATACTGCTCTTGTATATCCAATCGCAAGTCTTCACTATTATCTAATAGTTCCAATGCTTTCAGAAGCATATCATCGAAATCCATTAGTTTTCGAGAAGTAACTATTTCGTTGTATTTTTTATAAATCTGAAGCGCTTGAATATTCTTGTTAAGCTTATTTTCGAAAGCATCCCATTTAGCTTTTTTCAAATCACCCGCTTTAAACTCCTTATACTTTTGTTTATATACAAACTCTTCGGAATCTTTCTTCGATATCAATTCAACTTTTATTCCATGTATAAGTGAATCCGCATCGTATTTTTCCTTTTTTATTTGAGAAATGATAGAAAGAATGAAGCTAATACTGCTATCTACGCTCGATACGCCTTTTTTGAGGGGGGTATTGAATTCAACCTCTTCCAGTAGTTCGCGAACTAGGATTTTTTTGTCAATATCATCAATAAACTGAAAGGTCTCTAAATCATTGTAGCGACTATATCGCTGAATGACTTTCTCCGCAAAGCTGTGAAACGTATAGACCTCCACATCATTTCCTTCAGGGCCTATGAGTTCGACCAATCGCTGCTTCATAGCGGCCACACCACTGGTAGTATAGGTCAGACAGAGTATATTAAACGGTCGAAAATCTGTCTCACGCAGAATATGCCCAATTCGTGTAGAAAGAAGCTGGGTCTTTCCCGTTCCAGGACCTGCTATGACCATAAGAGGTCCATAAATAGTATCTACAGCTTGTTTTTGCTTTTCATTAAGTCCTTGATAGGCTTGCGTATATTTTTCTTGGTTCATTTGGGTTGTTTTGGAGGAAATCTAGGATTTTTGGGTGTCAAAGAATGACGTTTGAGATTACATTTTTTTAATGAGTAACACCGACAAAGGGAGAAAAAATTGAGACGATTTATGAAGCTATTGCTTGATAAAAATCTCCCAAAGATATTGAAACTTGATTTTCAAAATCACAAAATTTATACAATACAAGAGAAAAATTGGCAAGGTATAAAAAATGGAGAGTTGTTAATGAAGATGTTACTAGAAGACTTCTATGCACTTTTAACATTCGATAAAAATCTTCAACATCAACAAAACTTTAATAAATATACATTGACCGTATTTGTTTATCAAGCTAGTATTGCTATTTATGAAGTTCTTTCTCCCAAAATACTTTCCATTTTAGAACAAGGCAATTTGAATCCAGAACCTATTGTAATCCAATAAAAATTAATCGGGTCTATCTTGAATAGTGTGGTTTTTTTTGAAACATGAATTATACCATATAAGAAATGAATAAAGGACAATAAAAATGGTCTAAATATTTCAATAAAGGTATTATATTTCGAATGCTGATAAAAGCGTCAGTGCCAAAGACAATTGGACTAACTATAATACCGTATGTATTTATCTAATAGTCCAAAATCCCGATTGCCATCGGGAGGACTAAACATAAAATTACCACAGTATTATACAAAATCATTTTGGACTAGCTTATAATTTATAAAAGGTATAAATTATAAAAGGTAAAACATGCCACCCCTCTGGGGTTCAATAGTTATAGTCTAATCATATCTATTACAAACAGACCACTCCTACGGAGTTAAAAGCCGAAAGTCAACACGAACAAGGTATAGGATTCAAATGAAGGCTAATTTACTAGCTCCATTCGGGGCTAACTGTTAATAATTAGCTCAAAAAAACAATGCTAAGCTCCATAGGAGCGACCCAATTTTATATATCTTAATTCCTTCATAAATTCTAAATAACCAAAACCTACTGTTTTTATATTGCTGTTCATTATGATTATGGTTGCCCAAACGAATCAACTTAGACCCAATAAATTCATCGTTTTTTAGGTATTATTGCAATATCGTTTAGTTAACGGTTGGTTCTTGAGGTACAAACCCTTGCAGTTCCCCATGCTGCGCGTGTCTTGCGCAGCATTCGTATTTCTTATCTAAAGGACATTGGTATTATATAAATTTGAAGTGACCTCCTTCCACGGTTTTTTTCACCATTAAAAGGAGAAAACATATATATTCCAATGTCGTTTAGTTAAGACATCAAAAATAAAAATGCTTATAAGTTGTTAGAGTAATAATTTCGAAATCACTTATTTTTGTGGGTATATAAGAGGCAACTCTAATACTCACAAAAAAGAAAAAACATATCGGCTTAATCTAACCAAAATTATTGACATTGAAATCGACGACACTTCGTTCAGTAGCCTTTCTAAAGAAGGCACTCAAGGGGTATTTTCAAGAGATAGAGTATTGACTTTGAGGCGATTAATATTTATGATTATGAAGTTCAAGACCTCTATTCAAAGAGAGCTAGATCGCTTTGTAAAAGAAATTTCGGATGATGATTTTAATATAAGAGCGGTAACAAAAAGTGCATTTACTCAAGCCAGAGCAAAATTAAATCCATTAGCATTTAAACGATTGAATGAAATAACCGTAAAGGCATTTTATTCAGAAGCATCCATTTTAGGTTGGGCAGGTATGCGCACATTAGCGATAGATGGTTCAAAGCTCATGCTACCGAATCATCCTTCTATAAAGGAAACTTTTGGAGAGACATCCTATGGTCCAAAGGCTGACAGCAAAAGGTCTATGGCATTAGCTTCCATGCTTTATGATGTGCATAATTTGGTGGTGTTAGACGCTCAGATAGATCGATATGATGCGAGTGAACGCGATTTAATGCGAGCTCATTTGGATTTTGTAGACAAGGGAGATTTATTATTATTAGACCGAGGCTATGGTTGCTTTTGGCTATTGTTTTTGCTTAAGGCGAAAGGTATTGAGTTTTGTATTCGTATGAAAGATGACTGGTGGAAAGAAGTTCATAAGTTTTCAGAATCAAACCAAACGGACAAAATAGTTTATTTTGAACTACCTAAAAAAGACCAAGATAAGCTTTCAGAATACCCAGAAATTATAAACCAAAAAATAGCCTGTAGGCTTGTAAAAGTGATACTGGATAACGGAGAGATAGAAATACTTTGTACATCGTTAATGGATACAAAAAAAGTAAAAACAGAAGATTTTAAAGAATTGTATCATTACCGATGGAATGAAGAAGAGGCCTTTAAATTATTAAAATCAAGAATAGAGCTTGAGGATTTTTCAGGTAAAACAGCTCGTGCAATACAACAAGATTTTTATGCCAAAATATTCTTAATGACTTTGTGCTCAGCATATGCGCACCCAATTGAAGAAAAGGTCAGACAAGAATTCATAGTAGATGATGATCATAAACATCCACAGAAAATAAACAGAACCAACGCTCTAGCCAATTTAATAGATTTACTAGTGCCAATTTATATAAAGAAAAAAATTCGCAAAGCGTTGAAAGTATTTGACGATATAGTATTTCGAACAAGGGAAATTGTAAGAAAAGGTAGGAGTTTTGAACGAAAAAAACGACCTAGAAAAAACTACTCCATGAATTATAAAAAACTGTAAATTAGCTTAACTAAACGACATTGCATTAAGTAAGTTTATAGTTTTTATTCTTCTCATGGGCTGCAATTCTCTTGCAGCCCAGAAAGAAGATAATACTTGGTTGTTAGGCAAAAGAATTGCTGAAAACAAACCAGACACGGGTATAAATACAGAATTTGGACTTACTAAATTAATACATACTCCATATAATGTTTCACGTCAAATTAGTAGTTATGGTTTTGAACTGACCAACACTTCCATATCAGATAAAGATGGGAATCTACTTTTCTATACAAATGGCACAAAAATACTCAATAGAAACTATCAAATTATGCAAAATGGCGACAGTATCAATGCTGGCTATATTCAATATGAATGGGATACTACAATGAAAAAAGATGGATATAGAACCATGCAAGGGGCTATCATTCTCCCATTGCCTGAGAACGATAGCCTTTATTATGTTTTACACCTGCTTAAAGACAGTTCAAGAGATAATTCCATTCAGCTTTATGATAGTAAACTTCTGCATACTTTAGTCAATATAAAAGCTAATAATGGATTAGGTAAAGTTATCTATAAAGATAGTTTACTAATAAAAGATACATTTTCCTTTTTTATTTCAGCTTGTAAAAAAGCAAATGGTAAAGATTGGTGGATATTTGCGCTAGATGCCAATACAGAATATTTGCATAAGTTATCATTAACTAAAAGTGGATTAAAAGCAGAAGGCAGAGAGAAATTGGCTAGAGTCAATAAACTAGACCTTTATCAGGCTCGTTTTAGTCCCAATGGCAAAAAATTTATCCTTTTTAATGCTCAATTTGGTTTATCAGTTTATGATTTTGACAGATGCGGTGGCAATTTCTCTAACCCTAAGTTTTGTCCAATTCCAGAACTAGTTGATTCTTTTTGGACAGTCTTTGATGTCTCAGTTTCCTCTAACTCTCAGTTTTTATATGCCACTTTAACAAAGCGTATCTATCAGTTTGACTTTAATTTTTCAAATTTGAATGCATCTAAAATTTTAGTTGCCGAGTATGACGGTTTTTATGACAATTTATCTCCCTTCAGGACTTTGTTTTCTAGTTCAATGTTAGCGCCAAATGATAAAATTTATATACATACTGGTAATACTACTAGATACCTTCATATAATTGACAAACCTAATGAAAAGGGTTTAGCCTGTAATGTCATTCAGCATGGTTTGAAGCTACCTACTTGGAATAGAAGCATCCCCTACTTCCCTCATTATCGCATGAGTGCTGATAGTTCTAGCTGCACGAGTGGTATTGATGATGATATGAAAATGGATATACAAGTGTATCCGAATCCTGCGAGTGATTATATAATAGTGAGTAGTCCATCATCAATAGTTAATAAAGTAGAACTGCATAATCAGCTAGGTCAGAAAACTATTTCTTTCGTCGACAATTCTAATCAAGGTTACAGAATAGATGTTCGAGATTTGTCCGAAGGCATTTACATTATATTCTTACTAGACAAATCGGGTAGCGTGTTAAAGTCAGAGAAACTAGTAATTGTTAGGTAAAAACAAATTCATCTATAATTGATGATTGATTAGGGAGTATATGCCCCATTAACAAACTCATTTATTTGTATCATTTTTCTTACTAAGACCATTTTAATTTTGTGACAAATTATTAGTATGATTAGAATTTTGAAGGTTACAGCTATTGTTTTTTGCTTCCTATTAGGAAACAAATTAGAAGCCTCGCATATACTTGGGGCTGATATAACATATAAACTAATAGATACAGTCGCAGGACGATATAAGTTTAGAGTTTCATTATACAGAGATTGTGCTGGCGGTATTTATGGAAATGAAGTATTGCTAATACGAACCACTCAAATACAGACTAGTATTAATTTAAATTTTCAGTACAAAGAAGATGTATCAAATATCTGCACAGTTCCAGATGTAGCAAATAATCCCATAACCAAATGTCAAGATTCGAATGCATTGCCTATTCCTAAGGGTATTGAACGGTGGGTTTACGATGCCGAATATACCATAGGGAAAAATATAGGTTGGGCTTATGTGGCATGGCAAGCCTGTTGTCGCATGTCAAATACAACTTGCTATGGCTCGGGGACACAACCCATTTTAGTTTCCGCTGTTTTCAATACGAATTATATAAATAGCTCTGTCGTTCTCACGGCACCTCCTATTCCCAATTGGAATCAAAAGCGCTACTGTAGCTATCATTTAGGAGCTATCGATACGATAGATTCCGAAATGGTTATAGTAGATAACAAGGCAGTAGTTTCGGACTCTATTGTATATGAGTTATACGCACCACATACAGCAGAAATGAATACAAATACCTACCCTACCCAATTCAGCTCTATTAATTATAATTCTGGTCTTAATGCTTATAATTTTCTGCATACAACGTATGGAATAATTTTAGACCATAAATTGGGCTCTATATCTACAGTACCATCTATAATGCAAGATCCAGTATTAGCTATCGCTGTTAAAGAATATAGAGCTATTCCAAATTCTAGTGGTCTAGGATATACAAGAAAATTGATTGGTTATATAACTAGAGATATTCAGTATACTGTAAAAGATTTAAGCACCCCGATTCACTTTTCCAATTATACTACAGATACAGCAAAGTATATCTTTAATTCAAGTCAGACAAATGTTTTAAGACTTTGTAAACAAAAAAACAATCTGATAAAACTTAATTTTACTAGTCCTAAAAATATAAATCTAAAGGTTAAAGACTTGACTATAATTGACAAGTCCAATATTGAAAATTATAATTATACCTATTCCATAAGCCAAGGTAGTACTATGGATACACTGCAATTGAGAATTCAATGTGATTTTAAACAAGTGGTAGCAATACAGGATTTCTTATTTCAGTTATATTATTGTAGTATCATTGGTGATAAAGAAGAATATAGTTATTCATTTAGGATAGAGAAAGATAGCATTCTAATAGGATTTGAAAAGGATACTTTAAATATATGTTTAGATGAAAACTTAGTTTATCTCTCTTTGCCTCTAGCTGAAAAGGTTAACTGGAAACTAAAAAACTCGATAAACAATTCTGAATCAGTCGATAGTTCTTGGTTGATTTTAAGTGCTTTAAAGAGTGAATGGGTTTATGCAGACAATTTAATAACCAATTCTCACTGTAGAGTTCACGATAGTATTTATCTCAGAGTAGATACTTGTGTCTTAGTCAGTGGGAAAGTCTTTCTAGATTCCATACGAAACTGTTCTTTTGATGCTGATGAAAATTTACTAAAATATGCAGACGGATACGCTAGTTGTGCTAGTGAAAATCTCCATTATCTTTTCAAAACAAATGATAGCGGTAGTATTACTTTGAAAATGCCTGTAAATAAAGAATACTTATTCTCCATTCGCAATAAGTGGATAGGTTGTGACAGTCAGAATTTAGAGACAAAAATGTACAATATAACCTCAATGCTCAATACCGTTTTTATTCCTGTAAAATTACATACCACCCCTGACTCGAACCATGCTGGAAAATTAGTTCATTCAGATCATCAACTCAGAATTTACCCGAATCCTGCGAGTGATTATATAATAGTGAGTAATCCGTCATCAATAGTTAATAAAGTAGAACTGCATAATCAGCTAGGTCAGAAAACTATTTCTTTCGTCGAAAATACTAATCAAGGTTACAGAATAGATGTTCGAGATTTGTCCGAAGGCATTTATTTATTTCAGTTGAGAGATAAATCTGGAAGTGTAATAAAGACTGAGAAGTTAGTGATTTCAAGATAAAAGTAGCCCCTTATGCTATTTACCCTGTCTAATGTTGCTTTTTTGGATATTGACAGAATACATTTTATCTTTTATGAGAGTCCGCATTTATACCACTAAATTGAGTTAAGCAACAGATTATCAAATTTATTTGTATAATTTCTTCGGTTGAGTTTGAAAGCGAACTCATTCAAGTATTCCTGTAGGTATCGCTCTTTCACCACATGGTAAATACCTAGTAAAAAACGTTTCAAATTTGAAATGGTAACATTTATCCATTTTAAATCAATTTT
>JAJTHM010000023.1 GCA_021297855.1 Sphingobacteriales bacterium | reverse complement strand
CTTTACAGCTTTGTTCTGTCGGAAACTCCTTCATAAATGATAATAGGTTCATATAAAATTCTTTAATTTTACACAAACATACTCCTACAACATGACATAAAATGTCGCTCTTTGTGGTATTTTTGCGGAGTCTCATAAAAAAGAATACTCAAAAAGAAAACTATACCAACAATCGCTTATACATTGGTATCACATTCTGCAAGCCATAATAAAGACAGTCACTGATAAGCCAATGGCCGATGGAAACTTCAGCGAGTTCGGGTAGATTTTGTTTGAAAAAGGCTAGGTTATCTCGGTTTAAATCGTGACCCGCATTGACCACCAAGCCGCAATCTAGAGAGACTTTGTATACGTTGACGAACTTCTCAATAGCCTTTTCCTTATCCTTTGGATAGTCTTTAAAATACTGACCCGTATAAAATTCTATTCTTTCAGCACCTAGTTCTTTCGCTTTTCGAATCAAAGTCTCATCCGTATCCATAAACAAGGAAACGCGAATGCCATGATGCTTGAATTTTTCTATAATTGGTCGCAAAAAATCTTCTTGAGTAATCGTATCCCAACCACTATCTGAAGTTAAGATATGCGGAGGGTCTGGCACTAAGGTTACCTGGGTTGGTTTGTGCTTTAGTCCCATATCGATAAAATGCGCATCAGGATAGCCTTCGATATTGAACTCGCAGTTTTCTGTTGGAAGAAATTGACTTAAATCTTCTACATCATGAAATTTGATATGTCGCTGATCTGGTCTAGGATGTATAGTGATGCCATCTGCACCGTATTCCATGCACTTTTTTGCAAACTCTAAGAGATTTGGATAGTCCCCTCCACGCGCATTGCGGATGGTAGCGACTTTATTTATATTGACGGAAAGTTTGGTCATGATAAGACGAAAGGAGAAAGTTTAAAGTATAAAGTGTTTTTTTAGTTGAATTTCCGAATCAAACATTAATGCATTATGGTCTGTTTGGGATAACTCAAACACAGGGGAAATTTAATATTCATAGCCCGTTTTTTTATTTAATGAATTATAATTTCTTCGTTTGTTAGTTCTATAAAATTAGAAGTCTCAAAACAATCATCCAAAATAGATATCATACTCTTAAAAAGTTCTATCAATCTTTGATTCGCTATATTCCCTGTGGTGATTAGCAATAATTTTTTGGACTATTATTTATTAAATGAGAATTGTAAAAATCGATGTCCTTTGAAATGACCACTCTATTTTGAATATCTGCTAGTTTTGACATTGAAGCATCGCTCATAGTTCCAGTAGGATCCAATTCTAATAGATGTAATGCGTCTATGTTATAGTACTCAAGATACTTTTTTAGATGAAGTGGCAATTGTGCATCAATGAGATATTTCAAGCTACGATTTTTCTTATTAATTTTACTTTAGTCAGTTGAGATGCGTATTGAATACAAGCCAAAATATCTTCTCTATCTAGTAATGAATAATCAATCAAAATTTCTTCAATAGTCATTCCTGAACCAAGCAAATCTAAAATCAACTCTACAGGATAGCGCATACCTCTTATTACAGGCTTACCATGGCATATATCAGGGCGAATTGTAATTCTATCGATGTAACTTTTAATAACCATAGACCAAAAATAATACAAATTATACCATTTCTAACACATAAATTATTTAAGAATAAAATAGAGTGAATTGTGAGAAATGGCATCTCTATATTACAATTTCATATTTCTCTTGAATAACAACACAAAAATCATCCATCCAATTACTACCATAGACCCTCCAAATACAAAAGGGAAAGTTGTCAAATTCTTACCGAAAACAGCTACAACTAATGGAGGTATAGTCTGAGCTAAAGATTGCATCGATTGATTTATACCTAATATTTCTCCTTGCTGCTCGGGTTGCGCTTGGCCAGAAACAAGGGTCAATAAATTAGGAGAATTTAAACCCTGTGCTAGTGCTAGAAAGAAGTTTAACACCAGAATACCAACGATGGTAGATGGGAAAATCATAGCGATAATTCCAAATCCGATAACGAGCATAGTTTTGGAGACTACATCTGCGGGCGAAATGGTTGTTTTGATTTTTCGAATCAAGAATCCTTGGGTAAAAACTAACCAAAAGCCGACCCAAGCAAATACATAGCCTACCTCGGATGTATTGGAGTGAAACTTCTCAAACATAAAAACAGAAAAAAATTGTGTGTAGAAGGAGAAGCCTAAGGTATTGAGAAAGGTAATACTGAAGAGTGTTCTAAGATTTATAGTCGTCAAAGCCTTCTGAACGTTTTGTATTCCTTTATAAAATGTGATTTTTGTTTGTTTAGAGCGAGCCAGTGTTTCTTTGAAGGTTAGCCAGACAAAGGTAAAATTTAAAAGAGCCAGAAATATGGTCAATAAAAATGGGGTGGTCAAATTGAACCAAGAACATTTGCTAGAATCGGATAACACACCTCCAATCATAGGTCCAAAAATAAATCCTAGTCCAAATGCCATGCCAATTATGGCAAAGTTTTTTGGCTTATCAGCAGGTTCAGACACATCACTGATTGCTGAAAAAAGTACGGATAAACTTCCTCCGAAAAAACCAGGAATCAATCTGGAAAGAAACAAGATGACTAAACTTTGTTGATACAAGGCTATAGAAAACAAAGAATAGCCTACAGCCGAGCCAATCATAGATAGCATAATGATTCTCTTTCTCCCGTACCGATCACTCAATCCGCCCAAAATAGGTGCACCGAAAAACTGCATAAAAGGAAAAGCAGCTATCAACAGACAAAATGTCCACCGAATAACTTTTTCATCAACTAAACCAGCGAAATGACTAGAACCCTCGGAATAGAAAATAGCTGGAATGACGGGAATGATAATACCAATACCCAGCATGTCGATAAATGCTGTAAAAAATATACTAAGTAAAAAAGAGTTGTTTGCTTTTTTCATCCTAATTTAAACATCTATAAAGAAGAAAAAAGTACTTGCAACTTTTTGCTTTTGACTTGCTACTAGTCTTTATCCATAAACATCTCCATGACCTCTTCACTCACACCTGTGTATGAGAAACCGCCGTCATGGAAAAGATTTTGCATAGTTACTTTTTTAGTCAAATCTGAGAACATAACAATACTATAATCCGCGCACTCATCCGCCGTAGCATTGCCAAGCGGAGACATTTTTTGTGCATAATTGTAAAATGCATTAAACCCAGCTATCCCGCTACCTGCAGAGGTCTTGGTAGGTGACTGGGAAATAGAATTAACCCTAGTACCATTTTTCTTACCATAATAATAGCCAAATGAACGGGTGATAGATTCCAAATATGATTTATTGTCTGCCATATCACCATAACCAGGAAACGTCCGTTGAGCTGCAATATAAGATAAGGACAGAACAGAACTACCTGCTGACAAGGCGTCTAATTTCCATGCTGCAGCTAAAGTTCTGTGAAGAGAAAGAGCGGAAATATCCATTCCTTTGATAAAATCTTCATGCACAGACTCTGCATAACTTCGATTCTTCCTAATATTAATACTCATACCAATACTATGAAGTACAAAATCTACTTTACCACCGAAATGCTCCATAGATTTAGAAAATAAATTTTCTAAATCTTCATTTTTAGTAGCATCAGCAGGGATAACCGGCGCATTGCATTCTTCGGCCAGTTTATTAATTTCTCCTAATCGCATAGCGACTGGAGCATTGGTCAATACAATTTGTGCACCCTCGGCATGAGCTCTCTGAGCTACTTTCCAGGCGATTGAGTCTGAATTTAAAGCACCAAATATGATTCCTTTTTTTCCTTTAAGTAGATTATACATACATTTAGTTTAAAGTTGAAAGTTAAAAGTTGAAAGTTAAAAGTGAGAATAAACATCAAAAAACTTTTGACTTTTCCCTTTTAACTTTTGACTCCGATTATTTTTCCAATTTCTTAATTTCTGAGACATAATCCCAATTATTAAGAAACCCTGTATCAAAATTTCCGTTTATAAAATCTTCGTTATTCATTAAAACCTTATGAAAAGGGATGGTCGTTTGAATGCCTTCTACGACAAATTCTTCCAAGGCTCTCTTCATTTTTTGTATGGCTTCTGCTCTTGTGTGTGATCTGCAAATTAATTTTGCAATCATGCTATCATAATATGGCTGAACGGTATAACCTGAATATGCCAAAGTATCCACACGAACGCCAAATCCTTTAGGAGTATGAAATGCCCCTATTTTTCCTGGGTTGGGAGCGAAATCGCGTAATACGTTTTCCGCATTAATTCGAACTTCGATTGCATGCACCCCTCTATCAGGAGGAAAATATTCGAATTTTGTAATTTTTTCGCCCGCAGCAATTAAAATTTGCTCTTTGATAAGGTCAAAGTCCATCACCTCTTCCGTCACAGTATGCTCCACCTGAATTCTCGTATTCATTTCCATGAAATAGAAATTCTTGTATTTATCTACTAGAAACTCGATTGTTCCCATTCCTTCGTATCGGATAGAAGCCGCTGCTTTTTTAGCAGCATCGCCCATTTTAACTCGCAACTCCTGATCTACAAATGGAGAAGGACACTCCTCAACCAATTTTTGATGTCTACGCTGAATAGAACAATCCCTTTCTGACAGGTGAGTCACATTTCCAAATTGATCTCCTGCTACCTGAATTTCAATATGGCGAGGTTCTTCAATAAATTTTTCTAAATAACATCTACCGTTGCCAAAGGCTGCTGAGGCTTCTTGTGAAGCATTTTCAAAATTCTTTTCAAAATCTTCCTCTTTCCATACGATACGCATTCCTTTTCCGCCTCCACCGGCAGTAGCTTTTATCATAATAGGATATCCTATTTCCTTTGCTACTTCTAGCCCTTCGGCTACATCCTCTATCAATCCATCCGATCCAGGCACAATAGGCACCCCAGCTTTTTTCATGGTATCTCTAGCGGTGACTTTATCTCCCATGAGATTCATCATTTCAGGAGTAGGACCTATAAACTTCACCTTGTATTGACTACAAATTTCAGCAAATCCAGCATTCTCAGCTAAAAAGCCATATCCAGGATGCACAGCATCCGCACCGGTCAATTCAATCGCAGCAATAATATTTGGAATATTTAAATAGGATTTTGAACTTTCAGGTGGACCTATGCAAACTGCCTCATCCGCAAATTTCACGTGCAAACTTTCCTTATCTGCTGAGGAATAAACAGCAACAGTTTTGATTCCCATTTCTCTAGCTGTTCTTATCACTCGGAGGGCTATTTCACCACGATTGGCAATAAGTATTTTCTTAAACATATATTTAATTAAAATTACAACGAATAATTGATAATGACCTCTAAAGTTATTAGAGTGGTCTTCATTTAACGATTATTCTATGATGAATAATGGTTGATCATACTCAACAGGACTCGCATCATTCAGCAGAACTTTAGTGATGGTTCCTGCTTGATCACTTTCTATCTCATTAAATAGCTTCATAGCTTCAATAATGCATATAACCTGACCTACTTCTACTCTATCTCCAACCTTAACAAAAGCCTCCTTATCAGGACCACCTGATCTATAGAAAGTCCCTATCATCGGTGCTTTAATGGTTTTTTCACTTCCACTAGACTTAGCTGCGGGAGTGGCTTTATCTTCAGAAGCTGGCGTTGCAGATGATACTGGCGCTGGCATCATATTCGCCGTATTCATAGGCATAGAAGTCATGACACCACCTGATATCACTTGGGTAAAACTTTCGTTGCTCTTCAATTTTATTGAAAAATTTTCTTGCTCTATCTTTAGCTCACCAATACCTGATTTGCTAAACATTTTTACTAACTCTTGGATTTCTTTAAAGTCCATATTCTAGATTTTTAGGATTCAAATATATAAATAAAATGCTTTTAGTTTCTATTTGTTATGCTTTTATACGTTCCATATATGAACAGGTGTCCGTATTTATTTTAACAGTATCCCCCTCATTGACAAACATTGGGACCTGAATCTTAGCGCCAGTCTCTACAGTAGCTTCCTTAGTGGCATTGGTCGCTGTATTTCCTGCCACAGCATCATAGGTTTGAGTTACAAGAAGATTTACGGACATTGGCAATTCTACCGTTAATGTTTCTTCTGTCTCAGCATGAAGCAGCATTTCTACAGATTGTCCTTCTTTTAAAAGTTGGGGATTATTAATCATATCTGAATCAACAGACACCTGATCAAAAGTCTCCGTATTCATAAAATGATAGCCCGTCTCGTCGTTATATAAATATTGAAAAGTTCTTCTTTCTACTCTTGCCGTCTCAATAGAATGTCCAGCAGGTATAGTTTGTTCTACTACTTTTTTAGATTTTACATTTTTCAATTTTGTTCTAACGAATGCTGGGCCTTTGCCAGGTTTTACATGCAGAAAGTCAACCACGACCCATAGATTTCCATCTATGACCATACATAATCCTTTCTTAATTTCTGTCGCACTAGCCATTATATTATAGTTTAAAGATTTTAGGCACAAACCTAAGAATTTTGGGTTAAACTTTTCTATTTTAAACAACCATCAAAATTAAAAACATTGATTTTCAGTTATTAAGCAATAAATAATGAGTTTTAAAATAACTAGTGTGATTAGGATTACATTTTAATATTATTAATTGTAAAAAGTCTAAATAAATTTGAAATATCAATCTAAAAGTTCGGAAATTTGCACTCTTCAAAAAAAAGTAATCACTAAAATCATAAAAATGAAAATAACAGTAGTAGGTGCAGGTGCAGTAGGCGCGACATGTGCGGACAATATTATGCGTAAAGAACTATGCGAGGATTTAGTCTTATTGGATATAAAAGAAGGATTTGCAGAAGGCAAGGCATTGGATATGACACAAACTGCCTCTCTTCTTGGTTTTGACACTAAGGTGACTGGAAGTACAAACGATTATAGTAAAACGGCTGGTAGCCATGTAGCTGTTATCACCTCTGGTATTCCTCGTAAACCAGGGATGACGAGAGAAGAACTCATTGGAATCAATGCAGGGATTGTAAAAAATGTAACGGAGAATCTCTTGAAATATTCACCTGATTGTATTGTCGTGGTGATATCCAATCCAATGGATACGATGACTTACCTTGCCTTGACGAGTTCTGGTCTTCCTAAGCATAGAATCATAGGTATGGGTGGTATCTTAGACAGCAGTAGATTTAAAACCTACTTACAACAAGCGATAGGATGCTCCCAGCATGATCTGCAGGCCACAGTAATCGGTGGACATGGAGATACAACCATGATTCCATTGACAAGATTAGCTACTTATCAAGGAGTTCCTGTAACGAGTGTTCTTACAGACGAAACAGCGGCCAAAGTTGCAGCAGATACTATGGTTGGTGGTGCTACATTAACTGCAATGCTTGGTACTTCAGCTTGGTATGCACCAGGTGCTGCTGGCGCGGCTTTGGTTGAATCTATCGTCAGAGATGAAAAAAGAGTTTACCCTTGTTGTGTGAAATTAGATGGAGAATATGGACAAAATGATATATGTCTTGGAGTACCGGTAGTTATTGGCAAAAATGGCTGGGAGAAAATAATCGAATTAGACCTCAATGAAGAAGAAAAAGCCTTATTCAATAAATCTGCAGATGCCGTGAGAAGTATGAATAGTGTTTTAGCGACCCTTTCACTATAAGATATTTGTCTATTTGAATTATGTTTTTAAGATAATTTATTATCTTTGCGCTCCATTTTGCAGAATATGGTAGGTTTGCGTAGCTCAATTGGATAGAGCACCTGACTACGGATCAGGAGGTTTGGGGTTCGAATCCCTACGCGAACGCTCTTATTTAAAAGCCCTTCAAGTAATTGAGGGGCTTTTTATTTTTTATAGTTGAAGTAGGGGTGAGGTTCCCT
>JAJTHM010000058.1 GCA_021297855.1 Sphingobacteriales bacterium | reverse complement strand
TTTACCATGTGGTGAAAGAGCGATACCTACAGGAATACTTGAATGAGTTCGCTTTCAAACTCAACCGAAGAAATTATACAAATAAATTTGATAATCTGTTGCTTAACTCAATTTAGTGGTATAAATGCGGACTCTCATATTTTTTAATATACTCCTTCACGCACTCTATCAGCTTTTCTATCTGTGCGAAATCATTGTAGTAGTGGGTAGAGATACGAACCCCTTCCAGCTTGGCTTCATGAACATGACGCAACGTAAATGACCCTTTCGCAGTTCTTGCAAAGGCAACGAATTCATCGGCTTTTTTATTTCTGAACCGAAAGGCAGTCTGTGCTCCTCTCGATCGCTCTTCTTTTGGGGACAAAATTTCAATGTTATTATTCAATTTTTCTAATTCTTCCTGTGTAAACAAAGAGAGCTCCTTAACCCGCTTCTCTATGCGCTCTGGACCAATAGCTTCATACCAATCGATCGCTCTCTCCCCAGCTTCATATAGTGGTCCACAAAAAGTACCTGTGCTGTATCTCTGTGTTTCTTGTACTAAATTTTCCGCTATTAGATTTTCCGCTGTCATATCGAAAATAGGTAGACTATACGCACCAACATTAAATAAATTAGTCGATTCTAGTTTGTCTTTACGGATATATACAAATCCTAAGCCCAAAGGAGCTAATAGCCATTTGTGCAAGCAGCCCGCATAATAGTCGCAGTCGATATCTTCAATACTAAATTGAATCATACCAAGCGGATGCGCCCCATCAATAATAGATGTAATAGTTTGCCTTCTTGCCTCGGCACATATTTCTTTTACCGGCAATATTTGACCTATGGTGCATGGTATATGAGGCACAGCCACTACCTTTGTTTTAGGTGAAATGGCTTTCTTGAAATTAGAAAAAGTTTCTTCGGCTGTTTTTCCTAATTCAAAGGTTCTAATTTTGATTCCGTGTATTCGTGCTCGATATAACCAGGCCGCACAGCCGCCTACATGCTCATGCTTAGTCATTAAAACTTCGTCCCCTTCCTTTAAATTCTGTCCCCAGCATGCTATATTTATCCCTTCTGTTACATTCTTGGTTATCGCTATGGTACTAGGTTCCACCTTAACTAGAGTCGCTAGTCTATTTTTTAATAGCTTCGTATCTGATGGATAGGCCCCATTAAGAGCTACTGTATCAAAGGCCTCCTCCAGTGCCTTGAGCACAGGTTTTGGTGTTATGCCCATCGTGCCATTATTCATGTATATATGGTTTTTTAAAACCTTAAACTGCTTTTGAATTTGCTCCCAGCTTTCTGTCGAAGGCAATGCAACCTTTACCTTATCTTTTGAGTTAACACTTAGAAGGCTAGGTGCCGATAGCGCACCAATGCTCAATGAAGCAATAAACTGTTTTCTGTTCATAGAATGGTTTTTTTATACTTTTACAAAGTTATAAATCTAAATTGAAGCCTCGTTTATTTTCTAATCCCTTGTTTCAAATTCACCTTGCCGTTTTTCTGTGGGGTTTTACGGCTATATTGGGAAAGCTTATTACCATAGAAACCCAAGGCTTGGTATTAATTCGCATGTTTCTTGCAGCCTTCGGATTTTTCCTTCTACCGATGACCAGACTGCATGTCAAAAAATTATCTCGCCAGCAGATTTTATGGATGTGCTTAATAGGCACTATCATATGCATTCACTGGCTTTGCTTTTATCAATCTATTAAAGAAAATAATTCTTCCTCTATTGCTTTAGTTTGCCTTGGCACGAGTCCCATGTTTGTTATTTGGATAGAATATTTCACACGAGTCTCTAGAAAAATTTCTCTAGAAAAAATCGTCATCAGTATCATCGCCATTGTCGGCATGTATTTTATAGCTAATGGAAATAAAATAAAGGCATTAGACCTCCATAAACCGGGACATTATGAATGGGCTATTGCCTATGGAATCATGTCCAGTTTTCTCGCATCTGTATTTACAATCATGAATGGAAAAATGTCAAATAGCGTCGAACCAGCTGTTTTATCATTTGTAGAGATGATTTCAGGGGGACTATGTCTATTCCTGTTTGTTTTATTTTTTGGCAATTTCCATTTTCTGGATCAGATCAATATCAGCAACGGATTTTATATTATTATTCTCAGTTTTCTCTGCACCAATGTTCCGTTTCTGCTTTCTATTTTTGCCTTGCAAAAATTAGAGCCTTTTCTTGTGACACTTACAGTAAATCTTGAGCCCATCTATGGCTTAATTTTTGCAGCCCTCCTCTTCCATGAACACACGGGTTTCAATCTTCAATTTTATGCTGGAGTAGTTTTTATACTTTTATCTGTATTTTTACCCCTATTCATCACTCAATGGAAAAATCGAAAGAACTACTAAAGCCCTTGGCAGAGCGAATGCGTCCGAATCGACTTGAGGACTATATCGGTCAGGAAAAACTCATATCCGAAAACGGGGTTATTAGTCTATTTCTCAAACAAAAGAATTGCCCCTCGATCATTTTTTGGGGAAATCCCGGTGTAGGAAAGACTACCTTGGCTTATCTCATAGCTGCAGAATTAGATTTGCCATTTTTCTCTATTTCCGCTATTTCCGCTGGAGTCAAAGATATACGTGAAATTATTGAGAAAAGCATTGAACTTGGGCGTGTTTTATTGTTCATTGATGAAATACATCGATTCAATAAGTCACAACAGGATTCATTACTGAAAGCTGTAGAAGAAGGCAGAATTTTGCTCATAGGAGCCACTACCGAGAATCCCTCTTTCGAGGTTAATCGCGCCCTTATGTCTAGATGTAAAACTTATGTTTTAGAGGAGTTGAGTTCTGACTCCTTAAAAAAAATAGCTTTGTCAGCATTAGAAAAAGATGTATCACTAAATAAACGCACCATTGAAATCATAGAGTGGGATGCCCTTCTAAGACTCTCTGGAGGTGATGCTAGAAAACTTCTCGGTATGATAGAATTGGTCTGTCAGAGTTCTTCACAAGAAGAATTAACTATCACGAATGATTTGATTCATTCTCTAGTACAAAGCACTAGTGCCCAATATGATAAGAATGGAGAGTTTCATTACGACATCATTAGTGCCTTTATAAAGTCCATGCGGGGCTCAGACCCAAATGCTGCTGTGTATTGGATGACTCGAATGATCGATAGCGGTGAAGACCCCAAATTTATCGCTCGCCGCATGATCATATTCGCCTCCGAAGATATTGGTATGGCAAATCCCAATGCTCTTTTACTCGCTAATACCTGCTTCGATGCGGTTTCTAAGATTGGTTATCCTGAGTGCAGTATCATTCTGTCCCATACAGCAGTTTACCTTGCCACCTCAATCAAAAGCAACGCATCCTATATGGCTTTAAAGTCTGCGCAGAAGTTGATCAGAGAAACGGGAGACCTCCCTGTGCCTATGCATCTTAGAAATGCACCTACAAAACTTATGAAGGAACTCGACTATGGGAAAGACTATCAATATGCTCACAACTATGATGGCAACTTTATTGAGCAAGAATTTCTACCAACCAAAATCAGGGATGCTAAATTGTATGAACCAAATAATAATCCTCGCGAAAATGAAATATTACACTTGCTAAAAAAGTGGTGGCCAAAGAAATATCAATAAAAAAATTTTAATGTTCTATTTTTATATTCTTGATTGAAAGCTTTACACTTCTATAGAGATTCCTAAATTTCCCTGCCGAGTCTGCTGACAGGGTTTCGCTGCATCAGGAAGATGACGTATGATAAGCGAGTACGTTATCCTGCGAAGAAAGAATCTTTGTACAACCAAAGCTGAGATATAAAATAAAATAAATATAACACTAATTGACTAGGATGAAATCAGACAATATTCTTTTTATAGACATTGAAACCGTGTCACAGTATAAATCCTATTCGGAAGCGCCTGTAAGCACTCAAAATATTTGGCAAAAAAAATATGAAAAAAACGACTACCTAAACTCCTTAAATATCGAAGAAGCCTATGAATCTAAAGCAGCCATTTTTGCTGAATATGGCAAAATCATTTGCATCTCGGTGGGTTATTACCATAAACTAAAAGATGAGTTTAGAATTAAATCTTTTGCTGGGGATGTCGAAAAAACCGTACTAGAGGAGTTTAAAAACTTCTGTCTTCAACTGAAAAAAAACTATATTATATGCGGTCATAATATCAAAGAATTTGACATTCCTTATCTCTGTCGTCGATTTCTCATTAATAGAATTTCGATTCCCCCTCTTTTAGATTTTCAGGATAAAAAACCCTGGGAAATAGACCTTTTAGATACGCTACAATTATGGAAATTCGGGGATTATAAAAATTATACCTCCTTAGAAACTCTTACAACTATTTTTAATATTCCTACCCCAAAAAATGATATAGACGGAAGTCAAGTAGGCAAAGTTTATTGGGAGGAAAATGACTTAGAGCGAATAGTAAGATACTGTCAGAATGATGTCATAGCCGTCATTCAGCTCTATCGCGCTTTTCATCAAATAGAGTTAATACCTGTCGAAAAAATTCAAATCATATGTTAGAGGAAGCCCTATCAAAAGCCTCCAGCCATTCGGTTGAGTTCTTTGATATCATTATTGAATCTATTATTCGAGCTCAGTCTGGAATCCACTATGGGCATGATTATCATCCATACATAGTCAAAAATCACAAGCTCGAAAAGTTTATTCAAGCTAATTTCTCGTTAAATAAAAAATTATTTAACGCCATTCAAAAATCTAAAATACACAGTTTGCATCTAATTACGGAAGCCTGGTGTTTAGATGCTTGCATACTCCTGCCCCTTCTCCGCGGTATTCAAATAATCAAACCAGATATAGAAATCAAAATTCATCAGCGCGATGAAAACGAAGAACTAATGAGTCTATTTCTCACGAACGGCTCTAAGTCTATTCCAATTGTATTCGGGTTAAATAAAAAACAGAAAGAACTATTTCGCTGGGGGCCTCGCTCCAAGAAGGCTAGTAAAATACTCGAGCCTGTAAAAGAAGAAAAATATGATGTTAAATCAAAAGCTCTTTCTAATTTTTATAAAACTGATTTAACCGCGAGCATTCAATTGGAATGGATAGATTTAATAAAATAAAAAATCGCTATTCCCTTGCTGCATTATTATTCTGCTATATCGTCATGATATATACGGGCTTCGTTTTCTATCCCAAATGGAACAAGGGTGGAAGTGAAGCGACGATTTCTTGGGACGTCTCTGGTTATTATATGTATCTGCCTGCCATCTTTATTTATAAAGATTTAAAAGAGTGTAAATTTCAATACAACATTAGAGAAAAGTATTCGCCTACACCTGACTTTGAACAAGCACGAAAATACAACACTAGTTCGGGTAGAATTATGCAATACAACTATGGTCAAGCTTTGGCTATGTCTCCCTTTTTTTTGCTGGCACATGGCTATACGCTCCTCTCCAATTCGCACCCACCAGATGGTTTTTCATTTCTATATCAAGTTTTTTTAGGGATTGGTATGTTTCTCTATGCCTTAGTGGGCTTATTTCTTTTACGAAAAGTTCTATTGAATTATTTTAGGGACAAAATCACAGGAATTGTCTTGCTTTTTCTCATAATCTGCACCCCGCTTTTAAACTATTTATCTATTGACCAAGCTCAAGCTAATCCACTCTTGTTTTCCCTTTATTGTTTACTAATTTATCTGACATTGAAATTCTATACATTACCCAGTGCACAAAAAACAATGGTCTTGGGATTTTTATGCGGATTTGTCACCCTCATCCGACCGACAGATGTTATTTGCATACTGATTCCATTCCTATGGGGCGTTAACTCTTTGAATGATTTTAAATCCCGATTCACCTTTTGGTCGGGAAAAACAAACTGGATTCTTCTTGGTCTGCTATGCTTTATAATACTTCCTAGCTTCCAATTTGTTTATTGGAAGTATGTGATTAACGAGTGGTTTGCATATTCGTATGCAGATCAAGGATTCTCCTGGTTAAAGCCTCATGTAGTTGAATTTTTCCTTAGCTACAAATCTGGGTTTTTAACTTACGGTCCTGCCATGATATTGTCCTACCTTGGCTTGTACTATTATATGCGTCTAGGCCGCGAGCGCTGGTCCGTTGTTTTACTCATCCTTATCTCACATTATCTCATCACCGCTTGGGATATTATTGATTATGGCTGGTACTCTGGGCGAGCTATGATTCAGTATTTTCCATTATTAGCCTTTCCATTGGGTTCGTTGATTGAGAATATGATGATAAAAAAAACTGCCAGAATTTTATTTGGAATACTATTTAGCTTGTCGCTCTATTTTAACATTTGGTGGACCTATCATATTCATTCAGGAAATACTCCTGCAATGAATTTAACGAAAACTCAGTATTGGAACAATATTGGCAGATGGAGGTGAATTAATTTATATAATTAGCATACTATCTCCAAAAGAATAAAACTTAAACTCGCTCTCCAATGCGATTTTATAGAGGTTTACTAAATCCCTTTTTGATTTTTTATGTTCTAAAAAGGCTTGTACCAGAGCCATTAATGACGACTTGGGTACATGGAAATTAGTGATGAGAATATCGGCGATTTTATAGTCAAAACCAGGAAGGATAAAGAGATCCGTAGTTGTGAGAATATCGGCGTTATAATCTGAGTCCAACAATAACTCTGCCTGCGACTCAAGGGTTCGAATAGCTGTAGTTCCCACAGCAATTATTTCTTTCTTTTCGTCTTTTGCTTGTCTAATTTTTTCTATCGTTGATCTTGAAATTGAAATGGGCTCCGTATGTAGTTTCCTTTTTTGAACATTTTCCTCAGAAACTTCAGCAAATGTTCCCATACCCACATGAAGTGTTACTTCGGCACGTTGTATATTTTTATTGGAAAGGCTTTCAAAAACTCTATGTGTAAAATGCAAAGAAGCCGTCGGAGCGGCCACTGATTTTTTTTCTTCTGCGTAAATCGTTTGATAGCGATCGCGCAACCTAGTTTCATCCATGTCCAATTTACCCAAATACTTGGGGGTTGGTGTAGTGCCATATTTGACTAAAATTTCCGGAAGTAGCTCCACATCAAACATGGGTTTTAAATAAAAATATTGACTATCTTGCTTTTTTATCTCAAACGTATATTCTTGAATATAGAGCATTCTGCCTGGTATAATTTTTTTATTTACAATGGTGGGGATAGTCCCATCGGGCTGTATGCCTTCGTTAAATAAAATCAATCCTTCTACCTTGCCCCCAGTATCTTTGGTAAAAACAACCCTTGCTGGGATAACCCCCGTATTGTTCATTACCATTAGGCTTTCCGCTGGTAAAAAATGAGATAAATTATAAAATTTATCTATTACAACTTCATCCGTTTGCGTATTGTAAATAAATAGCTTGGCTTCATCCCTTGGTTCAGCTGGCTGTTTGCCAATATTGGCCTCTGAAATTGGGTAGTCGAACTGTATTAATGGGTGATTTAACATATAGGATTCAAAACTATAAAAATTATAGTCATAATCCTAATTAATACAAAAATTAATCAAATTCTACTGTTCTTGAACCCTCAAAAGTTTTTTGAGTATTTACAAGCAACTAAGCCTTTCCTTTCTTAATCAACTTTCGAAGATTACTCAATGCATAGCGCATTCGCCCCAATGCTGTATTTATATTCGTGCCAGTCATTTCTGCTATTTGCTTAAAACTATAATCATAATAGTGTCTAAGCACTATAATCTCTCTTTGCTCATCTGGCAGAAGTTCTAAAAATTTAGAAATATCAATAGATTCTTCATCGCAAATTATTTGATCTTCCTTAAATGACTCTTCGATAGATAAATTATCTAAAATATCATATTCTGGATTATCATTTGCTACAATTTTCTCTTTTTGATTTTTGCGGAAATGATCCATGCATAAATTATGTGCAATTCGCATTACCCATGGAATAAATTTTCCTTCTTCAGAATATTTTTCTTCCCTTAATTTGTGAAGAACTTTGATAAAGGTTTCCTGAAAAATATCATCAGCCAAATCATGGTCTTTGATAATAATATAAATGGAAGTATAAACTCTATCTTTGTGCTTTAAAAATAAAGCCTCAAATGCGGTGTCATCGCCATTTACATACTGGTGGATAAGATCGATATCCTGTATAGCTACCTTGGTCTTCATACTCAACGTTTTTAGAAAGTTAATAAATAATTATTGAGTAGAGATTTTAAACCATAGGCGCTTTTCTAAATTTTATTATTTTGTTATGTATCACAAAAGTAATAACTTTTTATGACATTAAGATATATTTTTTTTGTTCAAGTTTAATATCGAAACGCATATTGTGTTAATTTATTGTAAAAATTTATTGTGGCGTTTAGCAGTATTTATTAGGGATAGATAATAAATGGTAAAAAAATGCCGCGCTCTCGGGTTTAACAGTTAATAGTCTAATCTTGTCAATTACAATCAGACCAATCCTGCGGAGTTTAAACCGAAAGTCAACACAAACTAGGTATAGATTCAAATGAAAGCTAATTTGCTATTATTGCGTTTTGTTAATTTTGATTATAGTTATCCATACGAATCAACTTAGCCCAAAATAATTACATAATTCATAGTTTGGAATAGTCTTGTTTAGTATAACTTTGTGGATTTTCAAACTTCCATGCAAGATATAAAGATTAAAGGGGCCAAAACCCACAATCTAAAAAATATTGACGTTACCATTCCGCGAAATAAACTTGTGGTTGTTACTGGCGTATCTGGCTCAGGAAAGTCTTCGCTGACCATAGATACACTTTATGCCGAAGGTCAAAGAAAATATATCGAAAGTTTATCTAGCTATGCGCGCCAGTTTTTGCAGCGAATGAATAAGCCCGATGTCGAATATATTAAGGGCCTATGCCCTGCCATAGCAATAGAACAAAAGGTAGCAGGAGCGACCAACCGCTCGACAGTGGGAACAATGACTGAAATTTATGATTATCTGCGATTGTTGTATGCCCGGATTGGAAAGACATACTCTCCAAAATCTGGCAAATTAGTTTCCAAAGATGAGGTTTCTGATGTTATCAATTTTTTGAAAGAACAAAAACAATCTGGTAAATGGTTTCTCGGGTTTGATGTCAAACTAGAAAAAGCTTTAGAACAACAATTAACCGTTTTATTGTCCAAGGGCTTCAATCGTGTTTTTAGAAAAAAATCATTTGAAAAAATTGATGATGTTTTAGAATCTTTGGCTGATTGGAAAAAAGAAAAGACTTTAACCGTTGTAGTCCAGAGATTTTCATTATCTGATGAATCTAACGAAGATTTCTACCAACAACTTGCGGACGGCATTCAATCTTGTTTTGAAGAAACCCATGGCGAATGTATTTTATACAATATAGAGCAAAATAAAATTCACCCTTTCAATAATCGCTTTGAGGAAGATGGTATCGTATTTGAACAACCGAATCCTCAATTTTTCAACTTCAACAATTCTTATGGTGCTTGCCAAGCATGCGAAGGAATGGGAAATGTGCTGGGAATAGATGATGATTTAGTGATTCCCGATAAAACAAGAACATTATTTGAAGAATGCGTGGCACCTTGGAAAGGAGCTAAATCAAAAGAGTATCATACGGCATTTATTAAAAAAGCGGAAGCGAATGGCTTTCCTATTCACCGACCATATCATTTATTGACAAAAAAAGAACTAGAACTGCTATGGGAAGGTAATAAAAACACCAAAGGAATCAATGATTTCTTTAAAATGGTCGAAAGCAATTTATATAAAATCGAATATAGAATCATGTATTCGAGATATCGAGGCAAAAGTCTATGTAAGGAATGTTCCGGACATAGAATTCGAAAAGATGCTTTTAATGTCAAGATTCAAGATACTCCTATTGTTGATTTGCTTTCTATGTCTATTTGGCAGCTCATCGATTTTATTGGAAATCTAAAGCTTAATGCAACTGACTCCGAAATTTCGAAACGGATTATATTTGAAATAGAATATCGCTTGAGCTTTATGAATGATGTAGGTTTGGGGTATTTGTCTTTGAATCGATTGGCGAATTCACTGAGTGGGGGCGAATGTCAGCGCATTAACCTGACTCGAACGCTTGGGAGTAACTTAACAGATTCGCTGTATATTCTCGATGAACCTTCTATTGGCCTGCACCCTAGAGATACAAAGAGACTCATTACAGTTTTGAGGAAATTGCGCGATTTAAATAATACTGTCGTTGTTGTAGAACACGAGGAAGATATCATACGAGCGAGCGACTATATAATAGACATTGGGCCTAAAGCGGGTGTGCACGGTGGTCATGTTGTTTACCAAGGCGATTTTGATAAATTATCTTCTGATAAAAATAGTTTGACCACACTTTATTTAACCCGAATAGAACAAGTCAAGCGAACTGAGTATTTTCAAAGTTTTAGAAAGTATATAGAAATCATTGGCGCTAGTCATCATAATTTAAAAAACATCGACGTTAAAATTCCATTAAATTGTATCACTGTCGTGTCGGGAGTATCGGGCTCTGGTAAAACGACTTTGATAAAAAAAATACTCTATCCCGCCTTAATGCTTAAGCTAGGAAATCCAGTTGATAAGCCTGGGCTGCACAGTGATATAAAGGGTGATATAAAGAGTATAGAGCATGTAGAACTAATAGATCAAAATCCCTTAGGGCGCAGCAGTCGAAGCAACCCTGTGACCTATGTCAAGGCCTATGATGCTATTCGTGATTTATTCTCCAATTTACCCGCCTCTAAATTGCTCAAATTAATGCCCAAAGACTTTTCATTTAATGTAGTCGGCGGACGATGTGAAAGCTGCAAAGGTGATGGCGTACAAACTGTTTCCATGCAGTTTTTAGCAGATGTCGAATTGGTTTGCGATGAATGCAAAGGGAAGCGTTTTCAAACACATGTATTGGATGTAACCTATAACGATAAAAGCATTTTTGATGTATTAGAAATGACGATTGAAGATGCTGTTATATTTTTTCAAGGTCATAAATCCATTGTTGAGAAAATTAAACCTTTAGAAGAAATAGGTCTTGGCTACTTAAAATTAGGTCAGTCTAGCTCTACCCTCAGTGGTGGGGAGGCACAGCGCGTCAAATTAGCAAGTTATCTAGCCAAAAGTACAGGAATGGCCAAACACCTTTTCATCTTTGATGAACCTACGACGGGTCTGCATTTTTACGATGTACAGAAGCTTCTAATTGCTATGGAGAAACTAGTGAAAAATGGGCATTCTGTTATTATAATAGAACACAATATGGACGTAATTCGCAATGCAGATTATGTCATAGATCTGGGGCCAGAAGGTGGCGATGGTGGAGGCTCTTTGATTTTTCAAGGATTAGTTGAGAATTTAAAATCCTGTAAGTCAGGCTATACTTCTCAATTTCTTTAAATTAATTTTTAAATAATACTCTTTTCCAAATTTTCTTCTATTTTTGTAGGGTAATCACTACATGAAGAAAAACTTAATTATCTTTTGCTGCATTGCTGCGTTAAACTTGTCTTCTCAAACCCACGAGGTGGGAGGTGGCATGGGCTTTGCCTATTATTTTGGAGATTTGAATATAGTTAATCATCATCGTCATCCTTTTACGTTTATTACAGAATCCTTCAATTCTAAGAATTATAAAATGGCTTACTCTTTAAGCTACAGATATAATATGTTAAACAGATTTAGTTTTGGGGCCAATTTCAACCACCTCTATTTATCTGGTTATGATTCCGACAATAAGTCTAAAGAAAAATATGATGAAGAATGGGGCAGATTAGTTCGCAATCTTAGTTTTCATACCGCTGTTAATTCATTAACAATTGATGTGCGCTATGAGCATTTTCGCACAGAGGAGGCATGGGGCACATCCTACAGCTGGGATTATAATAATACATGGCTTATATCTCCCTATGCTGGTGCGGGTATCGGACTTTTTAGTTTTAACCCAAAAACATGGTACAAAGGAGAGGAAATAGAGCTTCAGCCGCTGGGTACTGAAGGTCAAGGCATTAAGCCTTATGGACAAAAATATAATCTCATTGGTTTGATTTTACCTTTCTCTTTAGGAGTGCGATTCGTCGAGCCAAAAAGGGTTTATTCCATCGGTATCGATTTTACCTATACTTATACATTTACGGACTATTTGGATGATGTTAGCGGCAAAAACTATGCGGATCCCGCAGTCTTCTATGCCAACTATGACCCCGCTAAAGCTGCGTTGGTTGAAGCTATGGCTAATAGAAATCCAGAATCAAGATATCCTGGAGTTATCGGCAGTACTGAAGACATACGGGGCAATCCTTCACAAAGTGACGCCTATTTGTCTGGGCAGGTGCGCTTTACGGTCTTTCTAGATGCCCTACAAGCTAAATATTGGAGATTTAAATAGGGTATTACTTTTTTATTCTTGAAAAAAAAGCAATTCTTTTCTTGTAATAATCCTCTTCTAATGAGTTAATAATCACGCCTTGTCCTGTGCTCGCATGAACGAATTTATTTCTAGTTAGGTAAATCCCCACATGTGAAATTTTTGAGTTTTGATTGATGGAAAAAAAAATGAGATCCCCTTCTTTTGCCTCATTTTTATGTATTCTTTTCCCCTGTTCTGCCAATTTTGAAGAGGGAAAATAAAAGGTGCTAGGAAATGCATAGACCTGCCTCAACAATTCACAAGTAAAATTTGAACAATCCACTCCTCTTTTCGTTTTGCCGCCAAATTTATATGGAACACCCATCCATGCGTCAATAAAACCATAGAGTTTTTCATCATCTACTTCTTCTCCTAATAACTTGCTATATTTTTCCAATAATGCTCGCTTGCCCGAACTTGGCTTTTCAACTTTAGTCGATGGTTTTTTGGAATTATTCTTGAAAATACCACAGGAAGTTAAATTGAGAAAGATGACAAAAAATAAAAAATATACGACCCTAGACATAATTTGCAAAGCTACATCTCAATAAATAATTTTTAAATTTTGCTTGTCACAGTTCGTGTTTTTTGTCCATATTTTAACCCAACTACTTTCAATCTTTCAATAAACTATATAAAGCATCGATACGCTCCTTGTTCAAAGAATAAATTATTCTCCTTCCATCTTCCTTTTTAATAAGCAACGCCAAATCTTTAAGAACCTTTAAATTCTGGGAGGCGATTGATTGAGATTGCTTTGAGATTTCCGCTAACTCATTGACGCTCGATAACCCTCGCCTATTCATTATTTCTATCAGCGACATTCTTCCTGGATGAAGCAGAAATTTAAAATACTTATAAGCCTCTAAAACTCTTGAGTAGGCATTATTCAATTCAACCGCAATTTCTTCATTTTCCCCTCTCAAGCGTTGACAAAAAAAGACAAGTTTGTCAAGTTCAGACTTGTTTATGCAGTAATGTCGCTCTTTTTTAAGGGCCTTGGCAAAAACCAAATCTGCTTTTTTTAGGACCGCCAAATGCTGACTGACAATGGGTTGGTCCATATTAGTGAGTTCTACCAACTTGCCGACACTGATTAATTCTTGGTTGTTTATTATGTTCAAAATGAAATATCGACTTGAACCACTAATTGCTCTCAATTTGAGAAACATCAATCTAAATTTTTGCAATCGAATAGGATCAAAAATCATTTCTTAGTTTGGTAATTATTGACAATATATTGCGGTTCAAAATTTCGAATATCTACAAATACTTTTTGCTTCCATTTTTCGATTATGACAAGAGTTAAGTCTTTTGCGCTTAGAGGGGGCTCGCTATCCTTATCTAAATAATAAATCCATGGCCTTTGTTTCCTTTTGATAATTGCTTCTATGTCAGATATGTGGCCGAAATTAGCTCGTTCCTCCGCATTACTGAAAGGAAAATGACTATAGAAGTAATTTCCTCTTCGCGCATCAAGAAGTACAAATACATCGCTATAATCATTTAGTCTTAGTTCATATAAAAACCTAGCATATGCGCCCAGCCCACATATATTAATCAAAGGAATGTCCAAGGAATAACAGAGTCCCTTGGCCGTCGAGGAGCCCACTCGCAATCCAGTAAATGAGCCTGGACCCTCATTCAAAGCTATAGCAGACAAATTCTCCATTTTTATCTCACATTTTTCTAAAATGTCTTGTATGGACAAATTAATCTTTTTAGCATGGTTATTTTCTTCCTCCGTTTCTATATAATGAGCTATACTGTTCTCTTTCGATATATCTATTAGCGATAAGGAAAGACATTTGGTAGATGTGTCAATAGCAAGAATGTGCATCTTAATTTCTAACAGAATTTATTTGACTGCAAAATACTAGAACCAATTTTTTTTGAGGATTTTAATTTTTCTATCACTTGTTAAAAAAATATTATCTTTAGTCTCAAAATTTGATGCTTGTGGCGCCGAATAGTATTTCTCAATCCCGCTTATCCGAACTACTCCAAAAGAATTTTGGATTCAATACGTTCAAAGGTGAGCAAGAAAAAATCATAGAGTCCATTCTCTCTGGTAGGGACTCTTTCGTGCTGATGCCAACTGGTGGAGGAAAGTCATTGTGCTACCAATTGCCTGGTATTATTTCCGAAGGAACAGCTGTTATCATTTCGCCTCTCATTGCATTGATGAAAAATCAGGTAGATCTGGTAAGAAACTACAATGAAAATGAAAACGTAGCGCATTTCTATAATAGTACACTCAATGTAGGACAAAAAAGAGCCGTAGAAAAAGAGGTGATAGAAGGTAGAACCAAACTCCTCTATATTGCACCAGAAACATTGGCCAAACCAGATAATATAGAGTTTTTGAAGGCATTTAAGATCTCTTTTGTAGCTATCGACGAAGCGCATTGTATCTCTGAATGGGGACATGATTTCCGCCCAGAGTATCGAAAAATTAAAGACGCGATTAAAAAAATACCTTACAAAGTACCCATTATGGCTTTGACGGCAACTGCCACCCCAAAAGTGCAGACGGATATTGTCAAGAACCTCGGATTAAAGGAACATAATCTTTTTGTATCTTCATTTAATAGACCAAATTTATACTATGAAATCCGGTATAAAATCAATGATGATTGGGCAGTTAAAAATATTATCCAATACATCAAAAACCAAGAAGGAAAATCTGGTATAATCTATGTACTCAATAGAAAATCTGCGGAGAAAATAGCAGAAACGCTCTGTCTAAATGGTATAAAAGCCGCTCCATATCATGCTGGCTTAGAAGCAAAACTAAGAGCCAATACCCAAGATGAGTTTTTAGCCGAAGACATTCACGTCATTGTCGCTACCGTAGCCTTCGGTATGGGGATAGATAAGCCCGATATTCGATTTGTTATCCACTATAATATTGCCAAATCTTTAGAGAACTACTATCAGGAAACGGGGAGAGCTGGGAGAGATGGCCTCGAAGGAAACTGTATCGCCTATTTTAACTACAAAGACATCCATAAAGTAGAAAAAATGCTGAGCGACAAGACCGTGACGGAAAGAGAAAGAGGCATGCTACTCATAGATGAAACGGTCGCCTATATCGAATCTGGGGAATGTAGAAGGAAATATTTGCTCAATTATTTTGGGGAGGAATATGATAGTAAAATTTGTACCGAATCTCAAATGTGCGACAACTGTGTCAATCCAAAAGAAAAAGTTGACGTCACCGAAGACATTTCCCTCTCCCTTAATATTATAAATTCAAGCCTTGAATCACATTATTTGCCCCATATTATGAATATTGCCATGGGAATAAAATCCGATGGCGTTTTGTCCTACAAGCACGACCAAATGCCTTTTTTCGGCAAAGGCAGTGATAAAAATGAACATTATTGGACTTCTGTTTTACGAACAACAATTATTCATGGCTTGGTTTATAGAGAGGTCGAAGAATATGGAACCCTTAAGCTGACAAAAAAAGGTTTTGATTACATCAAAAAGACCTATCCTATTCATATTTCTCTAAATCATAATTATGAAACCGAGGGTGATATCGTATTGGCTGGCAATAACACCTCCACAATGGATAAGGAGCTGTATAACATACTATTGGATGTACGAAAAATAGAGGCCAAAAAAGCCAACAAGCCTCCATATGTGATTATTCAAGCGCCATCTCTAGAAGAAATGTGTTTGAAATATCCTATTAATGAAGAAGAATTTGGAAACATAACCGGTGTCACCAAGGCTATGGCTGCCAAGTATGCTAAATGCTTCTGTACGGTTATAGCCGACTATGTAGAGGAAAATGACATCATGCGACCAGATGATGTCATGGTCAAAACCATCGTCAATAAAAGTAACGACAAGGTAAAAATCATAGCCGCTATAGATAAAAAAATCTCTTTAGAAACGATTTCAAAAGAACTCGGTTTGAAATTTACAAATCTCGTAGATGAACTGGAATCTATAGTCCTCAACGGCACCAAACTCAATATCCGATACTATTTAAAAGAAATCCTTGACGATGAAGTCATCGATGAAATGATGGAGTTTTTCCAAAAAAATGAAACAGGGGATATCAAAGAATGCTACGAAAACTTCTTAGACGACGATTTACCTGAAGATGATATTCGTTTGGTTAAGTTGCAGTTTATTGGGGAAAATTTGATGTAGGTTTTTTCTTCATTCCTCGTGTTCTCCGACTGCTTCGCCGCGTATCGAAATCTCTGATTTCATTTTCATTTATTTAATATCCACAAATAGTCTTTTCTTTTGTAATTTCAAAAATTACTATCCTTATGGCATTTAATTTTTCTATATTACTTTCGCAGACCAAATATTATTAAATTTTTAATTCAAAAAAAGCTTTAGTTAAATGGAGACTTCTCTTTTCTCAACCGCCTCATTGATGGCTATTCTGACCCTGACTTTTCTTGAAATTATTCTTGGAATAGACAATATCGTTTTTATCTCTATCGTGACGGGTAAACTCAAAGAAGCAGATAGGCCTAAGGCGAGGAGAATTGGCCTCTTCCTAGCCCTTCTATTCAGAATACTCATGCTTTTTGGTCTGACTTGGATTCTCAAACTCAACCAACCGTTCCTATCGCTTGACACTCATTTTATTGATATAGGTATATCTGGTCAAAGCCTCATTGTCTTATTCGGAGGACTTTTCCTTCTTTACAAAGCTGTATCTGAGATTCATGATAAAATGGAGGGCGCAGAATATAGTTCTGGGAAGTCAGCAACTTCGGTATCTAAAGCAATTATTCAAATTGCGCTTCTAAATTTAGTGTTCTCTTTTGACTCTATTTTGACAGCCATTGGGTTAGTTAGTTTAGCTCCACCACCTGTTGGCTTTGGCTATGCTACGGGCATGGAAATTATGGTTATTTCTGTTATTATCTCTATTCTCATCATGCTCAAGTTTGCAGGTCCGGTATCTGATTTTGTCAATAATCACCCTACGATACAGATTCTAGGACTTTCTTTCCTTATCCTTATCGGTGTCATGCTAGTAGCCGAAGGTGCGCATATGGCTCATTTGCGAATATTGGATTCGGTAGCAGTGCACAGCATTCCAAAAGGCTATCTCTATTTCGGAATCATTTTCTCTTTGTTTATCGAAATGCTCAATATGCGTATGCGCAAATCAAGCGACAAGAAGGTTAAATTAAACGATAGCGAAATTCAGGACAAGGAGCTTTATTAAACGGAGTCTTTACTATTCTATCTAAAGCTAACTTAATAATTAAATACATGACTAAATTTATTTCATTATTATTAGCTTTGGGTATAGGGCAATTGCTACTTGGACAAAAAAATGATTTTCAAGGTTCTATCATGTATTCAGATAAGAAAAACCTAAACTGTGAAGTTCAAATCAGCATTGACTCTAGCTACCAAGTGACAGGAAACCTAAGTAGAGATGAAAATAATAAGACCGTTAATCACATGATAACGGGAGATTTCAACCCGGAGGATAAAACAATTTACTTGCGAGAATATGCCCGAAGCAAATCGGACTGTGCCATATTTTTTCAAGGAAAAGTCTATTTTCTTTTAGAAAATATTTTCACCATCGCCGGTATATTTAAAAGTTTGGATTCTCAAAACTGCCCTTCGGGTCACATCAATGTCATCTGTCGTGATTTTAAGTTTAATCTATATCCTAAAGAGGAGAAAAAACCAATCTTGTTGTCAGAAAAAGATGAAGAAGCTATTTTGACCAATTTGCTAAGTCAGAAAATAAAAAAAGAAACTAATTTCATTCAAGTTCGCGAAAATGATAAGGTGGAAATTAACGCAGGAGCAGATACGCTCTATCTAAAAATCTATGATAACCAAAAAATAGATGGAGACAGGGTGCAAATTGTGTTTAATGAAACTGTTGTAATAAACAACTTTCTCCTCTCCGACGAGAAAGCAGTTTTTAAGCTTGTTCCGCAAGCAGGCAAGAATATTTTGAAAATTGTGGCCCTCAATGAAGGAAGAATCGCACTTAATACGAGCAAAGTTGAGCTCTATAACAGACAAATTCATGAGTATTATATCAATGTTTTATACAAAAGCCAACATACGCAATATGAAATTACCAACTAATGCTGTATTTTTGACAGCTACTTTATTTTTAATCCATTCTTGTAAACTAGAGAAAAAAGAAGAAGCCTCCTTGAAACCGGATGGGAAAACCATATATTTCGAGCGATGTACCTCGTGTCATGGCATAGATGGCAAAATGGGTTTTGGTGGCGCAAAAGATTTAACCGCATCCACCTTGAGCATAGACCAGATTGTCAACCAGGTGACGAATGGGAAAGGCGCTATGGCACCCTATAAAAACTTGTTAACTCCAGAAGAAATAGTTGCCGTTTCGGAATATGCCGTTTCTATGCGAAAAAAATAGTCTTATATTCGTTAAATTTTTATATTTTTGTCAAGTCAATTATAATTATTTAAAAAACTTGTTTATTTTTTATGGACAACACTAATACATACGAAGAAAAATTTCAGAGATTTTCTAATATTATTTCAACAAAAACCATGGAAGGGTTTATGGTTGCTGATAGAAACGATAAATCTCTTGTTGCTGTTTTGGTTAAACAAGGTGAAAAAGTAAACCACCTACTTCACTTTTTAATTTCTATGGTTTCTTGTGGATTTTGGTTGTTTGTCTGGGGCTGGCTTGCATTAATAAAGAACAAAGAACAAAGAATAAGAATATCTATTGATTCTGCTGGCAATCTAACAGAAGAAAAAATAAAAATATAGTTTTTCATAACTTTATTCTATTTTAAAATCCCCTTCTTGGGGATTTTTTTTGTTATAATAATTTCATAAGACTTGTAACTTTTACCTAGTTTAACCTACTAACAATTGGCTTATTCATATTTTTGTCCATTAAATTCATTTCATGAAACTCTTTATTTTATTAATAATCAATTTATTCTCTTTTTCTATGATATCACAGGAGACAAAACTTATCGACCGCGAATTATTCTTTGGCAACCCAGAAATTTCTGGTAGCCAGTTGAGCCCTGACGGCAAATACGTCACTTTTCTAAAGGAATATGAAGGGATTATGAACCTATGGATTAAAAAATTCGACGAGTCTTTTGATAAAGCAATTCCTTTAACTAACCAAAAACGGCCAATGTATGGTTATTTCTGGACTGAAGATGCAAAAAATATCCTCTTCGTGCGCGATAATGACGGCGATGAGAATATGAATATTTTCGCCCTAGACCCCTATATAGGCAAATTACCCGAAGCTCGCAACCTGACTCCCATGAAAGATGTAACTGCTAATATCCAAATGGTCAGCAAGAAAAATCCTTCTATTCTCCTTGTAGGATTGAACAATAGAGATAAAAAATGGCACGACCTATTCCAATTGAACATCACTACGGGTAAGTTAGACATGATCTATGAAAATAAGGATCGCATCACTGACTTTAATTTCGACTGGGATGAAAAGCTGCGACTACTGAGCAAAACGGACGAGAAAGGAAATACCGTTACCTATAGAATAGATGCAGGTTATAAACTAGAAGAAATATATAGTACCAATGTGAAAGAAGGGGCCGCTTTTCTTATGTGGAATAAGGATAATAGTCAAGTTTATCTCGAAACGAACAAAGGAGAATTAGATAAATCCGAACTATACCTTATGAATCCAACAACCAAACAATTAACGCTAGTTGAGAAAGACCCACAAGGTCAAGTAGATTTTGGAAATCTCTTTGTCGATGACAATACAAGAGAAATTATTTACATTTCCTATACAAACGATAAGCGTATTCGCTACTGGAAAAATAAAACATGGGAAGACAACCATAAATTTTTAGAATCTAAATTTCCAGGAAGAGAAATAGGCTATAGCAGTTATACAAATGACTATAGTAAAATGCTTCTATCAACCTATAGTGACAAATTTGTCCCTGAAGTTTATTATTTTGACACCAAAACACGTGAACTTACTTTCCAATATTGCCCTCGTCCTAAACTGAAGTCAATAGAATCAGAGCTAGTGGAAATGCTCCCAATTAATTATGCGAGCAGCGATGGGATGAACATCAATGGATACCTCTCTTTGCCGAAAGGAGCCAAGAAAAATCTTCCATTAATAGCGCTGATACACGGAGGCCCTAAAGGTCCAAGAGATAATTGGGGCTATAGCGCCGAGGTTCAATTTCTTTGCAATCGCGGATTCGCTGTATTTCAACCAAATTTTCGAGCTAGCGGTGGTTATGGTAAAAAATTTCTCAATGCAGGTGATAAGCAATGGGGTAAACTAATGCAAGATGATATTACTTGGGGTGTGAAACACCTTATAACTAATGGGGTTGCAGATCCTAATAAACTTGTTATTATGGGTGGAAGTTATGGGGGCTATGCCACTTTAGCTGGATTAACTTTTACTCCAGATTTATATACCTGCGGGGTTGACATAGTAGGGCCGAGCAACATTTTCACTCTCCTTGAGTCTATCCCACCATATTGGGAGGCTGGAAGAGCCATGATTTATGAGATGGTTGGTGACCCTAACACCGACGAAGGAAAGAGACTCATCCGCCAAGCTAGCCCATTATTTCATGTAGATAAAATAAATAAGCCTTTGCTTGTCATCCAAGGAGCAAATGACCCTCGGGTCAAGCAAGCTGAAGCTGACCAAATTGTAGTCGCCCTAAGAGATAAAGGGAAAAAAGTTGAATATTTATTAGCAAAGGATGAAGGACATGGTTTTTACAAACCAATTAATAATAAAGCAATGTACGCGGGTATTGAAAAATTTCTCAGTGAAGTCATCGGTACACCCTACCAAAAGGACATGCCGCAAGATGTGGCTGACAAACTCAAAGAACTTACAGTAGATATATCAAAAGTAAAACATGAGACAAAAAAAGATCTTAAGGCTGTTAAAAGTCTTCCTCCTATTCTGAATCCGTTGATTGAAGTCAATTTATCTTATGACGTAGTGTTAGAAGTTCAGGGTCAAAAAATACCCATGACCATGGTAAGAACTATTAAAAAAATAGGTAATGACTTTGAGATAGAAGATCTATCAAAAAGCGCCATGGGAGAAATGAAAGATAAATCTACCATCTCTCCTGATTTTAAACTCAAGACACGAACCATGTCACAAAATGGTCAAGAGGCTATATTCAGCTTCACAGACAATAGCTGTAATGGAAATCTTATGGGTAAAGATCTTGTAATCTCTTGGGAGGGAGCAGCCATTTTTGATGGATCTATTCAGGACCTCATGGTAGCTGGCTTACCCTTACAGGACGGATTCTCCCTTGTTTGCAATATGCCTGATATCATGTCTGGATAAGCTAAATTAGTTCAGATAAATTATAAGGGAATGGAAAATGGTATGCAAAAAGTGGAAATAGTTAATACAGATAACGCGAGCGACATCACAACTTTATGGCTAGACTCCAAACATAAAATGGCTAAAAAAATAACGGCTATCATTCCTGCTATGGGCAATGCCCTCATGACTATTACAATGAAGTAAATCACAACCAATAACTAACAATTACAACAATGATACTTAGTGGTAAAGAAATAGAAAAACGAATAGGCAAGGATATCATTATCAAGCCTTACAATTCTGCTCAGTTGAATCCAAACAGCTATAACCTTCGCCTTCACAATGAGCTCATGGTTTATGATAATTATGAGCTCGATATGAAAAAAGAAAACATGGCGAGCAAACTGATTATTCCCGATGACGGATTGCTCTTAGAGCCTAATAAACTTTATCTCGGTAGAACGCTTGAATTTACGGAAACTCTATCGCATGTGCCTATGCTTGAGGGTCGAAGTTCCATCGGTCGTTTAGGTATGTTTATTCACGTGACCGCTGGTTTCGGCGATGTTGGTTTCTCTGGATTCTGGACATTAGAAATTTTTGTTATTCAACCTTTGCGCATTTATCCTGGTGTAGAAATTTGTCAGATTTACTACCATAGTATCGACGGAGAATATGAGCATTATAAAAGCGGCAAATACCAAAACAACAGCGAGATACAGCCGAGTTTGTTGTTTAAAGATTTTGAAAAGTAAGACTTTGGTTTTACTTCTTGAAAGTTACTCTACCGTTACTATGAAAAAAATTCGCGTTCACCTGTCTCTTAACGTTGATCAATAATCCACGGTTTAGTTGCATATTTGTCAATTATACTGCTTTTCGCTCTGGTGTCATTAATACCGCGATAGAGTTTCTTTCAATATCTACGGTGCGGATTTTGGTTTAAGCCAATTTCAATGCTAAGATCTAATTTGAGTTTTAAAAATAGAATTTTATTAACTCAATCGAAACATTTGTTTTTCTTTATTTGTTTTATATTTACATGTTAACATATTTCGAAATGAAACGTCGTTCGTTTTTAAAATTTATTTCTGCCACTACGGCCGTTTCTGTATTGGATACTGGGTTTACTGCTGAGTTGCCAAAACTAAAACACAGTCCTTGTCTGTCGGAAATTGACTATGAAGGGATTTCTTTTTCTAATGAAGATAATGTCGTTTTAACGAAAGAATTAAAACATGATTTACTTATTAAATGGCAAGATGTATTGACAGACAAAGAAAGCTTTGGTTTTAATAATGATTATATCAATTTTGTCCCTTTAACTAAAAATGGTAACGAAGGCATTCTCTGGGTAAATCATGAATCTCCTGATCGATTTATGATTTTAGATAAAATGACTGATACCCCTACGAAGGAAGAAGTTGAAAAAGAAATGTACTCGGTTGGTGGCGCTCTTGTGCATATTAAAAAAGATTTAACTACTAATACTTGGGCCTATATCAAAAATAGCCCTTATAATAGACGCTTTTCAGCCTTGACTTTAATTCCCTTTGCAAACAATGTCGAGATATTGGGCACAAATATTGTTATGGGAACTCTAGGAAACTGTGCTGGTGGTAAAACCCCTTGGAATACCATATTAACCTGTGAAGAAAATTATGATATGTTTTATGGGGAAACTGTGTATAAAGAAGGAATGGTCACGCGAACCAAGAGTGAGTTTGGGTGGGAAAAGTTTTATGACAATCCTCCTGAACATTATGGCTGGGTTGTAGAAATAAACCCGATAAGTGGCGAGGCAAAAAAACATATCAGTATGGGTCGTATGGCTCATGAATGCGCTACAACTACGCGTGCTAAAAATGGCAAGGTTGTTGTTTATACTGGCGATGATACAAACGACGAACATTTATATAAATTCATATCAGATGCAGAAGATAATTTAGACACTGGTGTGCTTTATGTTGCCAATTTAGAATCGGGTGATTGGGTGCCCTTGGATAAAGATATAAATATGGAATTGAGTAAACTCTATCGGTCTCAAGTTGAGCTCTTGATTCAAACCCGAATTGCAGCTAAAATAGCCAAGGCAACTCCTTTAGCGAGACCCGAAGATATTGAAATACATCCTTTGACAAGAGATGTTTATATTACCTTGACGAATAATAAACCAAAAGGAAACTACCATGGATCTATTCTAAAAATTATGGAAGAAAACGCGGACGCGGGTTCTTTAAAATTTAATCATGAATATTTCCTTACTGGTGGTGAGGAAAGTGGCTTCTCATGTCCTGACAATCTTGCCTTTGATAATAAAAACAATCTCTGGTTCACATCTGATATAGCGGCTGGTTCTCAAAAGAAGAAACAATATGAACATTTTAAAAACAACGGTCTCTTTATGGTTCCCGTTTCAGGTAAAAATGCTGGGAAAGTAGTACAAATAGCCTCTGCACCTAATGCGGCGGAATTTACTGGTCCATATTTTAGCCCTGATTTCAAGACCTTGTTTCTGAGCGTACAACATCCAGGAGAAACCTCTAAGGATAAGGATAACTTTATTAGTCATTGGCCTAATGGTGGCACGAGTAAACCCATACCTGCCGTGATACAGATTTCTTTGAAATAGAAATTTTCTACTCTCTGTTTCATAGCTCTTGGCATTATAACATAGAAAACACGATTGACATTGTTGAAAAAACCTAGAACCAAAGAAAATATCATTTGAAAAAATACAAATACCTTTTTTGTCTCTTAATCCCTATCTCCATTGGTTCTTCTTTAATGGCTGATAATTTTCTTGTTTTTAAGTCGCTTGTTTTTTTATTTATTATCATACCTATCATAGAGCTATTTACAAAAGCCGATAAAAGCAATCTTACTACAGAGGGCGAAACAATTGCCAAATCAGCGCCCTTCTATGACATCTTGATTTATCTCTTTGTACCATTTCAGTTTATACTTCTCTTTTATTTTTTATATGACATCAATTCTGTGACCAAAACATACCTATTGGTCGGCAAAACGGTCTCCATGGGGTTAGCTTGTGGTGTAATAGGTATTAATGTAGCTCACGAACTCGGACACAGATCAACCTGGTATGAAAAACTTATGAGTAAGGCCTTATTGATGACCTCGCTCTACATGCATTTTTTTATAGAACATAATTTCGGACATCATCAAAATGTTTCTACCGACCACGATCCAGCATCGGCTAAACGAGGAGAATCTCTTTATGCTTTTCATTTGCGATCTATTTTTTCTGGTTATATTTCAGCATGGAAAATTCAATCCGAGATGCTTAATCGTAAAGGGAAATTCTTTTTTTCAATTGACAATGAAATGATTCTCTTTTGCGTTATTCAATTGGTGTTTTTGATTAGCATTTTTTTCTTATTTGGCACCAAATCCTTGTTGGCATTTATTGCTGCTGCACTGATTGGTATTTTTCTCCTAGAAACGGTGAATTATATCGAGCATTATGGTCTGCGAAGAAAACGCAAAGAGAATGGTGACTATGAAAGAACAATGCCTGTTCACTCATGGAATTCTAATCATCCCATTGGGCGCATTTTTCTTTTTGAACTTTCGCGCCACTCTGACCACCACTTTATTTCCAGTAGAAAATATCAGATTCTGCGCCATTTTGAAGATAGCCCTCAGATGCCCACTGGCTATCCAGGCATGATGCTCTTGAGCACCGTGCCTCCTTTATGGTTCTTTTTCATTCACAAAAGGCTCGATGCCTACAAATCTCAAAATTCTGTCTCTGAACTAGCATAGTTGCGTTTTACAATAATGGAAAAACTAAACATTAACGACTTAATTTCGACACAAAAACGACTATTTTCTAGTCAGAAAACAAAAGATATTGCCTTTAGAAAAACTCAATTATTAAAATTGAAATCTACTATTTTGGCACATGAAGAAGAAATTTATTCTAGCCTTTTTTTAGATTTACACAAATCCAAAGAAGAAAGTTTTTTCACAGAAGTTGGGCTGGTTTTAAATGAAATTGATTTGTTTGTTTCCAATTTAAACTCTTGGGCGTCGGATAAATCTGTTTTTTCCCCCCTTTATCTTTTGCCTTCGAGCAGCTATATAAAATATGATCCTCTCGGTGTTTGTCTAAATATTGTCCCATTTAACTATCCCTTTCAACTGACTTTTTTGCCTTTAGTTTCTGCCATAGGGGCTGGAAACTGCGTTATAGTAAAGGGGTCTGAGCACACGCCAAATACAAATAAAATTGTTTCTAAAATCATTGCTTTTTGTTTCGATCCCAACTATGTCTGCTTTATTGAAGGGGACAGAAGCGTCAGCGAGAAATTGGTCCGTCTTCCGTTTGATTTAATTTTCTTTACGGGTAGCACAGCTGTAGGAAAAAAAGTAATGGCTGCAGCAGCAGACAATTTAACCCCCGTTATTTTAGAATTGGGCGGGAAAAGTCCTTGTATTGTTGACATCTCGGCCGACATAGCGCTTGCTGCTCGGCGCATTGTTTGGGGGAAGCTTATTAATTCCGGACAAACCTGCATTGCACCAGACTTTTTAATTGTCCACCTTTCTATTGTAAATAATTTTCTTTTTCTTTTGATAAAAGAAATTGAACTGCTCTATGGCAAAGATAGCAAGACTTCACCCTTTTATGGTCGAATTATAAATGAAGTAGCTTATGAACGATTGGTCTATTTGCTTGAAGAGAAAGAAGTATACTATGGTGGTAAGACCGATAAATCTAGTCTTTATATTTCGCCCACCATTCTTTATCCTGTATCTCTTAGCAGTAAAGCAATGCAAGAGGAAATTTTTGGTCCCATTTTACCTGTTTTGACCTTTGAAAATGAAAAAGATTTAGACGCTTTGTATCCGAAAGAAAAGCCTCTTTCGCTCTATGTTTTTGGTTCCAACAATTGGGCAAAGAAGATTTTAAGTCGTTTTCCTTCGGGTGGTGCCTGTATTAACGATTCCGTTATTCACTTTTCTAATAAAAATTTGCCGTTTGGTGGTGTAGGTGCTAGTGGCATGGGGCACTATCACGGCAGGGCTGGATTCTTGGCATTCTCTCATTCCAGAGGCGTTATTCGCTCTTACAATTGGATTGATTTAGCATTTCGCTATCCACCGTATGCCTTATTCAAATGGATAAAAAAATTGTTTCGTTTTTAAAATAGACACCCCTCTGTTAATCCATTTTTTTGATTATTAAATCAGGTATATATTTTCTAGTCTATCTTTGCACTCATTAATTCATGCCACAGTTTTACTCTTTAGGTCTTATGTCTGGTTCATCTCTCGATGGACTCGATATTTGTTATTCATTGATAGAAGAAAATGGCGGCATTTATTCATATAAAATTCTTGTGGGGTCTACCGTCGAATTTTCGTCTTCCCTCTTTTATCAATTAAAGAACTGTGCTGAAATTTCAGCACAAGATCTCGCTATACTAGACCTTAATTTCGGACGATGGATGGGCGAAAAATGTAAAACTTTTATTGAAAAAAATAATATAGAAAAACTTGATTTTATTGCTTCACATGGTCATACGGTTTTTCATTTTCCCAAAAAAGGAATTACTAAACAAATTGGTTGTGGTCAGTCCCTAGCTAACGTTTCTGGTCTTCGCGTGATAAACAATTTTCGTGAACGAGATGTTGCTGCTGGCGGTCAAGGCGCGCCGATTGTTCCTATTTGTGATTTGTTGTTTTTTCCCGCGATAAAATATTGTCTAAACCTAGGCGGTATCATGAACATTTCTATTAAACATGATGATAGAATTATTTCTTCTGACATTGGTGTATGCAACCAAGTTATAAATTATTTTGCTCAAAAAACGGGTAATTCTTTTGATCTCGATGGGAATATTGCGAAAAGGGGGGTGATTCATTCTGTACTATTAGGTTACTTAAATAGTTTTTCCTTTTTTCAAATAAATTTTCCAAAAAGCTTAGATAATGGATTTTCGAGAGAAATTATTGCTCTTTGTGAGGATAGTAAACATTCCATTCCTGATATCTTGAGAACATTCTATGAGCACATAGTCCTTCAGATTTGCCGTTTTGTAAAAGATGCGGAAAAATTATTAATTACTGGTGGTGGTGCTCATAATATTTTTTTATTAGAATTATTGAAAAAAAGAAAATTAAACCTATTGACCGTAGATTCACATCTAATTGATTATAAAGAAGCTTTAGCTATGTCATTGATGGGTGTGCGATTTCTTGAGAATAAATTCAATGTGTTAGCCTCCGTTACTGGTGCTAAAGAAAACACTATCTGTGGTAACATTTATCGTCCTTCTACATAAAATTTATAATTTAATATTTTAAACTATTACTCATGTTCGACATTCTATCCAAACTAGGTGAAATCAAAGAAAAAGCTGCCCAAATGAAAAAAACTGTGGTAGAGAAATCTTTCACTATTTCAGACGAAAAAAATTTAGTAACCCTTAAAACAAACGGTAAAAAAGACATTACATTTATTGCCCTTCACGACGATTTTGCTAAACTCTCTAAGTTTGAGCAAGAGAAAATATTAGGAGAAACTATTAATAAAGCACTAAAAGAGTCGGAAAACTTTATTATAAATGAGTTAAAAGATGTAATTCCTAATATTCCTGGTATGAACATCTTTGGATAATTTAGGTGGACAAAAAATGAATAAGATATCAGATATAAACAACGTTCTATTATGAATCTTTTTTCATTGTACTTATACTCATAATTCTTATCCTTTTTGTTATAGTTTTAAATGCCAACTCACAATTCACTGTAAAAAACTTGTTCTTCTTGATTTAATCCACAAATGTAAATAAATATATATAAATGTCTTATAATCAGTAAATTTATAAATAATTTTAATGTTGAATAGTATATTAAATTTGTGTTCAATGAGAAAGTCAATACTTAAAACTATAAGTTATAACTAAATTCACACAGATAATAATAATCCTTAATTTTCTCTTTTAAAAAATAAATTATATTTATATTATAGCTTGTTAATTTTGTAATATGAAATTTGTTTTAATCTTTTTCTTAATCTTTATGACGAATACGTTTAATGCCCAGGATTGGTTTACGAATCAACTTAACCAACCACGTGTAGCATCTGCGAATATGAAGCGATATATTTCTATAGAGTCTTGGTTTACTTCTAAGAATATTAGTTTTCCTTCTGATAAGATTTTTTGGCGTGCATTTAAATGGAATAAAGTATTAGAATTATGGGCGTTTTCAAATGATAGCAATAAGTATATTATGATTAAATCTTTACCAATTTGCGAGACAATAGGTGATTTAGGGCCAAAACGTAAACAAGGAGATCTTCAAATACCAGAGGGTTTTTATACGATAGAAAACTTCAATCCGCAAAGCAAGTATCACCTATCTTTAAAACTGTCATACCCTAATAAAAGCGATAGTATTCTTGGAGTACAAGGCGAATTAGGAGGAGATATTTATATACACGGTGGTTGTGAAACTATAGGATGTTTGCCAATGACGGACACACTCATCGAATCCATTTATTTAATTAACTTATATTCAAAGTATGTAGGTCTAGACAAAATTCCTATTCATATTTTTCCTACAAAGTTATCACTGAATAATTTTAATAAGATGAAAAAGGATTATTTTTCTGGAAGACAAGATATATTAGATTTTTGGACAAATTTAAAAGAGGGTTATGACTACTTTGATAAAAAGAGACTATTACCTACCATCGAAGTAAATGATGAAGGTAAATATATATTTTTCTAATATGATTGAATTTAATTTTAGTAAATCTCGATATAAAAAAGAAGTATTAAAATTGGTTGATAAACGAGTTTTATCAAGATATATTAGTAAAAGGTGTGGAAAAAACAAAGTAAAAATAAATTATAATTTTGTTTCAACTAATGAACAAATAAATATGAATACAGAGTTTAAGAAACATAACTACAATACTGATATTTTAACATTCGACCTTTCTGAAAAGGAGTGTGAATTAACAGGAGATGTTTATATCTCATTGAAGCAAATTAGAAAGAACACTAAAAGATATGGTGTTTCTTTAAGAGACGAAGTAAATAGAGTGTTAATTCATGGTTTTTTACACCTATATGGATATAATGATGAAACAAAAGAAGAAAGAAATATTATGAGAAAACAAGAAGATAGATATTTAGATTTTATGAAAAGAAAGTGTTCCACGTGGAACATGAGCGTTAATCATTATTAGAATAAACTAAACGTTCCACGTGGAACAAATAAATATGTTTGATAAATACGATGTCATAATTGTTGGTGCTGGACACGCAGGATGTGAAGCGGCCCAAGCAGCAGCGACCATAGGTAAAAAAACTTTATTAGTAACTATGAATATGCAAGTTATAGGACAGATGTCTTGTAATCCTGCTATGGGTGGTGTGGCAAAAGGACAAATAGTGAAGGAAATAGATGCACTCGGCGGAATGTCAGGAATCATTTCAGATAAATCTATGATTCAGTTTAGAATGCTCAATAGAAGCAAAGGACCCGCAATGTGGAGCCCAAGATCTCAAAATGACAGAAATCTCTTTGCTTCTCTTTGGAGGTATAGTTTGGAAAACACACCCAACCTGGATATTTATCAAGAAATGGTTTCAGAACTTATTGTCAAAGGAGATAAAGTCTGTGGTGTAAAAACGCAACTAGGTATAGAAATAGAATCCCTTTCGGTTGTTCTTACAAATGGAACTTTCCTCAACGGATTAATTCATATAGGTGATAAACAATTTGGAGGGGGAAGAGCCGCAGAATCGAGAGCAACGGGTATCACCGAACAACTCCTGTCTCTTGGCCTTGAAAGCGGTAGAATGAAAACAGGAACACCACCCAGGATTGATGGTCGAAGTTTAGACTACACTAAAATGGAAGTTCAAGATGGAGATCCTATCATTGATGGATTTTCTTTTATGAATATTGAAAAACCGAGGGAACAGAGATGTTGCTGGATAACTTATACTAACGATCGTGTGCACGAAGCGCTGAAAGAAGGATTTGATAGAAGCCCCATGTTCAATGGAAGTATCGAAGGGGTTGGTCCCAGATATTGCCCTAGTATAGAAGACAAGATTAATCGCTTTGCGGATAAAGAAAGACATCAGATATTTGTAGAACCAGAAGGTTGGAATACAAATGAAATTTATGTCAACGGCTTCTCTACATCATTGCCTTATGATGTTCAGTTTAAAGCATTGCGTTTAATACCTGGCTTTGAAAATGCTAAGATGTATCGACCTGGTTATGCTATAGAATATGATTATTTTCCACCTATGCAGTTGGATAATTCTCTTCAAACGAAATTAATAAAAGGCCTCTACTTCGCAGGACAAATTAATGGAACAACGGGTTACGAAGAAGCGGGTGGACAAGGACTTATCGCTGGGATTAATGCTACTAGATTTTTAGACGATAAGGAACCACTCGTGCTCAAAAGAGATGAGAGTTATATTGGTGTATTAATCGATGACTTGGTTCACAAGGGCACAGATGAACCTTATCGAATGTTTACCAGCAGGGCAGAGTTTCGTATATTGCTGAGAGGCGATAATGCGGATCAACGATTGACACCTATTGGTAGACAACTTGGTTTAGCCACCCAAGAGAGAATAGAAAATTATGAAAAGCGTAAAGAAGAGATAGCCGAGTGTTTATCTTTATTCGGAGAGATAAAACTCAATCCAGAAGAGGTTCGCTCGGTCTTCGAAAAAACGAACTCCACCGAACTCAAACAACAAATGCCTCTAGGAATGATTCTGACTCGACCACAGCTAGGTATTGAAGATTTAATGGAGATAGAAAAGGTCAAACAAGCTTTCGAAAAGTTTTCTGCTTCGGCACTAGAATCAGCCGTTATTGAACATAAATACCAGGGCTATATAGCCAAGGAAAAAGACACAGCACAAAAATCCCTCAACCTAGAGGGGCTCATTATTCCCGAGAGTTTTAATTATGAAAAAGTGAATTCCCTCTCCACAGAATCCCGTCAAAAACTTTCCAAAATCCGCCCGAAAACGCTGGGTGCAGCTAAACGTATTTCAGGAATCAATCCGAGCGATATTGCTATATTGATGGTGCATATTGGGAGGTAGGGATTATACTAAAGTTCTAAGGCAAAAGTTTAAAGTCAGCATCATGTCTATTTCGACGAAGGAGAAATCTAAATATCACAAAATATGAATAAAAACAATTTTCAAAAAGTGCTTTTTGCCTTAGGCGCTATATTTTTTATATACGCATTCTGCTATACCATTATTTTGTTTTTTCATTTTGATTTAGGAGATGTTATTGACTCTTTAAGTGCGAAAGAGGCCAATGAGATAGGAGATACTGTGGGCGGTATATTAAACCCACTTTTTGCTATTTCCATTTGTATTTTTACAGGACTGGCATTTTATGCTCAGTATGAGGCCAATAAACAAGTACAGGATCAGTTTAACAATGAACGCACATTGGCCTTGATTTATAAAGCTATGGATAACAAAAACGAATTTCTACAATCTTGTTTTAATAAGGAAAATAAACTAAACTTAGTTGACGAAATTAGGGAACTATCAAAACAACTTAAATATAGAATAATAGAGAATTTGCGATATTATTTTGTATATGAAACAGAAGACATTAAAGAAAATGCTTCAATGGATAAAAATTCAAAGCGAGTAATTAATGAGTTAAGATTGGCAATCGGAGAGGACGAAAAAAAACGAGTATTTGATAAGATGTTTAAAGAAGATTTTAAAAATGTATATATGATAGATTTTTTCATAAACAATAATTCTAATAGTTTTGTAAAAGAAAAAATTAAAAACTCATATATTTTTATACAATTAATTATTCAAAGATACCCCAATTTTGTTTATAGGTATATAACGCAAGTAAACTATATTATAGAACAAATAAGCATTATTAAGAATCCAGCACAATTATATAATTATTTCTACAGCACACTAAGAAATGAAGAAATGTGTTTATTGTTATATCTTTACTTATATTCAATCCCCAAAATAGTTGGCTATAATAAAATTATTCTAGATGAGATTAAACTAGATGCTAGATTCATAGAAAAAATTCAAAGTAGCGAGCTGTCAATAAATTATTCAAATGAATTGCTTATTGGCGAAATAACAATCAAACAAATGATAGAAGAAGTCAAACGAATAGAAAAATACTGTGAAGAGTTCCCTATCCAATTAGATTAGATAAATTTAGAGAACAAAGTTTCTCATTAATAATGCTATATAGTCCCTATCTTTCAACTTTGCTCCCGTTTAATCATCAACCTATGAAACCCATCGAATCAGATTATCTATACCTTCAAGCTTCCAACATACCGAATGCGGGAACGGGATTATTTACGGCTATCAGAATCTATAAAGACGAGGTGGTATCTATATACAAAGGAGAAATCATCACGAATAAAGAGGCGCATATCAGAGCCGCTTCAGGAGATGATCAATATTTTATAGATATATCGCCCGCCAGAATTCTCGACAGTAAGCCCGTGGAAGGATTCGCCAAATATGCTAATGATGCGAAAGGCAGAGAAAGCAACGATTTCAAAAACAACACGAAGATCGCATTCAAGAATAGAAAACAAGTTTGTCTCATTGCGACGAGAAATATAAAAGCTGGAGAAGAAATCCTATGCGGTTATGGAAAAGAATATTGGAAGAAGCACCATGTATAAGCCAAATAATTTGACTCATGATATAATGGGTCAATGACCCATCAATTTCTTAACTTCGACCTCACTCAGATTTCGCCATTTCCCTAGTTTGAGATTGCCAAGGTGAATATTCATTACACGGACGCGCTGTAAATCATAGACGGAATAACCTAGCTTGGAGCACATTTTTCGGATTTGTCGGTTGAGTCCTTGAGTTAAGGTAATACTAAAACAGTGCTTAGATAAAACCTTGACCTTACACGGCTTAAGTTTTACCTTGTCTATGACCATCGTCCCGGAGCTCATCTGCCGAGCGAAGTCTTTTTCTATACCTTGGCGGACATAAACTATATATTCTTTTTCATGGTAGTTTTCTTCCCGGAGAATATGATTGACGATATCTCCGTCATCGGTGAGGAGAATCAAACCCGAGCTATCTTTGTCTAATCGACCTATGGGATAAATACGGTTGGGATGATTGATAAAATCTATGATATTCGTTTTATCTTTCAAATCCGTCGTGCAAGTCACGCCTATTGGCTTATTGAAAACGATATAAGTCATTTTCTTTTTGGGTTGCACCCGCAGACCATCGACTACCACTTCATCGCCTTCATAGACTTCATCCGTTTTGGAGGCGCGTCTGCCATTGAGCTCTACGCGGCCTTCGTCGATGAGGACATCTGCCTCTCTTCGCGAGCAGTAACCCGACGAACCGATATATTTATTGATACTGACCGACATAATTATCTAAATGCAAAACTAAGTTAAGCAGATTTAATAAGAGAGAGAGTTTGTTTGCTATTGGTTGGAGCACAAAGTTACACAGAAATTTTCACAGAGTTGCACAAAGATTTCCATTAATTATAAGGAAAAAAATTACAAAATAAAATATCGACCTTAAATTTTCTTAGTGAAAGACTTCCTACCCTTTTCTTGAAACTAATTGGTTCAATATCAAGCCAAAAAAATAAAAGAGAATGTCATAGAGCGAAGTATGAACACCTTGGCAAAATAACTTAAAAGAAACTTTGTGCATCCACTTCGTGGAACTTTGCGCTCCAATCACCAACAAACAAATTATACAATTTACCTCTAATTTTCCTATTTTCGCTCACCTAAAATTTAAGAACTTGGAAGCCGTTTACCTTTCCCACATTTCCAGAGAAATTCAAATCCCTGAGCGCCAAATCCAGCAGGTATCATTATTGGTGGACGAAGGTTGTTCCATTCCCTTTATTGCCCGCTATCGAAAAGAGGCCACGGGAAATCTAGACGAAGTGCAAATAGCCAATGTGGTAGAAAAGATTCTTTACTATACCGAACTGGATAAACGCAAGTTGGCGGTTTTGAAAAGTATAGAGGAACAAGGTAAGCTAACTCCTGAACTAAAGACCAAGATTGAGGGTTGCATGAATGCAACGCTTTTAGAGGATATTTATCTCCCTTATAAGCCTAAGCGGAAGACCCGCGCTACGATGGCTATTGAAAAAGGCTTAGAGCCTTTGGCTAAGAAGATTTTTGAGCAGGATAGTTTTGATATAATAGCAGAAGCAGAGAAATTTATCAATGACCAAGTAAAAGACGGCAATGATGCTCTTCAAGGAGCTAGAGATATAATCGCAGAGTGGATCACAGAAGATAGCCGCGCAAGAAATGCAATACGCAAACAGTTTGAAGTAGGCGCCGTTCTTTCTTCGAAAGTTCTCTCTACCAAAAAGGAAACCGAAGAAGCACAGAAATATAGAGACTATTTTGATTTTTCAGAGCCGTTGGCTAAATGTCCCTCCCATAGACTGCTTGCTATTCGCCGTGGCGAGAAAGAGGGCTTGCTAGCAATGGATATCAATATTTCTAAAGAATTAGCTGAAGATAGTCTGAAAAGAATCTTCGTCAAAAATCAAACAGAAGCAGCGAAGCAAGTTTCTGAAGCCATTGAAGACGGCTATGCGAGACTATTAAAAATGCAAATTGAAACCGAATTTCGACTATGGAGTAAACAAAAAGCGGATAAAGAAGCTATTGGCGTTTTTTCTGAAAACCTCCGTCAGCTTTTATTGGCATCACCTCTGGGTCAGAAAAGAGTCCTAGCACTTGACCCAGGATTTCGCTCTGGATGTAAACTGGTTTGTATCGATGAGTATGGAAATTTTTTATATTATGAAACTATTTTCCCCCACGCCCCACAAAATCAGTGGTCACAGTCCAAGGAGACCATAGCTCATTTAGTGGATAAATATAAAATTGAAGCAATTGGTTATGGGAATGGAACAGCGAGTAAAGAAACTGAGACCTTGGTTCGCAGTATTGATTTTGGCAAAGCCATTTCTATTTTCATGGTCAACGAGAGTGGGGCGTCAATCTATTCGGCGAGCGAAGTTGCGCGAGAGGAGTTCCCTGATAAAGATGTGACTATTCGTGGAGCTATTAGCATAGGTCGTCGACTTCTAGACCCATTGAGCGAATTGGTTAAAATTGATCCTAAGTCAATCGGAGTAGGACAATATCAGCATGATGTGAATCAACCTAAACTAAAGTCTTCACTTGATTTAGTTGTAGAGAGCTGCGTAAATTTCGTAGGGGTAGATGTTAATTCGGCGAGTAAGCATTTGCTAACGTATGTCTCGGGTTTATCAGCCAATATGGCAAAAAATATTGTGGACTATCGGCAGACCAATGGCCCTCTTAAATCAAGGCAAGAACTTAAAAAAGTGACAGGATTGGGGCCGAAAGCCTTTGAGCAAGCAGCGGGGTTCTTAAGAATAATTAATTCAAGTAATATTTTAGATAACTCGTCCGTTCATCCTGAATCCTATTATATTGTGGAAAAAATGGCAAAGGATCAAAACTGTAAAGTGGAAGATTTAATCAGGCAAAGTGAACTAAGAAAAAAAATCAACTTAAACAACTATGTTTCGGAAAAAGTTGGTCTTTTTACACTAAATGATATTCTCAAGGAATTGGAAAAACCCGGGCGCGATCCTCGTTCACCTATTGAGGAGTTTCGTTTTGCCGACGGAATTTCTACGATAAATGATTTGAAAGAAGGAATGACCGTGCCAGGAATCATCACCAATATTACGAAATTCGGGGCTTTTGTCAATATTGGAGTTAAACAAGATGGTATGGTTCACATTTCACAAATGAGCAACACGTTTGTTAAAGATCCTAACGAAGTGGTCAAATTGGGACAAAAAGTAATGGTGACGATTACTGAGGTCGATTATGAAAGAAATCGAGTAGCGCTCTCAATGAAGGGGGAAAATTCGCCAAGCCAGACAAAGGGGCCCGCCCCCTTGAAGAAACCAATCAAAAATGCCACAGGACATTTGCCACGACCAATCAATAAAGAAGAAGTTTTAGATGATTTTCAGGCAAAACTTTTAGCGTTAAAAAACAAGCTAAAATAGTCTAGGCAAGAAAGGCCTATGCATTTTATTGCATAGATAAAATCAAAGGCGATGATTAAATGAATAAAAAATTCATGAATTCATGGCAACGCTTTCAACTTTCAATTACTTTTGTATCGGAATGAAATCGATATTTATAATTCTAGGGTTTGGTTTTCTACTCATGATTTGTTCATGCGCCACGATAGTCATGCCAAGTGGGGGCGCAAAAGATAGCGCCCCGCCAACGGTGACCAAAACCTATCCGGAACAAAAAAGCATCCAGTTTTCAGATAATAAACTTGTTTTTTATTTTGATGAATTCATAGAGTTAAATTTTCCGCAAACAAATGTAGCCGTTTCTCCATACTCGCCCAAAATGCCGAGCGCACGCGTTTTGGGGAAAAAGGTAATTTTCACCTTCGAAGAGGGTCTCAAAGCGAATACAACTTATTCCATCCATTTAACCAATGCAATAAAGGATAACAATGAAGGCAATCTTTTACCAAACTATAATCTAACCTTTAGCACCGGAAAATATCTGGATACCGGAAAACTAATTTTTGGTTTGAGCGATGCAAAAACCAATGCATGGAGCGACATGGCAAAGGTTTGTCTTGTAAAAACAAAGTCTGACTTTTTTGGAAAAAATTATCGCTATGTGTCTCCCTCCAAAGATGGCTTAGCCCAGTTTTCTAACCTAGCGAATGAGTCCTTTTATGTCTTTACATTCATAGATTCAAACATGAATATGATTTGGGATAAAACAGAGTCCATTGGTTTTATAAAAGAGCCAGTTAAGGCAGGTCGTGTATTAAGTAAAATAAAATTATTCCAACAAAGCCAAAAGAAAACAAACTTTTTTGTTACACCCATTTCTTCCTCAGAGTTTAATATTTCGGCGAGCGAAGATATCTATTTTCCTGGCTTGACGGACCCTGAGCATGTTTTATTAAATTTGTCACCCCGCCAACTAAAGCTAATTGTTAAAACAACCCCTCAGATAAATTCCCTGCGATTAAAATATAATTTGGATAAATATGAAACGATAGAACTGCCCGTTGGCAAACCTAGTCTATATCTTGATTTGTTGCTAAATACTGCGGAAAGAAGCTCTAAACTTGTCCGTCCAGATACCGTTAAAATTCCATTTAATGCTTTTATAAGCAAAATCGATACCAATAAGATTAAGTTAAAAATAGGCGAAAATCAAGTGAAACCAAATGTCCAATTTCAAAAAAACAACCTCTTAATTATTGGTTTGGAGCACGGTAAGGAATATACACTGATTCTCGATAGCCAAGCTATATATTCTAATTTCTCTTACAACAAGGTGATAAGCCAAACCTTAACTACCTATCCGAAAGAAAAATTGTTTAATGAAATAGTAATCACCTTAGACCCAGATTTGGCCTCCAATAGAAAGGCAAAATTGTATCATCTCAGTGAAAATGAATGGAAACCAATTGAAAAGCAGCCCAAATTACTTTTTAAGGATATTTACGGAGATGAGCTAAAAATATATATACTGCTTGACAACAATAATGATGGCCTTTGGACTGCTGGTGATATCGAGAAGGAAATTCAACCTGAGGAACTGTTTTTAGAAACAATAAAGCTTGAAACGAAAAAAATGGGGTACTTGATGAAAATTACTCAACCGTAAATAATAATGAAAATTATTCTTAAAATATGTCCGCTCTAATTTTATCTGTTCAGGGGAAAACCCCTCAAATCTTAGATTCGTGCTTTATTGCGCCCAATTGCACTATTGTAGGAGATGTAGAAATGGGCGAGGATTGTAGTATTTGGTTCAACGCTATTGTCCGAGGAGATGTCCACTATATCAAGATGGGCAACAAGGTTAATGTCCAAGATGGAGCAATTATCCATTGTACCTATCAAAAATGCCCTACCAATATCGGAAATAATGTGTCTATTGGGCACAGGGCTATAGTCCATGGCTGCACCATCTACGACAATGTATTGATCGGTATGGGAGCCATCGTAATGGATAATGCTGTCGTAGAATCAAATTCTATAGTCGGTGCAGGATCAGTGGTGACAGAGGGCACACATATAAAATCTGGAGAAGTGTGGGCAGGGGTGCCTGCTAAAAAAATTAAAGACATCAACAAAGAATTACAAAAAGAAACCCTCGAGCGCATTTCAAACAATTATGTCATGTATAGTTCTTGGCTTAAAGCCAATTAGATTATTGATTTGAGATATTAGAACTTAGAAACAACAAATTAAATAAATATAAAGCAACTTTTGTGTCTTAGTGCCTTAGTGGCAAAAATCTTGTAAATGGAAGAAAAAGTCGTCTTAGTCAACAAAAACAACGAAGTTTTAGGATTAATGCCTAAGGTGGAAGCTCATGAAAAGGGCCTACTTCATCGCGCTATATCCATTTTACTTTATAATTCCAAAGGAGAAATGCTGATTCAGCAGCGAGCCAAGACCAAATATCACTGGCCATTAATCTGGTCCAATGCGGTCTGTTCTCACCCACGAGAAAACGAAGATTTTCAAGATGCAGCCCAGCGCCGCCTCAAAGAAGAGTTAAACATAACCTGTTCATTAAAAGAAGTATATAGATTTATATATAAAGCAAAGGATGAACAAACAGGGTTAATAGAACACGAGTACGATGTGGTCTATGAGGGTCAATTTGATGGCGAGATTCCTTTTAATCCAAATGAAATAGAATCAATTAGATGGATTGCTTTAAGTAGTTTATCCCAAGATATTGAAGATCAACCAGAAATTTATAGTTTCTGGTTTAAGGAAATATTAAAAAATGTTAGGTAGTTTTATAAAGTCTGGTAAGATTTATTTACTCAACAATGAACGAAATACAAGTATTGGATTAGCGCTAATATTATCTATTGTAGGAGCCTTAACCGCTGAAAACTATCAAAATAACTTTAAGATCTTCCAAGGAGCCTATTTTCATTTTACAGAAATGGCGCCATTATACAAAACCTACCCAGATGAGTATTTTGATTTTCTCCTTTATGGCCCAGCATTTTCTCTAATAGTAGCCCCATTTTCTCAAATATACTTTCATCTTGACAAGGTATTGTGGGTTCTTTTTAATACCTCAATATACTTATATGCAGTCGATAAACTTTTTCAAAATAGAAGTGGATTCTATTTTTCATGGATAATTATTTGTTTTCAAGACATTTATATTTCAGGGTTATCTTTTGAAATCACAAATGCTATGATGGGTATAATAATTTTAGCATTTATTTTTATTGAAAGAAACCGCGTTTTTTTATCTGGTTACTTGGCTGGTTTTTTCACCACAATCAAGCTTTTTCCAATCATTTCTCTATTGTTTTATTCTCAGAAACCAGGAAAAAAATTTATTTTTGGTTTCGGTTTTGGCCTCGCAATCGCAATTATTATTCCTGCTATGTCTTCAAGCTGGGATTATACATTAGATAATTATATTGAATGGATTAAATCATTGCATTTAAAAGACTCGTTGAATAGAAATTTGAATCCTATGATTGACTATTCATTGCCAGGTCTTTTTAGAAAAAATTTATACAATCCAAATATTTCATCATGGCTTTTTGTACTTTTCGGGTTTGTACTATTATTCTCTCTTTTCATCAAAAATTATATCTATAAAAATTTGAAATACGAGTTATTGGTGCTCGGCATTTTAACCTGCTTCGTTTTTAATAGTAGTTCGGAATCGCCAACGATTATTATAGCATCCACAGCTGTGGCTCTTTGGTGGAATTTAATAGAAAAAGAAAAAAACAAGTTAAGCTATGGTTTTTTAATTCTATATATGTTATTTACCGCTCTGCCATCAATAGACGGCTATCCAAAGGAATTTAAGAATGAAATCCTACATACAAAAGGGTTTCGCGCGTTGATGCCAGTTTTACTCTGGTTTTATATTGTTGTTCGGTCATTTTTTAAGCCTAAAACAGCCAATATGTTTTAGAAATACTATTAAATTCAAGGACTTTCTAGTAGAATTAATTAGTGAATTCGTGGCTAAAAAAGCATTAATTTTGCCCCATGTTAAAAATCAAACCACAAAACCCCAAGGGAGTTCGAGATTATTTACCGCTGGAGAATCAAAGACGAGAATACATCATTTCTGTGATTAAAAAGCATTATGAATTCTATAGCTTTCTTAGTCTAAATCTTTATGATATTGGTACAATTTCCACTCAGTAAATGTAAACAAGAAAACAAGGCCAGTAAATATTATCAACTTAGTAAGGTAGGGTTCTAAAATGGCGGATGTCGTGAAAATCAATAGTCCTAGTGAAATCAAAATTCTTCCTGAAATACGATTGGCGAAGACATAGCTGGCATCTGATTTCATCGATTGAGGGGTGCGATAGCCATACCACCATATTTTTTTATTAGGGGAGAAAAATCCTAAAGCAATGCCAAACACGATGAATATTAGGCTAACAAAAATGAAGGGCATAAATTCCATATAATTTAGATAAAAGAGTGAATAATTATTTTAGAAGCTATTTCTGCAAGTACTAACCCTGCAATAAAGGCTATAATAAGTTTTCCGTCTTTTAAGTGGCTATTTACTTTAAAAGCCATAAATGCATATACGATATAGATGATTGAGAACAAAGCGCTGACCAATCCAATAAGGATAAGATTCGGAGGAATTGAGCCTTTAATTATCTCAGCTATATCTATATTCGGGTGGATAAATAAGCCAAGCAACACAGGAAATAGATACCAAATCTTAATAGTGCCCAAAATGCCCGCGATATCAATTAAGCGAATTTTAGAACCAAACCCTTTTGCAAGCGCATAAAAAGAAAGTGAGATACACAACCAATTAATAAACTGCATCATAAGTGAGTCTGACAGGCTTAGACCTCTGGTTTGGTGCAAGTCCAAAACACCATCAAGTGCCGTCTGGTCATAGTAACCCGTTATGCCCAATATTAGTGCAATTATAGTGCCTAAAATTAGACCATTCGCAGAGGATAGATAGTTTTGTGGGTGGACAATTTTTTTAATTAATGAAGCCATTTTTTAATATTTAAAGATGTTACGAATAGAAATTATTATAGTTTAGAAATCATGTCATCAAGCATGTTGCGCACGGTTGGATAAGATAAACCAAGACGTTGAGCCATATTTTTCAAACTACCGCTCTCTTTGACAAAATTTAGTATAAAGTTCTGCTCATCAGAAGTTAATTTTAAAAATTCTGGCAAAACATATTTTCCTTTGATAGCAGTGTGGCAGTTATCGCAACTTAGCTCAGCCACTGATAGGGTCGTGGCGCAACTAGGACAAGAGATCGGCAATCTGTGATACATATCTTAAATTATTTGAATGCAAATATAAATAAAATTAATAATCTATTAAATAATATTTGTTTTTACATTGATATTGTTTGTCTATCGTTCTATTTATGAATATATTTACTTCTTTTTTAAAACTATTAAATCAAAACAAAAATAGTTTTTCGATTTTTGTCCTATGTTAAAAATTAAACCACAAAACCCCAAAGGAGTTCGTGACTATTTACCTCTAGAAAATCAGAGGCGAGAATACATCATTTCGGTGATTAAAAAGCATTATGAATTGTATGGCTTTCAATCTATATATAATCCTGTTTTTGAACGATTAGAAACTTTGCAGGGTAAGTATGGCGACGAAGGGGATAAATTATTGTTTAAGATATTGAATTCGGGAGATTATCTAGATGAAAAAGGGCTGGAAATTATAGAAAATAAACCTATTCAATTTGGAAAGCTTACGCAAGAAATCTCCTCCAAAGGCCTCCGATACGATCACACTGTACCTCTTGCTAGATTCGTTTCTCAGCATCAAAATGAATTGACCTTTCCATTTAAGCGCTATGTGATTGGTCCGGTTTGGCGAGCCGATAGACCTCAAAAAGGGCGCTATCAAGAATTTTTTCAATGCGATGCCGATATTGTAGGTTCTAAGGGTTTAGTCGGTGATGTGGAGATGATTACCTTGATAGATTCGGTCTTTAAAGAACTTAATCTAAAGGTTGAGATAAAAATTAATAATCGAAAGATTTACAACGGAATATGTGAAGAAGTTGGTATTGCTGAAAATCATATAACTTCTGTTTCCACGATTCTAGACAAATGGGATAAAATAGGAGAAGAGAAAGTAAAAGAAGAACTTTCTCAACTAATAGGTAATGAAGCTACAGATAAGCTAGTATATGTTTTGGCTGCCCAATCACCTGTCGAACTCAACTCAAAACTAATAGCTAGTAACTCAAAACTAACCGAAGGTCTTTCTGAGCTTAATTATATATTCACTCACTCCAAGTCTGAGAACCTAAAATTCGACCTCAAACTACTCAGAGGATTAGACTATTATACTGGCACAGTTCTAGAAATGGTTTCAACAGAAATGGTCTATGGAAGTATAGGAGGAGGTGGGCGCTATGATGATTTGACAGAACTCTTTGGCTTGAAGGATATGTCAGGAATTGGAATATCCTTTGGTTTAGATAGAGTTTATGATGTGATGACTGAATTGAGGAGATTTCCAGAAAATTCTGAAGCGAAAAGAACACTGATACTCAATTTAACAGAGGCAGCGACAAGCCACTATTTTTCATTATTAAGCGAAATTCGCGGAGAAGGTAAAATTGTAGATTTATATCCTAATAGAGCTAAAATGGACAAGCAACTCGCTTATGCAGACAAGGCTGGATATTCTTATGCCATTATTATTGGAGAAAACGAATTGAAAGAAAATAGAATTCAGATAAAAAACTTGAAAGAAAGAAGCCAAGTTTTAGTAGAAAAAGAAATCATTTTATCTATTATTTAATACTAATGAAAAAAAAAGATTTAGAACACAGCTTTTATATAGAAAATAAATTAGTTTTGGAATTAGGTAATGTAGGAAATTATGATACACTAAGTCCTTATAGGTATGTAACGGATTATTTTTTCTCAATAAATCAAAAGATAAAAAGTGGCAAAAAATTAAAAGTAATATCTAACGGCGAAGCTTTTTTAATTGAAACAGAAGAGGATTTTATTAACTGGATTCAATCTAAATTTAACGATGAGTTTAATTACGGATTTGAAGAATATGTAAATAAAAAAATTGAAGACGATAAACCAAGTAAGTCTGATTCTATAATATTAAAGTTATTTATTTTATTAAGAAGATTATTCATAAAGTCTCATAATTGTTGGTAAAATCCACCTTCATCTAAATAGAGTTCTACTATTTTTACAAATCTAATATTCAAAATTTAGAATTCTAAATTCATAATTAAAAGAAGTGCACTATTTAGACGAACTTAATGATATTCAACGCCAAGCTGTGACGGAATTTGAGGGGCCAGTAATGATCAATGCCGGCCCAGGCTCTGGCAAGACTCGTGTTCTGACTTATAGAATCGCCTTTATGATGGAGCAGGGTGTACAATCCTATAATATTCTTGCATTGACTTTTACCAATAAGGCGAGTAAGGAAATGCGCGAGCGTATAGAAAAACTCATTGGCTCAGAAGCACGCAATCTCTTTATGGGAACCTTCCATTCTGTGTTCGCCAGAATATTAAGGACCAAGGCTTCCATGCTAGGCTACACCAATAATTTTAGTATATATGACTCGGATGATACTAAGTCAGTTATAAAAACGGTTGTTAAGGAATTAGGCTTAAATGAAGATTTGTATAAGGCAAACTATGTTTATAGTAGAATTTCCAACCTCAAGAATAATCTTATCAACTATCGTCTCTATGCTACGAATGAAGATTTGATAGCGGAAGATGTGGAAGCCAATAGACCTAGAATGGGAGATGTGTTTCGAAATTATTCAGAGAAATGCTTTAAGAACAATGCGATGGATTTCGATGATTTGCAGTTGAAATTCTACGAATTGATTGTGCGTTTTCCTGAAGTGCTTTATGAATTTCAGCATAAGTTTCAGTTCATTATGGTAGATGAGTTTCAGGATACCAATTTCGCTCAATACTCTATAATCAAGAAGCTTGGGGATGTCTATCAAAACATTTGTGTGGTAGGAGATGATAGCCAGAGTATTTATGCATTTCGCGGAGCGAGTATTGACAATATTTTGAGCTTTCAGAAAGACTATCCAGACACTAAAGTGTTTAAACTAGAACAGAACTACCGAAGTACCCAAACCATCGTAGATGCAGCAAATAAGATTATTAAGCACAATCAACATCAGCTGGATAAAACAATTTGGACATCGAATAGCCAAGGGGAAAAAATCAAATTGCTAAAAACATTTTCGGATAATGATGAGGGAAAACAAATCGTAGAAGAGATTTTTCTACTTTGTATGACCAAACAAATATCTTATGCTGATGTGGCGATTCTATATCGAACCAATTCTCAATCTCGTTCGTTTGAAGAGTCTCTTCGAAGAAAAAATATTCCCTACATAATTTACGGCGGCATTTCCTTTTACCAGCGAAAAGAGGTCAAAGATTTAATTGCCTATTTAAAACTGATTGTGAATCCCTTCGATGAAGAGGCGCTAAAGCGGGTTATTAATTATCCATTAAGGGGTATAGGTGATACGAGTTTTCAGAAATTGGTGGTTTATGCTTCTGTAAACAACATGAAAATATGGGAAGTTATAGAGAAAATTAGCGAAAACAAAGTAGTCACTGGGAGAACGGGAGAAGCTATAGAAAAATTCTATACCATGATTCGAGCTCAACAAGTGCAGAATGAGCGAAATGCCCATGAGATTGCGACCGAAATAGCCAAGCAGTCGGGACTTTTAGGTGATTTATACGCCGATAAATCGGTGGAGGGGCTTAGTCGCTATGAAAACTTACAAGAGCTTTTAAACTCAATTAAAGAATTCGTCGAAAATGACGAAGTGATAGAAAATGAGGAAATGGCATCAGATAAATCTTTGGGCTCTTTTTTACAATCCGTTACTCTCTTGACAGATCGCGATACCCAAAGCGAGGACCAACCATCTGTCAAACTAATGACTATTCATGCATCTAAGGGCTTAGAGTTTAAGTCTGTATATCTTGTGGGCTTGGAAGAAAATCTATTTCCCTCGCAAAGGTCCAGCTATACGTTAGAAGACTTGGAAGAAGAGCGAAGATTGTTTTATGTGGCGGTGACCCGCGCTGAAGAACACTTAATGCTGAGTTTTGCCACGAGTCGATATAAATTTGGACAAATCAATCCGAGTGAACCCAGTCGATTTTTAAAGGAATTACCTGCTGAAATAATTGATTTTAAAGGAACGCCAAATCAAGAATTGGGCGAAAACCCATTTGCAAAGCGCACGCTGCAATACCAGCCAAATTCATTAGTCAAGACCATTAAGCAAGTGAATCTAGCCTCCAATATAGATACGTCTAATTTTATGGCTGATAGTCCTGAAAAACTAGTTTCGGGGATGGATATTTTGCACATTCAATTCGGAAAAGGAAAAATAACGGAAATTTCGGGCGAAGGCGACAAGAAGATCGCCACCATTGACTTTAATGGAAACATAAAGAAAATTATGCTGAAATATGCGAAGGTGAAGATAGTTTAACTTGAACACGATGAATTATTATAATCTACTCGGCATTCTAGAAACTAGCAGTCAATCGCAGATAAAGGATTCGTATAAAAATTTATTATTACAGTATAAACCAGAAAGTCCTGACAACAAAATATCTACATCAAAGTTTAAATTAGTATACGAAGCTTATTATATTTTATCAGATGAATTTCGACGCAAGAAGTTTGATGAGTTTTATAAAGTAAAGGATTTTGAATCAGAACAATTTAAACTTTGGAGAAGGAATCAACTTAAAAAACGACACATCGGATATGGAATTGATAATAATAGTATAGTTGACAATTTCACTTTAGATATAGGCGGGGAATTTATTATAAAAGGAATTGCAGAGGTAATTAGTTCTATATTTCATTAATTAAAATAAAACAATGGAAAAAAACTGGAGTGAAGTCAAGGCAGAGTCATCCTGGTTGATGTTCAAGATTATGAGCGAGTTCGTGGAGGGATTTGAGAAAATGCCTAAGATTGGTCCCTGTATTTCTATCTTCGGGAGTGCCCGTACAAAGCCAGATGAAATATATTATGAGAAGGCGGAGCGAATGGCGACGAAATTAGTTCAAGAAGGTTATGGAGTCATAACTGGTGGTGGTCCTGGGATAATGGAAGCAGCCAATAAGGGTGCGCAAGAGGCAGGAGGAAAATCAGTAGGTTTGAACATAACCCTACCAAACGAGCAAAAACCCAACGAGTACATCGACATAGATAAATCATTAGATTACAATTTCTTTTTTGTTCGCAAAGTTATGTTTGTGAAATATGCACAAGCCTTCATTATTTTCCCAGGAGGATTGGGAACAATGGACGAGCTTTTTGAAGTTCTTACCTTGGTTCAAACTAATAAAATAAATAAAATTCCAGTTATTCTATATGGTTCTGATTTTTGGAAAGGATTGAAACAATGGATTATTCAAACGATAAAAGAGAATAAGTATATTTCAGAAGGGGATGAAAATCTGTTAGAAATAGTCGATAGTACAGATGAGGCTATGGAAATAATTAAAAAATTCTATTCAAAAGAGAGCTTACGACCGAATTTTTAATTTCTCCAATTCCGCAGAGAAATGCTTCAATTCGGAGTTAAAATCAAGATGTGGATATAATTTTATGTATTCATCCACTCGGGACTTATTCGATTGTAAAAAATTGATGTGGTCGGCTGTTTCACGGTGCTTGGCTCTGTGGTTCATTGCCAAGTATAAATGATAGAATTTATCCATATCTTTATAAGCCTTTGGGTCTATACATAAATCCCTGAAGTAGTCAAAAACGATATTGGTCGCCAAAAAATTAGGATGGGCATAATCTATATCATAGAAACGATAGTCTCTTAAAACATCTATGACTATTTCATAGGATGGGAAGTAATAAACATCCGCGTGTTTTTGGATAAATAAGTTAACCGCTTCAATTAGTCGTGCTTTACTTTGGTTATTTTCAATAACCCCATCTCTTAGGTGTCTGACGGGACTTATGGTCAATGTAAGCCTAATTTCTGGATTTATTTTCAATAGTAGGTTATAAATATTCGTCAAACTAGTTAAGATATCTTCTATTGGGAGGAGTATTTTTTGAAACTCGGTTTGTGGAATTTTATGACAATTAGCCACCCATCTCTTTTCATTGATGTGAAAATAGGAAAAGGCACTGCCAAGGGTTAGAATAACGTGTTTCGTTTTGGATAAGAATTCGAAACTGCGGCAGATGGCATCATTTATGGTGTTTGTGGTTTGATTGGGCTTGGTATTTGAAAAAGAAGTATGATGATTCCAGCTTCCATAGAGTTCACCGTGCTGAAATAAATCGGCTTGATCATATTGTTTTTTAACCGAAATCTCCAATAGACAGCGTTCAAGAGATAAAATATCGAAAAGTATTCCATGTGGATTTGACATAATCTGAAACTTGCGCTGACTGAGAAGTTGAGAAACATTCTCAGAAAAACATGACCCTAGAAGAAATATCTTATCCTTAAAATCAATCTTATGCGCTGATCGTGAAAAACTTGGTTCTATAAAAAGTTTAAGATTTGACATCCTGCAAATTAAATTATACAATATTACTAAAATTTATATCTTTGCCTAAGTTCAAAAATCTAAAAATCTAAAAATCTGAATTATGAATAAACTAGTTAAATTGTTTCTGATAGCTGGTACAACGGTAATGTTTTTCAATGCGAGCGCCCAAGACAACCCGACCTCCTTAAAGAATATATCTGACAAGGTTGCATTATCGGTAACCAAAAAACTAAACATGCGCATTTATGGTGGTCCTTCTATGGATTTCATGTACGAAGGTGAGCACTCTGTGATGAAAGGTGGTCGATTTGGAATGAATGGTGGATTTGAACTTAATAAAAATTTGACAAAACGAGTCTATGGTATCATAGGTGTTGGCATTACTTCGGGTGGATTTGAAAGATGGATTAATAACGACCCATCAGTGAAAAGCAAAACATCTTTTGATCAGATTACTGCACTAGAGGTTCCGATAGGTTTAGGATTCAATTTGGGCAAAGAATCTCCGAAAGGATTTTTCACAAACTTTACCTTAATCAATAGCATAACTTTGAGGTCAGAATCTAACTTTACTATTGTACCTTTTGGTAGTTTTTCGGCAAGTTCTAATCAAGTTAATAACACATATGATAACTTCAATTTAGGTGCAAGAGCAGAATTTGGGATTAAAACTAAGTTTGAAGGAAATAGCTATGCTGCTTTTAGTTTAGCTCCTAGAGTTATGTTTTATAATAGATTCTCTACCAATACAAATCAATTTACTGGATTAAGCCTTGCTGCTTTGATGAGTTTTTATTTCTAACGTGAAGAGAATTTTTATACAAAAGTCGGCCTATTGAGCCGACTTTTTTTTTCTACAGCTGATAAAAAATATTTAAAGTGAAAAGAACATTAGCCTTATCCACTGACTTTTTTCAAGGAAGAAGAAATCAATTTATTAAGTATCTCAAACCAAATTCAATCGCTATCTTCCATTCAGGAGATATCTTTCATAAGTCTGCAGATGCCAATTTTTCATTTTATCAGAACCCGGATACTTTTTATCTTTCGGGTATTGATCAAGAAGAAACTATTTTAATCCTATTTCCTGATGCTCCCAATCCTTTGTGGAGAGAAGTTTTATTTGTCCGCGAAACGAGTGAGCACATCAAAGTATGGGAGGGTTTTAAATATACTATTGAAGAGGCCAAAACTATCTCAGGTATAGCAAATGTCAATTGGAATAAGAGTGCAGAAAGCATACTAAAAACGATGATGCATCATGCGGAGCATGTTTATGTTAATTTGAATGAGCATGACAGGGCTAGCTATGATGGCGACTATATGGATTTACGTAAACTTAGAAGTATAAAAAGAGATTTTCCTACCCACAAATATGAAAGAAGTGCCCCAATATTGGGTAGTTTGCGCATGGCAAAAACGGACGAGGAGATTGTGGTCATGCAAAAAGCGGCAAATATAACAACAGAAACCTTTGTGCGCCTTTTAAAGGAAATGAAAAACTTCAAGTCAGAACATGAAGTGGAGGCATTCATTCTATATGAGTTTCATAAAAATCAAGCTATTCAGGCATACAATTCAATTATTGCAAGTGGTCAAAATTCCTGCATTCTGCATTATAATGATAATAATCGACCCTTAGTAAAAGGAGAAATTTTACTAATGGACTTTGGATGTTCTTATTCAAATTACGCCTCTGATTTATCGAGAACAATTCCAGTCGGCGGAAAATTTTCAACAAGACAAAAACAAATTTATAATGCTACTTTGGACGTATTCAAAGCCGCGAAAGAAATAGCGAATACTAACTTTACATTAACTGAATGGAATAATGAGGGGAAGAAAATTATGGAGCAAAAGTTGATTGAAATTGGCCTTTTAAACAAAGATGAGGTCAAAAATCAAGACCCAAATAATCCTTTATATAAAAAATATTTTCCTCATGGATTAGGTCATTTTCTTGGTCTAGATGTGCATGATGTGGGAAATCATTATGTAAAAATGCCAGTAAACTCTGTGATTACGAACGAGCCAGGTATTTATATTTGGAGTGAAAATTTGGGCGTAAGAATAGAAAATGACTTAGTTGTTACCTCAAAAGGGGTTATAGATTTGATGGAGAGCTGCCCGATAGAAGCAGATGAGATTGAGGACCTCATGAATTAGCGAGGGTCGAGAACGAAAATTCCATGTAAGCATATAGCCTTTTAGGTTGGCTAATACGTTTGAATATATATCATTTTCAGGGATGAATCCATTGGTTGAGCTTTATGATCTTAGTTTTAAGACCATAGGGCGAGAAGAGCTACACGGCTCGGAATTTAAGAAAGAATACACTTTATCAAAAACTTCGTTTGATGCGTTAGTCTTTTTAGATAACATTAAGAAAAATGCAGGCAGACACCTATTTTTTATCAATACAGAAGAGGATGCCAGAAATTTATATCAAGACCTCCTAATCTTGGATCCAGATGGACCCTATAGTTTTCTAGAACCTTCGTTTACCATAAAAAATAAAGGGCTCGAACGAGCACGAAGCAGACAAATAGTCCGCCACCAGGTTGTAGAATCTTTTAGGAACAATACGTCGGCAATAATTTTCGCCTATCCTTCCTCCTTGGTTGAAAATATATTGATCAATATTTCTCCGGATCTCAAAAGAGAAATAAGAACAGGCCAAGAATTGAGGCTGAATGACTGGATTAATTTCTTAGAAGAAACAGAATATGAAAGAACCAACTATGTATATGAACATGGCCAATATGCGATACGGGGAAATATTTTAGATATATATTCCTATGCCTATGAGCATCCGTTACGCATAGAGTTGTTTGATATTGAAGTTGAAGAAATTCGTGAGTTTGACATCGAATCCCAACTCTCTTTATTATTGAGAAAGGAGGCTGTGATTTCCCCATCGCCATCCTTTATAGCGCGAAGCCGTAAAACAGAAAAACAACATTTCTTTCAGCTCTTGAGATCTGAAGACAATCTTTGGGTAGAACAACAATTTTTCCAAAAGCTTAACTGGGAGTTAAGCCAGACGATAAATCAGCTCCATGAAGACATGGAAGATATTTCCATAGACTCTCATCTTCCAGATTTTCATTGCCTACCAAAAAGGATAGACCTGCTACATAGAGAAGGAACCACAAGTCATTTTGTGCAATCAACTCCTATAATTCATAAGAATTTTAATAAACTTCATCAAGTCTTATGTCAGCTAAATAAAGATGAATACAGCGTTTTTATCCAATCGGAAGATGAAAATCAACACCAACGGTATAGAACTATATTTCATGATCTAGGTCAAGATATCGCCTTTAGAGAAATAACTCACGAGTTTTCCAAGGGGTTTATAGATAGTAAACATAAAGTCGCCGTTTTCACTACTCATGAAATATTCGCACGAAGAAAACGAGAGATTCAAACCTCTCGAACAAATGTATCCGCACAAACACAATTACTAAAGTCCATTAAAGAGTTAGTTCCTGGAGATTATGTGACGCATATAGACCATGGCGTAGGTCGCTTTTCGGGCTTGGAGAAATTGGAAGTGGGTGGACATATTCAAGAAGCCGTTCGCCTAATCTATGCGAATAATGATATTCTATACGTTCACATCAACTCTATCCATAAGATTAGTAAATATGTAGGCAAGGAAGGAACGGAACCGCGTATGCATCGTTTGGGAAGTGATACCTGGGAAAATACCAAGCGCAAGACAAAGAAAAAAATTAAAGATATAGCTGAGGACCTCATTAAGCTATACGCCAAAAGAAAGGCCAGCAGGGGATTCGCCTTTTCTCCAGACACCTATTTACAGTTAGAGTTGGAATCTTCTTTTGAATATGAAGATACCCCAGATCAAGCCAAAGCAACACAAGATGTAAAAATAGATATGGAAAAGGAGATACCTATGGATCGGCTTATTTGTGGAGATGTGGGCTTTGGAAAAACGGAGGTAGCAATTCGTGCCGCCTTTAAAGCAGTAGCGGACTCAAAGCAGGTAGCCGTTCTAGTGCCGACAACCTTATTGGCCTTTCAGCATGATAACACCTTTAAGCGCCGATTAGAGGGTTTGCCATGTAATGTTGAGTTTATCAACCGATTTAAATCAACCAAAGAGAAGAACGATATTTTAAAGCGCTTAGAAGCGGGCAAAGTCGATATTCTCATAGGAACACACGCCATCGTTGGTAAGAGTGTGAAATTTAAGGATCTTGGCTTGTTGATAATTGATGAGGAACAAAAATTTGGTGTGCAGGTCAAGGAAAAACTAAAAGAGTTTAAATTGAATGTAGATACCTTGACGCTGACGGCCACTCCTATACCTAGAACCCTCCAATTCTCATTATTGGGAGCCAGAGATTATAGTCTCATTCAAACGCCTCCTCCAAACCGTCAACCAGTTTATACAGAGCTAACCGTTTTCGACCCAGACTATTTGAAAGAGATTATTCAAAATGAAGTAGGGAGAGGAGGACAGGTTTTCTTTGTGCACAATAAGGTTAAAGACTTATTTCAAATGAAAGAAATGCTGCAGGCTATCTTACCGAATATCGATATAGCTATGGCTCATGGACAGCTGGAAGGCGAAGTAATAGAGCAAACACTTATAGACTTTATCGCTAAAAAGTATGATTTGCTCCTTAGTACCAACATTATCGAATCGGGTATTGATATATCCAATGTCAATACCATCATAATAAATAATGCACATCAATTTGGGTTAAGTGATCTTCATCAGTTACGCGGTCGCGTAGGAAGGAGCGACCGCAAGGCTTACTGTTATCTTTTATCGCCACCTTATTGCACCCTCACCAATGAAGCCAAACAGAGACTCAGCGCTATGGAGCAAAATGCTGAACTAGGTTCTGGATTTCAAATAGCTATGCGCGATTTAGATCTGCGGGGGGCAGGAAATCTTTTAGGAGGAGAGCAGTCTGGCTTTATTTCAGACATCGGATATGATACTTTTATGAAGATATTGGATGAGGCGATTACCGAATTGAAGGAAGGAGACTATAAAGAGCTCTATGCTGATGATAGAAAGGAGACAGTCTATGTCAAAGAATGCCAAATAGAGACGGACTATGATATGTACATTCCAGATAAATATATTACTGGGTCGCAAGAACGACTCAATGTGTATGGAGAATTGAATCAAATAAAGTCAGAGAAAGAAATGATCAGTTACTTGGCCAAATTGAAAGATGTATACGGCAAGCTGCCTGCACAAATACAAGATATCTGTGATGCCATTAGGCTTAAATGGATTGCTACTCAGTTAGGAATAGAGCGAATCATTATTAAGAGTGGAAAAATGCGATGCTACCTTATTCAGAGTCAAGAATCCAGTTTTTTTCAATCCGATATTTTCGGAAATATCTTGACCTATCTAGCCCAATATCCTGTTGGCTCTTCGATGAAACAAACCAATCAGCATATCATATTAGAATTTTCGACATTCAAAAACTGTATTGAAGCTAAGGATAAATTAGAGCATATTTTGACATTTTCAAAGAAAAATATTTAGCAGAATTCTCAATACTCAATCTCTCTTTTTTTATAGGTTACTAGCATATGATTGTAGACCGTCTCTTTTTGTTGCTTGATTTGGTCTTCGGTTGGTTTTAAAGGTTTTACGATAGGCAAAAAGTCGAGATAGATTTTGCCGGGGCGAATGAGAAATTGTTTTCTAGGCCATAGATGATCTGCACCATACATAACGAAAGGAACAATAGGGATTTGTGTTTCACAAGAGGTAGAATAGGCTCCGTCTTTGAAGGGTAGCAGAGGTTCGTCGGTAGTATTAGATTTTCCCTCGGAGAAGACGACCATTGAATAACCCTCTTTCATTTTTTCAATCAGCTGTTCCATTGACTTTTTACGCGAGTCTTTGTCTTCCCGCTTCACTGGGATATATAATTTTCGGAGAATGAATCCCATAAATGGCCACTTAAGAATTTCGGCCTTGCCTATAAATTTTTTGTAATTGTAAATAAAGCCTCCAGAAATGATGGCATCTAGGAAAGAGCGGTGATTGCCGACGAATATGTATTGGGTATTTATATCGAAATGTTCTCGACCAGATACTATGACGCGTATTCCCCAGAGAAAAGCAGAAATTCTACCTATAATTGTTGGCATTTGGTGTGTCCAACGATAGAGCGTGCTGTTTCCAGAAAGCAAAAAAAGATACATAAATGGAAAAAAAGCGAGATTAAGCAATAGGAAGCTAAGTCCGCACCATAATGTCCAAGGAATGAGATAAAATCGTTTGAGATAGATCATAGTTAAAATCTGTTTGTAAATTTACTAAGAGTCTAGATTTCGTAGCTGATTTAATTTTTCTAACTTAATTTCGTGTACGTATATGATGAACAAGAAGTCATTATTATCATTTTTTCTACTTACCCTTTTTCTCTATCCGCAGATGGATAAATGGGCGCACGTGCACCACATAGAAAGCGAAGTTTCCAAAACGTCTTCGGAAGAAACATTCCATAAGGCTCAGGCAAAATGTGCTATTTGTCATTTTGAGTTTTCATTGTTTCATATAATTAAACAAAATTTTCATTTCTGTGGTGACCTTCAAATTCCTTATCAATATATACTGTCCTATTCGGCGATAGTTTTAGATGTAGTAAAACATCAGGCGGAACGAGGACCTCCTGTGTTTTAAAATTTACTATAGACAATTTCGTCTACCATGTCCTTTTTTTCATTGCAGATACTTCTGTGAATTTTCAGAAATTTTCGGTATAGAAGAGAATAAAAAGCTTTGCAAAGCCTTTATTTATCTTTATTAATAAGGATGTTTATAAATTCTAAACTAAATTATTTAATTTAAAAACACACAAATGAAAAAATTATCATATTTAATTCTAATAGTAACTACATTTTTAATTTTCAACACAAGCTGTAAAAAAGACGACCATAATCATAGCGATCATGACTCGATCAATCGTGTTATTTATGAACTAAAATCAGCTACAGATACCGTCAGTTTTAGTTTTAATGACCCTGATGGAGACGGCGGTACAGCGCCTGTTATAGCGGGAGGCACATTGAAAGCCAATAAGAATTATACGGGAAGCATAAAACTATTTACTCTGCACGATGGTCAATATGAAGAGTTAACGAGTGAGATTTTAGCAGAAGGGACCAAGCATCAATTCTTCTTCACCTCAACTGTTGCGGGGATTGTAGTTTCATATGATGACAAAGATGCATCCAACAATCCTATAGGATTATCCAACAAAGTGCAAACGGGTTCTTCAGGATCAGGTGTATTAAAGATAACCTTAAAACATGAGCCAAATAAATCGGCAGCGGGAGTTTCTGGTGGCGATTTGACCAACGCGGGAGGAGAAACAGATGCCGAAATTAGTTATCCAATTACAGTAAATTAGAAAGATTACGAAAGCATTAGTAATAATAGTAATTGTTCTAGCAATGAGTCAGACTGCAATTTCACAGTCTGGCTCATTGATTCTGCGAGCGAAAGTATTAGATGCGGCCACGAATAAACCTTTGGCAAAAGTTAGTTGCTTCATATCGGAATTAAATAAAACAGAGATAACAAACTCGAAAGGAGAGTTTACATACAAGCTAGTTTCTGGTTATGAGTATCACTTAAGCCTATCTCATCAAGGCTGTGAAGCTGAAACGCATCATCTAAGTATCTTTAGCGATACAACTATTGTGTTTTATTTGCACCACTATCACAAGCATCTGAATGAAGTAAAGATAGGAGCTAAACGAAATCCTATAATTGAGGCTGTTTCTCAAGGACAAATTGATGTATTGGCAAAGGAAAATTTATCAAATTTACTAGAAAAAACCACAGGGGTTCGTACTATAAAAAATGGAAATAGTATAGCAAAGCCTATCATACAAGGGTTGTATGGAAATAGATTGACGATACTCAACCAAGGAATCGCACAGACTGGTCAGCAATGGGGCAATGATCACGCTCCAGAAATAGATCCATTAGCCGGAAACAGAATACGCGTCATAAAAGGAGTTTCTGTATTAGAGTATAAGGGGGTCAATATGGGTGGATTGATTTCTATAGAAGCTAATCGCTTCAAAGATGATCCACACCTACACGGAAAGCTAAATAGTTTTTTCGAAACGAATGGATTCGGGTTTGGCGCGAATGTTCAATTGGAAAAAAATCTACCTAATTTAGCATGGAGGTTAACTGGCACATACAAGAATAGTGGGGATAAATCTACAGCGGACTATTATTTGCGAAATACAGGAAGTAGAGAAATGAACGTTTCATTTTTAGCAGAAAAGACTTTATTTAAAGATTGGAAGACGAATTTATTTCTAAGCAGCTTCAATACGGAATTGGGTGTCCTGAGAGGATCGCATGTGAGCAGTACGTCCGATTTAAATGAAGCCATAGGCCGCAGCCAACCGTTTTTCACAGAAGATGAATATCGAAGAGACATCGCGCCTCCTAGACAGGAAGTGAATCATCATTTGTTGAAACTATCAAGCAACAAATTGATTGATTCAAGTAACGCATTAAATTTGTTGTATGCAGGGCAGATAAATAATAGAAAAGAATATGACGTTCGACGAGGAGGGAGATCTGAAATACCTGCACTTTTCATTTTTCAGCACAGTCATTTCTTGGAGGGAAAATGGATTAAGACACGCAAAAATTCTATTACTAAATCAGGCGTTCAATTTCAATATACAGAGAATATCAATCAGCCTGAAACGGGTATAACTCCATTAATTCCCAATTATAGTTCCATAGAGCCATCTTTATTTTTTACCCATAGTCATAATTACGAAAATTCAAAATTTGATTTGGGCTTTAGATATGATATGCAGGCATTCAATATATTTACCACTACGAAAACAATTCCTCGAGAGAATATTGAATTATCGCAGCTTTTTCATAACGGCGCAGCTTCTATTTCCTATTTATATCATTTAAATAAGCAAACGGATATACAATTCAACGCGGGATTTACGGTTAGAAATCCTGCTATAAATGAATTATACTCATTCGGCTTGCATCAAGGAGTAGCGAGTTTAGAAGAAGGAAACTCAAATTTAAAATCTGAAAAATCATTCAAAACGTCTGTATCATTGCAATCTACTTGGACAGAGCGATTATTTACCGAAGCCCAAGTTTATTTCCACAATATGAATGATTTCATTTATCTCAAACCTCAATCTCAAACTAGATTGACCATCAGAGGCGCTTATCCCGTATTTATATATGAACAAACGCATGCCCAAATTTATGGATTCGACGCGAAAGTAAAGTATAAACTAATGGAAGGGATAGATTTATCCGCAGACTATAGTTATCTAAAAGGGGTGAATTTAACGGAAGATATTCCTTTGATTTTTATGCCAGCCAATCGCCTACGCGGAGAGTTGGAATTTTCTGCATCCAAATGGGGAAAATGGGAAAATCCAACATGGGCCATTTCTGGACAACATACTTTTAGGCAAAATCATCTCAATAATGATCAAGATTTTATTCCTGCTCCTGATGCCTATTTATTGTTGGGTAGCAGAATATCGATAGAAAGGCAAATAAAATCGCAGCGAATAATGGCTTATTTACAAGTGGAGAATATTCTCAATACCAGATTTAGAGATTATTTAAACCGATTGCGTTACTTCTCAGATGATTTAGGTAGAAATCTATCAGTGGGAATTTCTATTACCTATTAGATTCTCTTTGATTTAGGTACAGACGATAATACTAGTTCGTAGGAATGATCTATCCAGTCTTTTAGGGTTTTCCAATCTAAGCCAGAATCTAACCAATGTATTGTATTCCAATGTTTTTTGCTCATATGGTACCCCGGCTGCACAAAGTCATATTCGGCTCTTAATTCTTCCGCTTTTTCTGGTTGACATTTGAGGTTGAATCGCACATCATCCTCAACTAAATTCATCAAGATAAATATCTTGCCATAAACCTTAGCTACCCAAACCTTATCATCAAAAGGAAATGCCTCTTCTGCATTGGGAAGGGAAATGCAATAGTCTAGAATTTTTGTTTTGAATGGGTGCATTAATCCAAATTTGGTCGTAAAAATTTTCGCACCTCATCTGCGGAAAGATTTTTAGCTGTGGCCAAAGCTGAAACCTGATCTTCTCCTATTTTTCCAATTCCAAAATAGGATATTTCGGGATAGCCGAAATAATAACCAGAAACGGATGCCGTAGGAAACATGGCATAGTTTTCAGTTAAATGGATACCAATTTTTTCTTCTACTTCTAGGATATTCCAAATAGTCGCTTTTTCACTGTGATCTGGGCAGGCAGCATAACCTGGTGCTGGGCGTATACCTTTATATTTTTCACGAATTAAGTCTTCGTTTGTCAAATTCTCGTCCGAGGCATATCCCCAAAGATTTTTACGCACCTCTTCGTGCAGCCATTCCGCACTAGCCTCAGCTAATCTGTCGGCCACGGCTTTTAGTAGAATGTCTTTATAGTCGTCATGTTCTTTTTTATATTGTTCTAGATAGTCTTCAATATTTAACCCAGCAGTGACAGCGAATAAGCCAATATAATCTCCATTAGGACTAATAAAATCCGTTAAGCACTGATTTTTTTGAATGTCCTGCTTTTTTGTTTGTTGACGGAGAAAGTGGAGCTGACCTAAATTATTTTTCCGCGTGTCATCAGAATAAAGGGTCAAGGACTCATTGGATTTATCACACGCAAAGAGTCCAGTAATTGTATTTATTGATAGAATTCTATCTTTCTCTAACTGATCTAAAAGGGCATTGGCATCGTCATAGAGTTTTTTAGCCTCATCTCCATATTTCTCATTTTCAAAAATACGAGGATAGGTTCCTTTGAGTTCCCAGCTATTGAAAAACGGACTCCAGTCAATGTATTTCCGTATGAGAGAAATAGGAACATTCTCACTAATTTCTATACCTAAGTGGTTGGGTTTTTTTGGTGGATTATTCTCCCAATTGCACTGAAATGAATTATTCCGAGCTTCTTCTAAGGAAATGAGCTCTACTTTTTGATTCTTATTTTGATAGTCTTCCCTTAGTTTTAAATAATGCGCCTTTTGATCAGCGATAAAGTGTTCCTTTTCTGTACTCACTAGCTTTGTGGTTATGGGAACGCTTTTAGAGGCATCCAAAACGTGAATCGTGAGTCCAGAATAGTTCTGTTCAATTTTTACAGCCGTATGAATTTCACTCGTCGTGGCACCACCTATCATGATGGGTATTTTCAGGCCACGTTTTTCAAACTCTACAGCGACATCGACCATTTCATCTAAGGATGGCGTAATAAGTCCACTAAGCCCTACCACATTCACATTGTGTTTGATGGCCTCTTCGATGATTCGCTCTTTCGGCACCATGACGCCTAGGTCTATGACATCAAAATTATTACACTGAAGCACTATGCCCACAATATTTTTGCCGATGTCATGCACGTCTCCTTTGACCGTAGCCATGAGTATTTTACCTGCACTAGATGATTTGCCATCTGTTTTAAGCAAATAGGGTTCCAGCACAGCAACCGATTTTTTCATAACTCTAGCTGACTTCACTACTTGTGGGAGAAACATTTTACCACTGCCAAATAAATCACCAACAATTCCCATAGCATCCATTAAGGGGCCTTCAATCACTTTTAATGGCTCTCCATATTTTTCAAAAGCCTCTAAGGTATCCTCATCAATAAACTCAACGACCCCTTTTATAATGGCATGATTGATCCGCTCTTCTATGCTTTTGGTTCTCCATTCTAATATATTCACTGTCACATCTTTTTTGACATTTTTAAGCGATTCCGCTTTGTCTAAAAGGCGTTCGGTGGCATCTTCCCTTCTATTAAGTAAGACATCTTCGACCAAATCCATCAAATCTTTTGTAACTTCGTCATAAACTTCTAGCATGGTAGGATTGACGATACCCATATCCATTCCATGTTGAATGGCATGATATAGAAATGCAGAGTGCATAGCTTCTCGCACGATATTATTTCCTCTAAACGAAAAGGAGACATTGCTGACGCCACCGCTGACTTTCGCCCCAGGCAAATTTTCTTTTATCCATTTAGTGGCCTTGAAAAAATCTAGAGCATAATTTCTATGCTCATCAATACCCGTAGCCACGGGGAATATATTGGGGTCGAAAATAATATCCTCTGGGTTAAAGTTCAATTTAGCTAGCAATAAATCGTAGCTGCGTTTACAAATATCTATTCTTCTTTGATATGTATCTGCCTGACCCAGTTCATCAAACGCCATAATCACAGTTGCAGCTCCATAGCGCTGAATCATTTTAGCTTGATAGAGAAACTCTTCTTCTCCATTTTTCATGGAAATAGAATTGACGATACCTTTTCCTTGAATACATTTTAAACCAGCTTCTATAATTTCCCATTTCGAACTATCTATCATGATAGGTATTCTGGCTATATCGGGTTCAGAAGCAATTAGGTGCAGAAATTCGACCATGGCGGCCTTGCCATCAATCATGGCCTCATCCATATTGACATCCAGAATTTGTGCTCCGCCCTCTACCTGATCGCGAGCTATAGTGAGCGCTTCATCGAAATTTCCCTCTCGTATGAGCTTTAGAAATTTAGCAGAGCCTGTGACATTGGTGCGCTCACCAATATTGACAAAATTGGATGATTTGGAAATAATAAGGGGCTCAAGGCCGGATAGGAGGGACATGAAAATTATATATAAGCCACAAAGATATAAAATTTATTAAACATCTAGATTGTAAGGTATTCATGATTATATTTGCTGGTTATTATTTGTCAATGAAAAGATATTGTATTCTTTTATTTTGTTTTTACTATTTTGTTGGATACTCGCAAATAAGTGATAGTTTTTTTCCAATTTCAAAGAATCAAGAGAAAGGAATGGCATTGTTTCGTCGCTCTGAACAAATTGTTGAAAAAAGAATTGAAGAATATTCTGGAGAATACAAGAAAGAATATAAAACGATATGGAAAGAAAATTTAGATGGACTTAAAAATAATTTTTATAAAAACATATATTTTTATGAAATATATCAATCCTATTTAAATGATATAGTGAAGAATATTTTAGGGGCAAATCCAGAATTAAAGCAAAGCATAAGATCATATATTATCATAGATCCTGAGCTAAATGCAACCTGCACAGGTGACAACACTTTTTTCATAAATACAGGCCTATTAGCTGGCATAGAGAATGAGTCAGAGTTGGCATTCATCATAGGACATGAGCTAGCCCACCAATACCTAGATCATAGTACAAAATCTATAAATGAATATTACGATATTATGTATAGCGAAAAAGTTCAAAATTCTTTTAAGCATATTTCTAGATTAGAAAAATTTAAAAAGTTGATGGATATAAGAAGGAGCATTCATTTGCAGAGTTCAACACATAGTAGGTTTGCAGAAGGAGAGGCGGATTCGTTTAGCTTAGAACTCTTAAAAAAAACAGACTATAATTTACATAAATCTTGTCTAGCTATACAAAAGTTGAAGTATAATGATTCCGATTTATTTAATATGAATGTGTTGTTAAAAAATAAGTTTGACTTTGATTCTTTCCAATTTATGGACAAGTGGCTGAATAAAAAAATGTCAATGGCCGATGTTATGAAGTTTACAATTTCTGATGAAGAAAAAGATTCTTTAAGGAGTCATCCTGATACTGATGCAAGATATTTAAAAGCTAAAAGTCTTATTACTGGAGAGGATAATGGTAAAAATTTTGAACTTTCTCCTGCACTGTTTCAATCTATGAAAAGAGATTTTAGATTACAAACCGTTTATTCTCTAGTAGATGAAAATAGAATTTCGTTTGCAATTTATCATATTTTAAAGTTTGAATATGAGAAGTTTCCTGATGCTTACCTAGATAAAATGCTGATAAAATGCTTTGATATTTTGGAAAAAGCAGCTGAAAATCATGAATTATATAAATATGTAGAAGCTAAAAATCCATATTTTTCGCCAGAATACAACAAACTCCTTATCTTTATTGACAATTTGAGTGTATCGGATTTAAAAAATATTAATAAAGGATTTCGTGCACGATACATAAAAAAGTAACTAAATGAATCAGATGAAAAAATTGATTATCATAATTACATTAATAGCTTTTCATGTTGCTATAATTAATGCCCAAAAGAATTTAGATAGGGTCAAGTTAGATATGTATCATGTTACAAAAGGTTATATTACAGAAGGGAAGACTATTCAAGGCTACTATGATTATTACAGCATTGGAGAGGACTATAGAATTTTTGATCAAAATGGTAACAAAATAGGTAATTTAAAAAAAGTGATAGATTGGGGTATAGACATATCGGATGAGAGTGGTAATCTAATCAATTCTTTTAAATTTCAGGATATTAAAGGACTCAGAATGATAGAATCTGCCTATACAAATGGTATGATATGTTTTCAATTTGCCAATTATAAGGATAAGTCAATTAATTATAAAATTTTTGACGTCAAAGGAAAAAAACTTTTAGACTATACGTTTGATTTGGACAATAGTGAATGGAGAAAGTATGAATCATTTACTATGGTGATAGAAGATGAACCTGGAAACAACTCAACACTATTTAGTTTAGACGAAAGTAGTTTTTACTCAATGGCAAATTGTGAAATTGGTAAAAATAATAGCTTTAAGGTTATTAAATTTAATCCTAAAGCAGAAAGAAAGGTCGAAACTTATACCTATGAGGCAATTTCAAAAATGAATTTTGTGCATTCACTCGGTGTCAAAAATGGCGTGGGATACTTTAAAGTTCTCAGAGGGAAAGGTATTTTCATGAAAGATATACTAATAGACGTTTTGGCAATAGACTTTAGTACTATGAAAAAGGTCTTTGAAACTAAGGGTGAAGAACTTGGCGAGTTTATTTTTGATCCAACTAATTTGATAGAAGACCCTACATATAAAACAGTAAAACTTCTTGGAACTTATTTTAAGAATGAAGACAATATTTTTAAAGATGAGTCTCAAGGAATGGCCTTATGGGAGTTAGCTCCAGATGGAACATTGCTTAGAGAAAAATATAGAAACTGGGGAAAAGACTTTAATGGATTTTTAGGATTTAATGAAAAGGGAAAAGCGAAAGATTTTGGCTATTGCTTTGTGCATAGAACTTTTAAATTAAGCGGTGGAGATATTATAGTAATTGGTGAAGGCTACAGAATGCAAGCAAATGCTGCTGGTATTGCATCTATGGCGCTAGGTGCCGGTGGATCAGCAAATAAACTACAAATAACAAATTTAGCAATCTTTAAGTTTGATCATGATTTTAACTTCATAAAAGGAGATTTATATAAAAAGAATTCTAATGACTTCAGTTTAGGGGCACAAGCCATAGCATCGAGTCATTTAATGGCGCAGGTTGCCAAAAGATATGGAGCATTTGATTATAATTATACTCAAATCAATGATGATAGGTCAGAGTTTATTGTTTTTTATACAGACTGTGTGCGAAAAAATTTCTTTAAGCCGAATGATTATAAGCATTTCTTTCTCAGATATAGTGACAAAGAAGTGATAAAGGATGTAATTGAAATTAAACGTGATAGAAACTTTTTTGGTGAAGACAAAATATTAAAAAGCATATATGCAAATCAGTTCCAAAAAATTTTACTTTGGGAGTATAATAAGAAAGAAAGAAAGATTAGCAATAATATTATAAAAATAAAATAACAAATCATGGAAAGATATTTCTATATTGTATTTTGTCTAACAATCCTTGTGGATATGAATGCGCAAACAAGAAGTAAAAGTTTAGTAAAGTCGCTCGAGTCAACAAATCCTGAAAAATTTCAACAAATTATGATGGAATTAAAGGATAACTCTTATCAAGAAAAAAGTAATGAAAAGCCAAACAACTCAGCAGGATCTGTTCAGAGTGGTAAATTGAATAAAGAAGTGAATGTTAATGAAAATAAATCTACGACACCTACCTCCGCCCCCGCCAACACCTCTGCTATAGCGCACGGCGAAGCTAGGACCCCTTCGGCTGCCGTGGCGAAGAACTATAAGTACAAGGCTGATGAAAAATCGGTAGAATATTATAATGATTTGAGAAAGAAGTTTGAAGAAGAGGAGAAAATCAGAAAAGAAAAAGAAGCGCTATTGACGATAGAAAAGGCGAAGAAAGAAGAAGAAGTCAAACAAGGGAGACGATTGACCGAGGATCAAGCTCCTCAATTTGATCGATTTAGACAAGGAGAAAAGAATCCAGTAGTACCTAAAACAACCGCAGAGGAAGACTATAAATCGCTTTTTAAGTAAATCTGTAATACTAATTTGTGAAAACAATTGAAGAACTTTTAAAAGAAAGAATCCTTATCCTGGATGGCGCTATGGGCACTATGATCCAGCGTTATCCCTTGACGGAAGAGGATTTTAGAGGCAGCCATTTTCCAGATGCAAAAATTCCCCTCAAAGGCAACAATGACTTGCTCTCCATCACGCGTCCAGATATTATAAAGGCGATTCACCTTGAATATCTAAATGCTGGGGCAGACATTATTGAGACGAATACCTTTAGCGGAACTACAATATCACAAGCGGATTATGAACTAGAGTCTGCCGTATATGATATAAATTTCTATTCAGCTAAAATAGCCAAAGAGGCCGCGCAAGAAATAAGTACAGCTGATAAACCGCGATTTGTAGCGGGGGCTATAGGCCCTACAAACCGCACCTGTTCTATCTCTCCAGATGTGAATAGACCGGGCTATCGAGCCGTGAGTTTTGATGATATGGCTAAGGCTTATAAGCAACAGGTTCAAGCTTTGATGGACGGAGGGGTTGATATTTTATTAGTAGAAACTGTTTTTGATACACTCAATGCTAAAGCAGCTTTGTTTGCCATTCAAGAAGTATTTGAAGAAAGAAATATAAAATTGCCAGTTATGGTCAGTGGTACGATAACGGATGCTAGTGGCAGAATGTTGAGTGGTCAAACGGCAGAAGCATTTTTAATTTCTTTGTCTCATGTTCCATTGTTGAGTATTGGCTTCAATTGTGCCTTGGGTGCAGAAACCATGAAGCAGTATATAGAAGTATTGGCAAAAAAAGCTCCATTTTATGTAAGTGCATACCCCAATGCAGGTTTACCGAATGAATTTGGGCAATACGATGAAACTCCAGAATATATGGGCAAGCAGGTGGAAAAATTTATGTCGGAGGGTTTAGTAAATATTATCGGAGGATGTTGTGGTACTACTCCTGCTCATATTGCAGAGTTTTATCGCCTATCGCAGAAGTATGCAGCTAGGAAACTTGTTAAGAATGAAAGACAAGCTTGATTAAGTTGAAAGTGAAAAGTTGAGAGTAGTGTGTTTAACCGCAAAGACGCTAAGATTTCGCAAAGGGAGTAAAGCATTTGCAAGCAATGCCTTTCAAAGTGTTTTCACCTTGAAATAAAGAAAAGGATTTTTAAAGAAGAGAGATTTATAATAGAAAAGAAAATATGTTTCAAGGTCGTAAGACCTTGAAAGGCATAGGATTTCGCAAAGGGAGTAAAGCATTTGCAAGCAATGCCTTTCAAAGTGTTTTCACCTTGAAATAAAGAAAAAGGATTTTTAAAGAGACTGAGATTTGTAATAGAAAAGAAAATATGTTTCAAGGTCGTAAGACCCAGAAATGACTAGGTCAAACCCAAGCTAACTAAGATGTCGCCCGAAAGTACCACAAAAGAGAGAGTAAAAAAACCCGATTGGCTCAAAATTAAACTCCCAACGGGAAATAATTTTACTGAGCTCAATCGAAATATTTCGGAGAATAAACTTCACACGATTTGTGAAAGCGGGCGCTGTCCTAATAAAGAAGAATGCTGGGGGGCAGGTACCGCTACCATTATGATTTTGGGCAATGTCTGTACGCGTTCTTGCCAGTTTTGTAATGTGGAAACGGGTAAACCAGAAGATGTCGATATTTTCGAGCCGGGCAGAGTAGCAAAATCGGTTAAGCTTATGGGCGCTAAGCATCTGGTCATCACTTCTGTCGATAGAGATGATTTGGTAGATGGCGGAGTCAGTATTTGGGCGGCAACGATTAAGGCTATACGTCATCAAGCACCTGGCGTTACCTTAGAGACTTTGATTCCCGATTTTCAAGGCAAAAAAGAACTCTTAGATAAAATAATCGAAGTCAATCCAGAAGTTGTATCACACAATATTGAAACGGTAGAAAGGCTTAGTCGCCAAGTGCGAATTCAAGCTCAGTATAAACGGAGTTTGGAGGTATTAAACTATCTAAAAGAAAATGGTATCCGTAGAACGAAGTCGGGTATCATGCTCGGACTGGGAGAGACCGAGGAAGAAATCATTCAATCCTTAGATGATCTGAGAGTGGCCAAAGTTGATATTATCACTATGGGTCAATATTTACAGCCTACACGCAAGCATTTGGCTGTGCAGCGCTATATAAGTCCTGAGGATTTTAAACGATATGAAACTATCGCTCTTGAAAAAGGTTTTATGTATGTAGAAAGTGGCCCCATGGTCCGATCTAGCTACCATGCGGAGAAACATATTGTATAGTTGCAAGTGTAAAGTATAAAGTTTAGAAGGTACTAGATACAAAGTATTAGGTATTAAGTAGTTCAACAGTATGGGTGTAAAGCTCTGTATAGTTGAAAGTGTAAAGTATAAAAAATTGAGAAGGAACTAGTACAGAGCTACTCAACCGCAAAGACGCAAAGTTTTCACAAAGGAAACAAAATACTGTAATGGTTGATATTTCTTTCTATATTCTGTACAGATTTTAGGTTTTTGTCTTATCGACGACCTGTGCTGTCCGACCTGTACTGACTAAAACGTCAGTAAGCGTCAGCATGGAGAGAACTAGATCACATAGTGTTCTTTGCGAAGGACTCCGCGGACTTTGCGTTTGAATGTTTGCTGGTGAGTTTTTGCACAGAGTTACACAGAGGAGACACTGAGTTGCACGAAGTTTTTATCAGTAATGACGCTAAGGTGAATAAATTGCATAAAATTCTTGCGTAGGAGTGCGTCATTCCCTAAGTTTATTTTTTGACCTACAAACATTCTTAAAAAATAAATTATAGGGAATCTATAATAGTTGTGACAAAATAGATTCCCTATAAAATAAAATTGAATGTTTGTTGTTCAAAGCAATTTTATTTTTACGGAATGACGTGATTGTAAGGAATCAAAATCTTTGCGCTTAAAATTTAAAGATAATAAAAAATAAAGCGCCCCAGATTATTGAAAGGTAAAGGGGCGCTTTTGAAAGGTATAAATGAAAGGTTATGTTAAAAACGGCATTGCACCGCGTACATACATTTTGTGTTAGTTTGTTTTGTCTTTTTAAGTATTAGTATTTAGCGAGTTTGTTTCCCGACAACTATCGATAAGGGTGAGATTTAATGCATCAACAGAACCCAAACTCGCCTTGATAAATACTAATTTATGTTGTACTTTTTTGTACTAAAGAACCCTCTATGCATCTTTATGAACTCCCGATAGTTGCCGATAAGGATGATGTTTCTGCCTCAGCAGAGTTCTGCATAGAATGATTCTTATATCATTATTGATTTTTATTTTATGTCTTGTTTTTAACTATTACAATTTCAATTGTTGCTCAATTATTTGTAGGTGCAATCAAATGATGTCCGCAGCTCTATGTTAATCCTCGCTCTTTGTTTTTCACCATTCATTTTAAATTCTGCTCTATATTTTCCACAGCTCAAACTTGACCAGTTGGCATACATCTCTGCCGCAGTATTAAATGCAAGTTTTTCTCCTGAGGTTCCGTTTTCTAAAACTATATCAGTCGCGTTGGTGGCGATTATTGTAAAATCTTCTCCAACTGGAACTACAATTGATTGTGCTTTAATTTCAGTTTGATTAAATACAAATGCTAAAACAAATAATATGACTAACTTTTTCATTTTTTCCATTTTTTTGGGTTATTATTTTATAAATTTCTGAATTTACTATATGAAATCTACTGCAAATGTAGGGGGTGTGGATAACCTAAAATACGGAAAAAATGGGGGTTTTGTCAATAGAAAGCCACCTTAAACAGAGGTGTTCGAGGATATTTGGGCTTAAAATAGGGCTTAAATCTAATAGTTGGAAAGCTTGTGGAAAAAACTAATAAATTAATAACTTGCGAGTTACATTAAAAATTATAATATATTTAATTTAACTAGATACTTGTCAAAAAAGGAAAAGCATCTTAGTCCAAGAATAATACTATTTTTCAATATTTCGGATTCATTTAGAATAAGCTGTCTAAAAAAAAGCAGTTAAGACGAAATAATTGCATTCAGAAAACGGAATTAAAAAGGAAGAAAATATTATTTGTGGATCAAATGGATTTGTTTCATCTGCCAACTATGACTTTCTAGAGCTATTTCCCAGTTTTATTTTAGTAGTTAAGGCCCGAAAGACATAAACTAATTCAAAGAACGCGTTTTTAAACTATTTTAAAACATTCATCTTAAAATCTAGAACAAAAATAGGACAAATAGTTGAGCAGATATTTAGAAAAAAAACTAGTTTTGTCAAAAATGGAAAGAGTATGCTGCTAAATCAAACCACATTAGGCGAGCTCTATCAGAGTCTGAGTCCAGAGGAAGCGAAAGGCCTAGAGCTCTATCTGCAGAAAAACACGGTCGGTAAGGAAAGTATTTTATATCAACTTCATAAATTGATGATAGAGGCTAAGCTGCAAGCTATGCTGGCTAAGCTGAATACGGACTATATTAAAGCGGAGCTCTTCGGTGGGGATGAGAAAAGCGTCTCTAAGCTCACGACGTATAATAATCTACTAATCAATCATATAAAGGATTATTTAATTTTGTCAAAGGTCAAGGAGAAAAATATATATACAGAAACCCTCTGGGGAGAGATATTAATTGAAAGAAGGTTAAAGAGAAATTTACTTTTAAAGATTACAACTTCTAAAATTGATATTTATAATGATAACTATTCATTACTAAAAAAGTATTTTCATATAAGAGAGTCATTCTATTTTGAACACCTTGATTTATCACGTAAAAATTTTAAAACGATGATTGATAAATTGAGAAATTTAATTGCTTCTTTTAAAGACTATGTATCTTTTAATTATATTGAACTATATAGTGGGTATTTAACTTTATCAAAACAAATAAACATTAATGACAATCCATATAGAAATGATTTATATGAATTAATTGAGCTGAACAAGACTTCTACAAACGATTTGCTAATAATTCAATCCTTATCATTAAGTTTAATAGTGGAGAATTCTCACAATACATTTTACAAATTGAAGGAATTTTTCTTGGAAAAATTTGAACTATTTTCTACACAAACTTATATACAAGTAATACCAGTTCTAAATAACTTTATTACAAAAATGATTGTTTCTGGAAATGAAATTTATTATGTTGAATATTATGAACATCTTAAATTTATATCGCAAAAAAATTTACTTTTTAAACCTGGCTTCTTTTCAATAGTTAAATTAATACAATACATTCGCCTAGAACTGCGCTATGGCACCATAGAAAAAGCCGAACAGCTATTAGAAGAAAGTTTGAAAGTCATATCCCCCGCTCAGAAGGATTCTTTTCAGTTTTTGATAGAGTCGCGCATAAGTTTTGCTAAAAAGGATTACAAAATCTCTCTTAGAAAAATTTCCATAATCAATCCTTCCGACTCTATCTACTATTTTCCGCAGTATAAAATCATGCTGATCAAAAATTATATCATGTTAGCAGATATAGATCGCCTCATGGCGGAGCGGGAGAATTTTTATAAATACCTCAATAATCAAAAAAATATCCAGGAAGATGAAAAACGCCGCCATAAATTATTTATCAAATACACGGAGTACCTCACGAATGCTCGCTATGAATACCTGACAGATTATATGAAAAAGAGAATAGAAAACGCCCTCTTGCAGACCTCGCCTTATTTCAGTGAAAAGCAGTGGGTGCGGGAACGATGGGAGGAGCTAAAGGGGAATTAATAATTATGAATTTTTAATTTTGAATAGTGTGGATTAAACGCAAAGTGCACAGAGTTTTTCGCAAAGAGTAAAAGTTTCGGTTACTTTTTTGGAGCTCTCCTGCGCAGCAAATATGAATTCCATTGAAACAAATAAGAAGGAATAAAGTCACACAAAGTGATTTCACAGAGTTACACAAAGTTGTTTGCAAGAGAGAACAACGAACTATTTCTTTGTGACTATATTTTCTAACAGACCTATCCGTTGAAGGAGGAATTCTCAGAGTGCTTTGAAAACTACTTAGTGAAACTTTGTGCTACAACTTCGTGGAACTTTGTGTTCCGACCTCCAATGAGCAATGTTTTCTGAGAATTCCGTTAGAAAAAATTACTGCAAAAGCAAAAAGAACACTAATGGAACGTGCAGTAAAAATTTTGTGCTACAATCCCAAATATTCAAAATTAAAAATTCACAATTCAAAATTATATTTACCTTTGTTTTATGAGTTTAACTTCATTTCCCACTTTTCCCTATCATCAAGAACTCCTTCTATGGAGAAGGCATATTCATAGCCATCCAGAGCTGTCATGGCAAGAGCTACAGACCACCCAGTATATAATAGATGAATTAGCTAAAATGGGAATAGCTTCCATAGAAAGACCTCTCAAAACAGGCTTAGTAGCGATAATAGAAAACGGAGTGGGTAAAACCATTGCCTTACGAGCAGATATAGACGCTCTGCCTATAGCAGAACAAAACACATGTGAATATAAGAGTCAAAACGATGGTGTCATGCATGCCTGTGGGCACGATGTACACACAACTTGTTTATTGGGTGCAGCAAAATATCTAGTAGAAAACAAAGATAAATGGAAGGGAACCATCAAGCTCTTATTTCAACCTTCGGAAGAAAAACAGCCTTCAGGCGCCGAAGCAATGATTAGGGCAGGCGTCCTCAAGTCAGTAGAATCCATTATTGGGCTGCATGTGACACCGGAATTGGAAGTAGGGAAATTAGGATTTAGAGCGGGACCATTTATGGCGTCGGCAGATGAAATATATATGACAGTTATAGGTAAAGGAGGTCATGGAGCATCACCTCATTTATGCATAGATCCTATAGTTTTATCGGCGCATATAATTTTAGCACTACAAAATTTAGTCAGCCGTTATGCGGATCCTAAGACGCCTACCGTGTTGACATTCGGAGATATTCACGGATTTGGTGCTACGAATATTATACCCGAAAAAGTAGAACTCAAAGGCACCCTGCGAACATTTGATGAGAAATGGAGAAAGGAAATCCAACAAAAAATTAAGGACATTGCGACAGGAATAGCACGAAGTTTTGGAGGGGACTGTTTGGTAAATATACCAGAAGGCGTTCCCTTCGTCCATAATGATGCAGTGCTTACAGAAGAGATTTCCAATGTAGCTGAAAAATTAGTCGGTACTGAAAATGTAGTAGAAATGCCTATCCGCATGGGCGCTGAGGATTTTTCATTTTATGGACATCATTGTGCGGCCAGTTTTTTCCGCTTGGGCACAGGTAATGCAGAAAAAGGGACTACAATTTCCGTTCATAATCCGAAATTCGATATCGACGAAGATGCTTTAGTCATTGGCAGTAGTGCTATGGCGGAGATGGCGATGGAATTGGTGAAATAGTCACAGTTACCTGTCGCAGTTTTTAGTCGCAGTAGCGAAAGTCATTCAAAATTACATTCTGAAAACCTAAGCATTCAATATTCAAAATTAAGAATTCAAAATTAAAACTTACCCCAGCCCCACATCCAGCAGCATCATAACGATAAATCCTGCTATAAAACCCAATGTGGCAATGTCGGTATATTTATCTTGTTGCGTTTCAGGAATGACTTCTTCTACCACTACATAGATCATAGCTCCAGCGGCAAAGGCTAAAGCGTATGGTAATACTGGTTGAATTTGAATGACAAGCAAAGCTCCGAGTACACCAGCGACGGGCTCTACGATAGCGGATAATTGGCCATACCAAAATGACTTGAAACGACTCACTCCTTGTCTTCTCAATGGCATACTAACGGCTATTCCCTCTGGAAAATTTTGAATGCCGATACCGATAGCTAAAGCGATGGCTCCACCATAGGTTGCGCCCTCTATTCCCGCAGCGGCACCACCGAAGAGGACACCTACTGCTAAACCTTCAGGGATATTATGCAGTGTGATCGCCAAAACGAGAAGTGTCGTTCTATGCCATCCTGTTTTGACGCCTTCTGCTTGATCGTCTTGAAAGTTGATGTGCAAATGGGGAAGTAATTTATCCAATCCAAAAAGAAAAATCGCACCTAAGAAAAATCCGAATGCTGCGGGAAATGCTTTGGCAAATCCTTCTCCTGGACTCATTTCTATGGCAGGAGCCAATAAAGACCAAAAACTAGCTGCCACCATCACTCCACCAGTAAATCCTAGCATGCCGTCGAGGGTTTTTCTAGACATATCTTTAAATAAAAACACAATAGCAGCTCCACTCGCTGTTAAAAACCAAGTAAACGTAGTGGCAATTAAGGCCGCCCAGACAGGACCAATGGCTACTATATTTTCTATTAAATGGTTCATTTATTCTTTTAAGTTATAGCAAATCTAATGAACTAACAATTAATAATTAATAATTAACAATTAATAAAGAAGAAACGATAGAAAAAATTGCTCAAACATATACCATGATATACGCCTAAAAAATCTATATGAACTAAATCAACTATATAACTAAGTTAACGAATCAAAACAAAATCAAAAAAAAACATAGACATTGGAAAATAGTATATATTCGCATAGTATTAGATCGAAAAAAAAATATGTCTGATAATTATAAATACAAAAGCCTTAAGGTTTATACATCTAATGAGTGGCTCTATGAGTCCAAGAAGTATAGACATGTGTTTGATACCAACGAAGTTAAACACATCTATTCGGAACTTGCCTTTTTCAATAAACGATTTGATGAGGGAGAATGGACTGCAAGAATCAATTTGAAAGCTTTTTCAACGAAAACAGCTCGAATTGAACTATGCAATGTGCATGCTACGCGTTTGGTAAAAGCAGAAGATAATATTGTATTTGTGCGCGAAGGGTGGGGTCAAGAAATGGTAGGAAGTTATTGGAAGGAAGGAGAGTACTGCTGGGAGGCATACATTGATGACGAACTGGTGGCTACGACTTATTTCTATGTTTATGACGTAGGATTAGTAACAAGCTATGAAAATAAATATTTCTTTATCTCCGATGCCGCTCTCTATGAGGGACCAGATAGTAATTTGAATATTGCAGAACGCAAATATTTGATGGAATTCGATTATAAAGAAACGCGTTTTGTTTGGGTAGAGTGTGAGATAGAAAATCTTTTGGATAAAGACTGGATGTGTGAATTGATTTTCAACTTTTATAACGATGCTAGACAGTTAAAGGGAAGTTCTATTCGAATGGCGCGAATCCCTCGGGGAGAGAGTTACCTCTTCGAAACCGGATGGGGTAGTGATGTCAAAGGCTCATGGTTTGAAGACAATTATACGGTTGAGGTCGTATTTATGGATACTCTTATTGCGGTGATACCATTTAAAATGGGCGACAAATACACAGAGGGAGAATCCAACTTGATTACGATAGGCAGTGAGATGTTTAATAACATGGGACTGCTGCCGATGAATGTCGAAGAGGAAGTAGATTCTAAGACCTTGGATGAACTCATTTCGGAGATGGATAGTTTGACAGGTCTAGAAAATATAAAACAAGAGGTTAAGGACTATGTACAGTATCTCAACTTCTTGGTGATACGGAAAGATAAAGGTTATGATGATAACTCGGGTATTTCGATTCATTCTGCCTTTTTAGGTAATCCAGGAACGGGTAAAACGACCGTAGCACGATTATTGGGAAAGATTTTCCATAAGTTAGGTTTCTTGTCAAAAGGACATATTCACGAGGTGGACCGTGCTGATTTAGTGGCAGAATATATAGGTCAAACAGCACCAAAAGTTAAAGAAGCAATTGATGCTGCGCGCGGAGGTATATTGTTTATTGACGAGGCTTATGCACTTTATCGCTCAGGGGAAGATTCCAAAGATTTCGGTCGTGAAGTCATAGAAATTTTATTGAAAGAAATGAGCGATGGCAAAGGCGACATAGCAATATTTGTAGCTGGATATCCAAAGGAAATGGAAGTGTTCCTAGATTCTAATCCAGGGTTAAAATCTAGATTTTCGCACTACTATTATTTTAATGATTATACTCCTCAAGAGTTAGAGGAAATAGCCTTATTAGAGTACAATAAAAATAAGCTAAATTTAACGCCGGAAGCCAAGGCATTACTCTCTAAAAAATTGGTGGATGCCTATCGCTCTCGTACCAATTCTTTCGGAAACGCCCGTATGGTCATTTCTCTGGTAAATGAGTCAAAGATGAATATGGGTATTCGCTTGATGAAAAACGAAAATGTCAAGGAATTGCCGGCGGAGGTATTTGCAGAAATAACAGAGGCAGATATTAAAGAAGTCTTTGAGGAAAACAAAAAGAAGAAGCCCCATATTCCTGTGGATGAGGAATTATTAAAAGATAGTTTAGCAGAACTCAATGGCCTCGTAGGATTGACCAATGTCAAAAAAGAAGTGAATGAGTTGATCACGCTCGTTAGATTTTATCAAGAAGAAGGTAAAGATGTATTGAATAAATTTCCATTACACTCTGTTTTCCTTGGAAATCCTGGAACTGGTAAGACTACCGTAGCTAGAATTCTAGCTAGAATTTTTAAAGCTATAGGAATCATCGAGCGAGGAGATCTGATTGAATGTGATAGAGAAAAATTAGTAGGAGCTTTTGTAGGTCAGACTGCTATTAAGACAACAGAGATGATAGACAAAGCAAAAGGCAGTGTTCTGTTTATAGATGAGGCTTATTCTTTAACCTCAGGACATGGAGGTGATTTTGGAAATGAAGCGATAGACACATTGCTAAAAAGAATGGAAGATCAGCGTGGGGAGTTTATCGTCATAGTAGCAGGATATACCGATAGAATGATGAACTTCTTGGAGAGCAATCCTGGCTTACGTTCGCGTTTTGATAGAAAATTTGATTTTGAAGACTATAGCGCAGACGAACTGCAATCTATTTTCTTCAATATGCTCGCGAATGAGGAATTGAAGTTAGACAAGAAAGCGAATGAGTTTATGTTGGAATATTTGAAACAACTTGTCCGTCAGAAATCGAAATATTTCGGAAATGGTCGAGCGATTCGAAAATTGGTAGAGAAAGTAATAAAAGTTCAGAACCTGCGCTTGGCAGAAATGCCAGCAGAAAAGCGTACAGATAAAATCCGAGCCACTATCACGATGGATGATGTCAAAGACTTTGACCCAACTAAAGACGATTTCTTAGAAAGCGGAAAAGGGGTGAGAATAGGGTTTTAGTTAACTTTTAATAAGCCTATTTTTTAAAAAGAAGTTGACGAAATTTCAATCTTACAAAGTGTTCAACTTTATGGTGTAATAATACAAAAAGTAATAAAAATATTATTATAACAAGGTTAATGGGTTCAAGAGATTTTCTTTCATTATGCTTTGATAACACTTTATCAAGAGACAAAAAAACGATGTGTTTGGAATGAATCCCATAGACTTTTATCATTTGATCTTCCATTGGTAGTCTTTCATTCTTATAATTATAAATTTTCTCATAATCTTGATTTGTAATTTGCAATCTAATTGTGTCTCCAATTTTTAACCAATTTATAAATTCTTTAGAATTCATTAATTCAAACTCATACCTATCAACATAGTATTTAAATGCTGGAGTTTCATTATAATACATTTCCATAGTATGATAATCAGCAGCCTTTGGTACAGAATGGAAAATGATCTTTGGATCTTTTCTAGAAGTAAGAATAATTGTTTTAATACTAGATGGAGTTAGTTCCTCAGATTTGCAAGAGGATAAAAAGGGGATAAAAATTAAGATTAGTTTTAAGAGTCTAAATGTCAATTTTAAAAATTATAAAACAAAAATAATAAAGTATTTTTACATTTAGCAATGCAACTCTTCTACACTTCTTTATGGTCACAAACAGAACCATTTTTTCTCAGCGAAGAAGAGAGCAGACATTGTGTTTCTGTGCTTCGGCATCAAATAGGAGATAAGATTCATATAGTAGATGGGAAAGGTTCTAAAGTGTTGTGTGAAATAATACTAGCGCATCCTAAGAAAACACAGCTGCGTTTTATAGAGAAAATAGACATTAGTCAAAAGCCTTCAAACCTGCATATAGCCATTTCTCCCACTAAATCCAATGATCGATTTGAATGGTTTTTAGAAAAGGCATGCGAAATAGGAGTAGGGAAAATCACTCCACTAATCTGCCAGCGAACGGAGCGGAATAAGGTCAATCTAGAGCGCTGGAATAAAATAATTCAATCGGCATGTAAACAGGCGCAAGTCCTTTATTTTCCATTATTGAAAGAAGCCATTAAGTTTGAAAAATTCATAGCATCAAGCTCCGAAAATACACTTATTGCATCAATAGGAGCTAAGAATAAGATTTCAGATTTTTCAAAAAGGGATAATGCAACAATAATTATAGGTCCAGAAGGAGATTTTTCGCAGGAGGAGTTTAAGCTGATTCGACAATTAGGTTTGAAAGAGGTCTCTTTATCTGAGAATGTGCTGAGAGTGGAAACGGCAGGATTGGTAGCAGTAAGCCAATGGAATAGTTTGATATAATTCATCTTTCAGCTCAAAGGTAGAAGCTATTTAGCTCAATTTTTATAATCTTTGAGCCGAAAAAGCTATATTTGTGAGCCGAATAGCTCAAATGGAAGATTCTAAAACTGAATTTTATAATAAAATTATGGATTTTATTCGTCAAAATCCGAATTCATCATCTAAAGATATTTTAGAAAATGGAGACTTAAAAATTAGTTTGGCGACATTAAAAAGACAATTAGCTGAGTTGGTTTCAAAAAATTATTTGACAAAAAATAATAAAGGAAAAAACACAAACTATACTTTATCTCTTTATTTTGATTTAATTTCTCCAATAAATATCAACACTTATTTTAGTCAAGAAATAGATGAGCGAAAGATAAAATCAAATTTTAATTTTGAGTTGATTAGAAATGAAATAAAAAGTATCCCTCTATTTTCTAAATTGGAACTTGATAAGTTAACTCAATTGCAGAATCAATTTAATGAAAATGTTAAAAAACTTACTATTAATGAATATAATAAGGAAATTGAGAGATTAGCTATAGACCTGAGTTGGAAGTCTTCACAAATAGAAGGTAATACATATTCGCTATTGGAAACGGAGCAACTTTTAACTAAAAAACAAACGGCTCAAGGCAAGACAAAGGAAGAGGCCGTAATGCTTCTTAATCATAAAGAAGCCATTGACTTTATCGTGGAAAATTCAAATTATATTGAGCCAATATCTATTTCAAAAATTGAAAATATTCATAGATTATTGACTAAAGAGCTCGCCATTGACTTTAATATTCGAAAAAATAAAGTTGGAATTTCGGGCACAAATTATACCCCGTTAGATAATGAATTTCAAATTAGAGAAGCGCTCGAATTAACATGTGAATTGGTTCAGGCTAAAGATAATGTATTTGAAAAAGCATTTTTAATTTTACTCTTAATTTCATACATTCAACCATTTAACGATGGCAATAAAAGAACAGCCAGAATTATTTCTAATGCTATTTTAATTTATCAGAATTATTGCCCTATATCATTTCGAACAGTAGATTCTGTAGAGTATAAAAAAGCAATACTTATTTTCTATGAACAGAATAATATTTCGGCATTTAAGAAAATATTTATTGATCAGTTTGAGTTTGCCGTAAATACATATTTTTAATAATGAAAAAAAACAATAATTCTATTTTCATTATAGCAGGCGAAGCATCGGGAGACCTGCACGGCTCTAATCTTGTCAATGAATTATTAGTTCAAAATCCATCGCTTAAGATTTCTGCCTGGGGGGGAGATAAAATGCAAGAAGCTGGAGCGAGTATTTTGAAGCATTATCGCGACCTAGCTTTTATGGGTTTTTATGAGGTCATAAAAAATTTGCCAACCATATTCCGAAATTTCGGATTGGTAAAAAAACAAATTTTAGAGGTCAATCCTAAAGTAGTTGTCCTCATTGACTATCCTGGATTTAATTTGCGATTACTTGCTTGGTTAAAGAAAAACGGCTTTATTGTCATCTACTATATTGCTCCGCAGGCTTGGGCTTGGAAAGAAAATAGAGTCAAGAAAATGGCTAAGTATATCGATGAACTCCTCGTTATTTTGCCATTTGAAGAAGAGTTTTTTCGATCGAGAGGAGTGAAAACAGAGTTTGTCGGGCATCCACTGTTACAGTCAAAAGTAGAAAGTCATAAGTTGAAAGAAAGCAAGCAGATAGCTATATTGCCTGGGAGCAGAAAACAAGAGGTAGAGCATATTTTACCACTGATGTTGAGCGTTCAATCCGAATTATCGGATTACAGATTTGTGGTAGCGGCAATGAGCCATTTAGGGATAGAATTTTATAAAAGTATAATTGGTGAGAGGAAAGTAGAATTAGTCTTTGATAAAAGTGATGAGATTATTGCTAGCTCGGAATTAGCGCTGGTTTCTTCTGGAACAGCTACTCTTCAAACCGCCCTTGCAGAGATACCTCAGATTGTTTGTTATAAGAGTGGTCGATTGAATTATGAACTAGGTAAGCGATTGATTAAAGTTCCATTTATATCCCTAGTCAATTTGATTTTCGGAAGAGAAATTGTCAAAGAATTAATCCAAGATGATTTGAACAAAGAAAATTTATTGCGAGAAATAAGGAAGTTAGAAGACATAAATTATAGAAAAGATTTGATCATTAATTATATTGAGTTAAAGCAAATGTTAGGACAAAAAAACGCTTCGAAACGAGTGGCGGAGATTATTGTGGGCTTATATAAAGCATCCTAAAATGTTAAAAAATATACTAAATAAATAGAGATAGAGTTAGAAAAGAACTAAATCTTTTCAAATGTCAAGACTATTTTTAACTTTAATTCTACCCATACTATGGAATCAAATTTATAGTCAATCCGAAATCAGACTTCAGTTTTATTTCAATAATAATTCAAGCGAAATTATTGAAGAACATAAAGTTAGTTTAAAAGAACGACTAAATGCATTATCAAAAAATGAAAAAATTTTAATTCTAGGATATGCGAATAAGGTAGGAGACGAAGAACATAATTTGGAATTGTCAAGAAAACGAGCAGAAGCCATTCGGGACTTTTTATTAGCGAGTAATTATCCAGTAACAAATATCGAACTAAGGTATTTTGGTGAAACTCAAACTATAGATAAACCTGAGGCAGAAAAGGAGTTTAGACGAGTAGATTTTATAATTACCTCTGAGGAAAATGAAAATAAAAACCCATTCCAATCGGATGACACGCCTCAGGAATTTACTATTGACGCCTTAAATGACACGACGATAGTATGTAAAAAAGGAACTAAGATATTTATAAAAGCAGGCACATTAATTAACTCTTCCACGGGAGAATTAGCTGAAAAAGTTAAAATTAAAGTGCAGGAATACGTTTCCGTTTTAGATTTTATCGAAAAGGGACTAACAACTCGAAGCGATGGTCGGCCGCTGGAGTCCGGGGGCATGATCAACGTAGAAGCATTAGAGGATAATCAGCAAGTAGCCATTCGCAAAGGAAAGAATATAAAAGTCAGTATGCCTTGCAATGATTGCAGTCCTGGGATGAGGACGTTTTATGGAGAAAGGGTAAAAGACGATGTCAATTGGAAGCAAGCTGCCGAAAAGCCGGGAAAGGTTGTTTCGCGTAAAACGCTCCCGATTTTTGCCGAAGGAAAAGAATCCTTAAAACATTTTATCCAACAGAACAGAAGGTATCCAACCAAAGCTTTTTCTAAAGGAGTAGAGGGTACGGTAAAGATTAAATTTATTATCAGCGAAAATGGAGAAGTCCTTGAGCCCAAATTGGAAAAGGGAATAGAGAGTTCACTAGACAAGGAGGCGATGCGAATAGTTGAAATGATGCCAAAATGGACCCCTGCTATGCTAGATGGTGCAGCTATTGAGTCTATCTATTCTTTATCCATACCATTTAAAATTACGCAAGAACCTTTTGGAAAATATAATATCACCTCCATAGGCGGAGACATGAGCGATTATACAGTAGATAATGCTACGGATAGTGCACAGAAGGTTGTAGAATATAAAGAAGCTATGGCTAAAAAAGCAGAAATGCAGGCAATTGTTGATTATGGATATTATGTTATAACAAGCGCAAATTTAGGTTGGATAAATTGCGATAGGTTTAATCCAAATCAGTTGACAACCTTTATAGTAGATGCGAACACGATTGATTTTGTAAAAGTTTATTTGATTATGAAGCGTCAGAAATCATTATTTCGAGATGAGTATAGAACAAATTCCAAATTTAATTTCAGACAGATAGGACTTAACGAAGAAGTATATGTCCTTGCTATAAAATCGGATAAAGGACAGATGAAGATGTCTTTGAAAGAAGCGAATACATCGCAAAAAGCAGTATTGATGACAGACTATAAAGATAGTGACCTAGAAGAGGTAAAACGTGTAATAGCCTCTATTCAACCTAAGTAAACATTGGCTAGGAGAATTTGAATTATTGGTTAAATTTATTCCTGCTAATTTAGCTGGAAAATTTAATTAATGCAAGCAGCTTATTTAATCAAAAAAGGAAAGGCAGAAAAATCATTTGAGTGGAGAGAGGTCGAAAAACCAAAAGTAAACGACAAAGATGTTTTAATTAAGGTTTCGGCCTTTGGTCTAAACTATGCAGATGTGATGGCACGATTGGGTCTTTACCCAGATATGCCTTCAATGCCTTGTGTTTTAGGTTATGATGTATGTGGAGTGGTCGAAGAAGTAGGTAGTGGAATTTCTAAATTCGCTAAGGGTGATTATGTGGTCGCTTTGACCAGATTTGGCGGTTACGCAGACTATTCCATTACTGATGAAAGAGCTTGTATCAAAATAGATCCCCAGATTCCTGCCTATAAACAATTAGCTATGGCTACACAGCTTTCTACTGCATATTGTGCAGCTATAGAGTCTATCAATTTAAGAGAGGGAGATACTATTTTAGTCCACGCTGCAGCTGGTGGTGTGGGATTAGGGATTGTGCAGTTAGCCCTATGGAAAAAATGTAATATCATAGCCATAGCCGGTAGCGATGAGAAATTGAGTTTCCTTAAATCGCTGGGTGTCCCACATACAATCAACTATAAGACGGAGGACATTTATCAAAAAATCCGAGATTTCGGATTTTACAGGAAAATTGACTTCATTTTTGATAGTGTAGCGGGCGGGAGAAATATAAAACAGGGTTTTAAAGCCTTAATTAGTGGAGGAAAATATGTCATTTTTGGCGTGTCCAAGTTGAGTGGCCCAAAGAATATTTTTGCACTCATTCCCGAGTTGTTAAATTTCGCAACAACCCTTTTCTCTCCTGCCAAGTTTTTAATGCCTAGTAAATCGATGATAGGCATCAATATGCTGGCGATCGCGGACAATAAACCCGAGGTAGTGGAGCGATGTATGCAGGAAGTTTATAAACTATATCAGCAAGGGGTATTTTCTCATATTCAAGGGGCTAATTATGAGAAGAGCCAATTGGTGCAAGCTCATCAATTGCTTGAAGATGGTAAAACGATAGGGAAATTGGCAATAACTTTAACAGAATGAAGAAACGATTAACACTTCTTTGTATCTTAGTAAACCTAAGTCTTTTTGCTCAAGACTCTGTACTTAGGCTCCATATAAAATTCACAAACGAAGTATTGGATATAATTGAGCGACATTCTATTTTTTCGGACTCTATCGACTGGCCTATATTCCGAAAAGAGATGGATTTTTTGACATCCGCTCATTATCAAGATACGGGTTATTTAGTGATGCGAAGAATTTTAAATGAATTACAAAAATATGGTGACAATCATTCCTTTTGGAGGTCTAGAAAGCGAGCAAAAGACCTCAATCAAAAACTTATGGATCTTCGAAGTCCAAAGCTAGTGGAATTAAAAAAGGGAATTGGGCATTTGACAATCCCAAGTTATACAAATAGAGGAGATTTAGACCTCTATCTTTACATAGATTCCGCTTTAAGGCAAATTGAAGCGATGGACAACGTTGGTAAATTGAAGGGGTGGATTATTGACTTAAGGGGAAACTCAGGAGGCAATATGTATCCGATGATATCTTCAATATTGCCTTTTATTCAGGAAGATTCATTGGGATATTTTCTTACTAGAAAGGATAAAACAGCATGGATTAAAATTTTTCTGAAACCAAGTTTGGTAACTCAAAGAATAAAAAAGTATAAGTGCAAAAATTTAAATGCCAAAATAGCGGTCTTAATTGACAATAAAACAGCAAGTGCAGCTGAGATGACGGCTATATCACTCATAGGACTTCCTAATGTGAAATTGTTTGGACAGACCAGTGCGGGTAAAACAACAGGAAATCGAATATTTAATTTATCAAATGGTTCTATGATAGCACTATCAACTTCATGGGCTATCGATAGAAAGGGTAAAATCTACTTTGGACCTATTATACCTGATGTGATTACTAGTACTGAGGAAACCCTTGTCAAAGCAATAGATTGGATAGAAGACTAGTTTATGGGTATACAATATCATTAGCTAACAAAAAATAACAGGCTCTAATACGACGCATTCTTAAATTTGCAAGAAGAAAAATATATTAAATGATATACTACAACGAAGAAGAAAAGGAAGAAAAGGAGAAAGATAAAGAAGAAAATGGTCTCTCCAAAAAAATGGAAGAAGCCTTTTTAAAGAAACGAAGAGTTTATCTTTGGGGAGTAGTAGACGACAAGTCTATGGAAAAAGCGATTAATCAAGTCATGTTGCTCGATTCTCTAGATCCGGGAAAAGACATTGAGTTATTTATAAGTAGTCCAGGAGGTTCTGTAACGGCTGGTTTGGCGCTTTTGGATATTATGAAGATGATAGCGTCGCCCGTTCATACAGTATGCATGGGATTGGCAGCTTCTATGGGCTCTATGCTGCTGAGTCAAGGTGTCAAAGGCAAACGCAAAATATTCCCCAATGGAAGAGTCATGATACATCAGCCATCCATAGGCGGAGTTCAAGGACAGGCTATTGAATTGGAAATCACAGCTAAGCAAATAGTCAAAACGAGAAGAATTTTAGCAGAGATTTTAGCAGAAAATTGTGGCCAGCCAGTAGATAAAATCTTGAAGGATTTTGATAGAGATTATTGGATGGATGCCAAAGAAGCCTTGGAGTACGGCATTGTAGATGAAATAGCAGTAAAAATTTAATACCGTAGAAGAAATACTAATAGACCCCCGAAGTTTCGGGATTCTAAGTTATTTCTATCACGGTATTATACCAATTAATAGTTTAAAATAAGGACGGTATAATGGGAAGCGAACAAGCTTTAGAGCAAGTAGAGTATAAGATTGGCGATATTTTAGGTTTAGGAAAAGATCATTTGGTTTTTTCGTATAAATCAGTAAATGAAGTCACTCAATTGGATATCATTACATTTAATCCAAGACACTCTCAATCTTTTTTGTTTCATTCTGTCAAAGCGCTTGATAAATTAGAAGCAGCTAACAAGGTCTTGGAATATGTCAGCAAACATTATCAAAAGGAGGATTCTTACACACTACAGTGGATAAAAATAGGAGAGCAGAATCTTCACACGTCTTATTTCCGAGCAAAAAATATTTACGAAGTATTAGACAAATTCTACTTTGAGCGAGACGTCAACTCTTATCGAATATATAGTATCAGCTTAAATCCATTGAGTTAGCCGGTGAGTGAAGTTATTGAAATTTTAGATTTAAAATTCCAACCTTATATCTCCTCAGAAAAGATTGATAGGGTAGTTGGCGACTTGGCTAGACGAATCAATGAAGATTATCAAGGTAAAAATCCACTTTTTTTAAGTGTATTGAATGGCTCTTTTATATTCACAAGTGATCTTTTGAAAAAAATTAGCTTGCTATGCAATATTGAGTTTGTTCGACTGAAGTCTTATGATGGCACTCAAAGTACCGAGAACGTTCGTGAGGTATTGGGATTAAATGTAGATATAAAAAACAGAGATATTATCGTTATAGAAGATATTGTCGATACAGGCCATACTTTAGCCCATTTTATAGACTATCTTAAGACCAGAGAGCCCAAGTCTATAAAACTAGCCTCGTTGATATTTAAGAAGGAAGCTTTCCAGAAGGATTTTGAACTAGATTATGTAGGCTTTGAAATAGAAAATAAATTTATTGTAGGCTATGGATTGGATTACAATGAGTATGGCCGAAATTTGGATTCGATTTATCAATTGATTTAAAACATAGGATAGATGAAAAAGATATTATTTTATTTGGGAATTACATTGTTTATTACATGCGAGAATAAAGAGGAAGGTCCTCTAGATGATTTGGTAGTTCAGAAAGAAAACGGTAGTCAAGAAGTGAAGGTGGAGCAGCTGTCTATTGAAGACATTGCTAGATTAGAGTCTGAGGCTGGAAAGCAAGGTGAGTCCTATCAAGGGGTACTCAATAATGATTTAGAAAAGACCTACAATCTAAAAGCAGACACAAATCACACAATTACTTGGAGACTGCAAGCTAGCCAACCCAATGCTAGTTTGTTTTTATATAAAGAGGTTATTTCTTCTGTGAAGAAAGATTCGGCAAACTACGTGAAAGTGAAAGATTATAAACTGGTGTGTCAGGAGGATAGTTGTATGCAAAAGAATAAAAAACAGACGAATTATAAAGCAGTGGTAAAACTCAATCCGAAATTTTCGACCTTGGACTCGACCTGCGAATTCACCTTAAAAGTAACTAAAAATTAAACCAAAATAGATGAGTGCTGAACGATGGATAGAGCTAGCGGAAGAATATGGAACACCGCTTTATGTTTATGACAAAAAGAAGATAGAAGAGCGCTATGGGAAATTGACCTCAGCGTTTGAAGGAAAAGATGTACGCTTCTTTTACGCTTGCAAGGCTCTGGGCAACATCAATATATTAAAGGCAATAAAGAACATGGGATGCGGATTAGATACGGTATCTATCAATGAGGTTTTGTTAGGAATAAAAGTCGGCTTTGAACCAAAGAACATTATTTATACCCCGAATTGTGTGGCTTTCGATGAAATTAAAGAGGCTGTGGATCTCGGCGTACATATCAATATTGATAACATAAGTATACTTGAGCAGTTTGGAAATTATTATCAAGGAAATTATCCAGTGATTATTCGATTCAATCCCCATATTATGGCGGGTGGGAATTATAATATATCAACGGGTCATATTGATAGTAAGTTTGGTATTTCTATTCATCAATTGCGGCATGTTTTGCGTGTGGTCAAAACCCTGAATATAAATGTGGAGGGAGTCCATATGCATACGGGAAGTGAAATTAAAGATATGCAGGTTTTTCTGCAAGGCTTAGAAGTGCTGCTCGATATTGCTAGAGAATTTCCGAATTTAAAAATATTAGATTTAGGAAGTGGATTTAAAGTGCCATATAAGGAAGATGAGAAAGAAACAGATGTTCAAAAATTGAGAGATATTATCTCTGGTCCAATCGAAGAATTTCAGAAAGAAAGAAACTGTAAAGTGGAAGTGTGGTTTGAACCTGGTAAGTATCTTGTCAGTGAGTCTGGAACATTTCTAGTAAAAACAAATGTTATTAAGCCAACACCCGCCACAGTTTTTGTAGGTGTAGATTCAGGATTTAATCATTTGATTCGCCCTATGCTTTACGGCTCTTATCATCGTATTGACAATATTTCCAATCCTAGTGGTACAGAAAGAATTTATACTATAGTTGGCAATTTATGCGAAACAGATACGTTTGCTTGGGATAGAATGCTGACAGAAGTCAATGAAGGAGATATATTAGCATTTCATAATGCAGGAGCTTATTGCTATGAAATGAGTATGAACTATAATGCCAGATTCAAGCCTGCAGAAGTTCTTGTTTCAGGAGAGAAACATGCTTTGATTCGCAAGCGCGAGAATATGGATGATTTATTAAAAAACACGATAGAGGTAGATTTTGACTAGTGTAGAGAAAAAACTTTTTGCTGTAGTGGACGTAGAGACTACCGGTGGCAGACCAGTAGATACTATGATTACGGAAATAGGAATAGTTATTTCCGATGGGAAAGAAATACTGCAAGAATATCAAGCACTTGTCAATCCACAGAAGAAAATAGACTGGTATGTAACTAAGCTGACGGGGATAACAAATGAAATGGTGGCTACGCAGCCTAAGTTTGAAGATATAGCAGATACTATTCAAGAGCTATTGCGAGATAAAATCTTTGTAGCTCATAATGTAGACTTTGATTATGGCTTGGTTAAACGGCAGTTTTTAGAAATCGGTCGACCACTAGATGGCAAAAGACTGTGTACTGTAAAATCAGCAAAGAAAGTGTTTCATGGTTTGGGCTCCTATAGTTTAACTAATATCACGGGGTATCTAAATATTCCTCTTGTCAATGCACATAGGGCGCTAGATGATGCAAAAGCTACTGCTCACCTGCTGCACAAAATTTTAGAGCAAGCTGAATTTGATTTTCTATTCACAGAAATTAAAGAGCAGAATCACATTGTAGAATTTCCTGAGCATTGGGAAATAAAGAATGGTAAAGTGCTGGATCACTCTTCGGGCATTGTTTATTTTCATAATGACAAAGATGAAATTATTCACATCGATATTTCAAAAAACTTTCAAAAGAGGGTATATGAAATAGTCACTGGAGCTCAGCATAATGATTATTTCTACAAGCGATTATTAGAGCACACACGAAGTCTTACTCTTGATGTTATGGAGGATTTATTTAAAGCAGAAATGAAAATGATGAATGATATTCAGTTTCACAGACCGCGCTACAATAAGCCCTTTAAAGCTCAAAATGATACATTCTCTATTTACATAAAGCATGATGAAAAAAATTTAAACTACTTATCCATTAGCAGAACCAAGTCTCTAGAGCTCGAGTCTGTTTCCCCTATTATTTATAGTTCATCATTTCGCAGTGCGGAAAAGCTCAAAGATAAATTTAATCACAGTCCAGAAATAGCTCAACTGCAAGTATTAAAAAAGCAGATTTATGTGGATGAGGAATTACTGCAAGATATACATGTAAAGCAGTACAATGAAACTTTTATGGCTAAGCTATCAAAAGATTTTTTCTGTCCAGTACAAACCGGTTATTATGTTTTTAACATCTGGGGCGACAATGAAGTTGAAGCCATATCTATAGAAAATTATTATATCAAAGCATGGGGCCAAGGTAGGCTAGAAAACAATCAAATTGTTGATTTTAAAAGTGAATTCGATTTTGAGGCCAATCAAAAAATTACTAGAAAGTTTCTTTCTATTTTGGGAAAGACATCTTATAAATTAATTCAAGCTGATGCAACTGAATCTATATCTTGATGCCACAATCTTAAAGCCAGAAGCGAAAAAAGAAGAGTTTATAATACTTTGCAAGGATGCAGTTGAATTTAATTTCCCTGCCGTCTGTATTCCACCATTTATGATAGAAATCTGTAAGAAGGAGTTGAGTCCCTCTTCGGTGAAACTAGCTACTGTTATAGGTTTCCCTGCAGGCTATCAGACAATTCCAGCAAAATTATTTGAGCTGAAGGATGCTATTAGTCGAGGTACCGATGAGATAGACTATGTAGTGCATCGTGGGTATTTGTCGAATAATGATTTTGAGAATATAGAGGAAGAGACCTTGGCTTGGGTGGATATTTGCAAACAAAATAAAGTGATTTCAAAATGGATTATAGAATCATCGGAACTGACTAAGGAGCAAATTTTGAAACTATTAGAACTAGCCAATAAGCACAAGCCGGACTATGTCAAGACCTCAACTGGCATTTATGGAAAAGCAAAATTAGAAGATGTAAAATTGTTCAGAAAGATGCTCTTGCCTGAAATTAAAATAAAGGCAGCGGGGGGCATTTCGAGTCGGGAATTAGCCGTAGAAATGGTCAATGCTGGGGCGGATAGATTAGGCGTATCACAGTATATGAGTTTATTGTAGTGAAGCAATTAGAAATAGCCTGTTGTAATTTAGACTCCATTATCAATGCCAATAAAGGTGGCGCCTCACGCATAGAGCTTTTTGAAAATTTGATAGATGGAGGATGTACCCCATCCTACGGTATGATGAAAAAAGCAAAAGAAATTTCGGATATACCTATTTATGTGATGATTCGTCCTAGAGGAGGACATTTTGTTTACAGCAAAGATGAGCTAGATATTATGAAATCTGACATCGAGATTTGTCATCATCTAAATATAGATGGTATTGTTTTTGGTATTTTAGATGAGAATAGTGAAGTAAATATTGCTGCTTGTGATGAGTTGCTTAAAAAATGGAAGAATAAACCAGCTACTTTTCATAGAGCAATTGATTTGGTAAGTAATATAGAAAAGTCAATCAATATGATTATTGACCTAGGGTTTGAGCGAGTGCTAACTAGCGGAGGCAGAGCCACAGCAAAAGAAGGACTGCATACTATCCTAGATTTATTAATCGTTTAGATATTTAGTGATACTATAATTTCTAAGCTGCATATCTGACGTGCTTTGCGTGAAAGTATTTTTGCACTTGCTTTTTATTTTTCTTTCTTTCTTTCATAAATGATTCTACATTTTCTCGCATCTG
>JAJTHM010000130.1 GCA_021297855.1 Sphingobacteriales bacterium | reverse complement strand
TCAGATGCGAGAAAATGTAGAATCATTTATGAAAGAAAGAAAGAAAAATAAAAAGCAAGTGCAAAAATACTTTCACGCAAAGCACGTCAGATATGCAGCTTAGAAATTATAGTATCACTAAATATCTAAACGATTAATAATTACAAGTGTTACATCATGTGTGCTAGAGTTCTCAGTCCATGTCATTATGTGTAATCCACCTCCAAGCCAAATAGTTGCCGTAGTTTGTCCTGTACCGAGGCAAGAATATGGCGAAAGAAAGGCAGTGTTTGCATAGGTTGAAGTAGTAGGTTCCCAAATCGTTGCAGTGATAAACATATTACCTGAAGTCAATGTAAAAGGAGTAGTGCCTGTAGGAATTGCTACATTATAATAATTAACTGTGTTTTGGCATCCAGGATCGTCCCATTCTACATATTGTACAAATTCCAGAACTGTTCCAGAATTATTAATTACAGTCAACGTCTGCCCAAAAGTCTTCCCTACTAAAAATAGAGATATAAATAAAATTAATTTTTTCATTTGTAAAAATTTAGAAGTAAAAAATGTGATAAAAAGCGTGTGAAGGGATATTACTTCTAGTCTGTAATTGGGCGGGCATTATACTCAAACCCAGTGTAAATTTAAAGAATTTAGCACCGAATACCATAATTTTTTCTAATTTCGCCGCCTTAATTCATTACACAAAGCCTGTGGGATACCTCATAGGCATCTGTATAATGTGTGAAGAGCCATAGGATAAGTTCACTTTTCCCGAGCTAGGCTTACCTATGGTTGTTTTTATATTTAGTGTATTTGATAAAGACACAGCATAACAGTTCTCAATTAGAACCGTCAAAATTTTGAAATATGCTGTGAGGATGCATTTCATTAGGTTTTTTTTGATAGTTTTTTTTAGAAAATTTTTATCAAAAAGCCCACATTAAAATCTTCTATCACAAAGATAAGATACCCCCCCCAATTTTTAAAAGTTAAAAATATATAAATATTTTAATAAATATAGATTTTCACCCCCTATGAGTCCCCTTGGATGGAGACTCATAGGAGTGTAGCTTAGAAATTCAAGGTCGAAATACCTTGAACTTTTATCTTGCTACTTTAAACTTTAAACTATTATATATTTCCCAGTCCCAATTTGTAACGAAATACTTCATCTAAGTAATCTCGAATACCTTCATTTTTAATAAACCCAAAGACCTCTGCAACAAAAGCATATTGAATAAAGGAATAAGCTGTTTCTTCGGTCAAGCCTCTGGACATGAGGTAGTATTTAGCATTTTCGTCTATCTGACCATTCGTTGCCCCGTGGCTACATTTGACGTCGTCCGCATAGATTTCTAGCTGAGGGCGAGAATTCATCGTCGCATTTTCAGAAAGAAGAAGATTGTTGTTCTTTTGATAAGCATTGGTTTTATTAGCTCCTTTGTGCACAAATATTTTACCAGTGAATATGCCATTAGACTCGTCTTTCAAAATACCCTTGATGAGCTGATTGCTCACACAGTTTTCTGCTTTATGTTCGACAAGAAAATTATTATCTATCGTATCGTGGTCTTTCCCATAATAAAGGCCTCGAATATTGCAGTTGATTCCTTCTTCTTGCAGCACTGAGCGCAGATTATTGCGAATTAATTTTCCCGATAGAGAGATCGTATTAAAATTTAAGGTAGAGTTTTTCTTTTGGGTGATTTCCTTGGTACTTACATAGTGCAATCCATGTGAAGTCTCATTTTGAATGGAGGTCAAATCCAGAGTAGAATCTTCGGATAGTATGATCTCGGTCACGGCATTGATAAAATAATCTCCCGTAGAGAGTCCTTGATGATCTTTGATGATTTCAGCTTGAGCACCTTTATCTAGTATTATTAGATTTCGTGGATTGATAATGCAGTCGGAATTGTCTTTGGAAATAAAGAACCAGATAATAGGATATTGACATTTGACATTTTTTCGCACATGTATCAATATTCCATCTCCGAACATAGAGGTGTTGAGAGCGGCGAAATGATCTTGACTATTTTGAGCTAGTGAATTAAAATGCTTGGCAAAACATGGATCCCCTCCTGTAATCGCTTCTGAAATAGACATAATAGAAACCTTTTCTGGATCTTCATGTATCTCGGATAAATGTTTCTGAAAGCTACCATTGACCACCACTAGTTTATTGGCTTTGATATGATCGTAGTAGCGGAAATCACTCTTCTTGATATCATTATGACTCTGAGGGAAGAAAAGAGGATTGAGTGAGGCTCTAGTAAAGGCCGAAACATTGGTATATTTCCAAGCCTCATGCCTGCGCGTAGGGAAGCCTAGTCTGTAGAAATCATCAAACGCATCCAGTTTGGCATTGTGTATATAGGTGTTTTGGAGCTGGGCCAGATTCTTCTCCTGCTCCTTAAATATATCTTTGTAACTATATGTACTCGTATTCATGCTTCAAAAATATATAAAAAAAACTCTGCCAGTATTCCTAGCAGAGTTTTTTATGTTTATTTATAGTAAATGGGTTGATTATGCTTTTGGAAGAACGCTTATAAATGTTCTCTCGTTTGCTTTTTTCTTGAATTCGACTACACCTTCTACCATTGCAAAAATAGTATGATCCTTACCAATTCCTACACCATTCCCTGGGTGAAATGCTGTTCCTCTTTGACGAACAATGATATTACCTGGTTCTACTGCTTGTCCTCCAAACAATTTGATACCTAATCTCTTGCTATGTGATTCTCTTCCGTTTTTCGAACTACCGACGCCTTTCTTGTGTGCCATTTCTTTCTAATTTATAGGTGTTTAAAATTAAATACTTTCAATTTGGATTTGTGTATAGCCTTGTCTGTGACCATTCTTTACTTTGTATCCCTTTCTTCTTTTCTTTTTGAAAACGATCACTTTGTCCGCTCTCTTGTGCTTTAGAATAGTAGCAGATACACTAGTACCAGTCGTCGGAGTTCCTACACTCACTTTACCGCCATTATCTGTCAATAGTACACGGTCAAATGATATTTTCTCACCTTCTTTGCCATTCAATAAATCTACATAAAGGAATTTTCCTTGTTCTGCTTTATACTGCTTCCCAGCTATTTCTACGATTGCGTACATATCTCTTCTTCGTTTTTTGAGTGTGCAAAGATAATACTTTATTTTTTGTTTTCAAGCCTATTTTTAAGATTTCCCATTTTTTGTCTGATTATTTGGACTTATTCTATCATTGTCTGACAAATTAGCTTGATTATTAATTGAATATATATCAATGTCGTTTAGTTAAGCTAATTTACAGTTTTTTATAATTCATGGAGTAGTTTTTTCTAGGTCGTTTTTTTCGTTCAAAACTCCTACCTTTTCTTACAATTTCCCTTGTTCGAAATACTATATCGTCAAATA